>NZ_CM129665.1:2756609-3113218 GCF_052978265.1 Rhodanobacter sp. UC4448_H15 | reverse complement strand
GGCCGCCAAGGGGGTCAGCTACGAACGGGTGCTGGTGGACCACGCCCGGCCACCGCAGGACCTGCTCGATCTCAACCCGTACGGCAGCACGCCGACCCTGATCGACCGCGACCTGACGTTGTTCGATACCGCGGTGGTGTGCGAATACATCGACGAGCGCTACCCGCACCCACCGCTGATGCCGATCGACCCGCAATCGCGCGCGCGCCTGCGCGTGGCGGCCGTGCGGATCGAGAAGGACTGGTTGCCCGAGGTGGACAAGATCCGCGCAGGCGGCCGTCCGGCGGATGCGGCACGCAAGCGGTTGCGCGAACACCTGCTCTCCACGGTGCCGCTGTTCAAGGCCTCGCGGTTCTTCCTCAACCCCGAGATGAGCCTGGCCGATTGCCTGGTGGCGCCGGTGATCTGGCGGCTGCCCTGGCTCGGCGTGGATCTGGGCCGCGAGGGCAAGTCGATCGTCGATTACGGCGAGCGCCTGTTCCACAGCCAGGGTTTTGCACGCAGCATGACCGACGAGGAAAAGGCCATGCGGCCGGTCCATGAGCAAGCATGACGCCATCGCCATGAGCTCGAATCGCCCGTACCTGCTGCGGGCGATCTACGACTGGATTTCCGACAACAACCTGACCCCTTACGTGCTGGTCGATGCCGGCGTGGCCGGCGTGCGGGTGCCGCCACAGGTGATCCAGAACGGCCAGGTAGTGCTCAACCTGGCTACCCGCGCGGTGGCCAACCTCGATCTCGGCAACGAATGGATCAGCTTCCAGGCGCGTTTCTCCGGGGTCAGCCAGGCGATCCAGATTCCGGTGCAGGCCGTGCTGGCTCTGTATGCGCAGGAGAACGGCCAGGGCATGATGTTTCCGGCCGAAGGCGAGGGCGGCGACACTCCGCCGAACGAGCCGCCGCCGGACGGCCCCGCCCCTGCAGCCGATGAGGGGGGCGACAAGCCCAAGCGCGCGACGCCGCACCTGCGCGTGGTGAAGTAACCCGTTGCCGCCCCGTCGGGCGGCTGCCGTTTCAGGGCTGTCGATCGGCCCGCCGCGGACGCAATGCCACGACCTTCCCCGACGAGGCTGCAAAGCCGTCTTCGGGCGTGCTTGCGACTGCCAGCGGCTCGACCACCGGCAGGCTCAGGCCGGTCAGCGCGTCGCCGATCATCCACAGCCGGCCCGGCTCGCGATCGTGCCCGTCGATGCTGACTTCGAAACCGTAACCCCGCTCGACCCGGCGCAGGCCGTTGACCCGGCGCAGGCGCAGTGCACGCATGCCCACCGTCTCGTCCAGCAATTGCAGGCCGTGCAAATGGCACTGTTGTCGCGCGATCCGCACCGCGCGTTCGCGCGCCACGCTGAGCTTCAGCCACAGCCCCACGGCGGCGCCGAGCACCAGCAGCAGGACGAGGGCGGAGAAATCGGACATGCACCCAGTGTGTGGGCGCGCCGGCGCCCGCGCAAGCCAGGGTCAGAGCAATTGCAGGCGCAGCGAGAGGTCGATCGCGTGCACGTGTTTGGTCAGTGCGCCGACCGAGATGAAATCCACGCCGGTGCGGGCAAAGTCGCCGATGGTCTGCAGGTCGACGTTGCCGGAAATCTCCAGCGGCACGCGGCCGGCCGTGCGCGCCACGGCCTCGCGCATCTGCTCCAGCTCGAAGTTGTCGAGCATGATGCGGTCCACGCCGGCTTGCAGGGCCTGTTCGAGCTCGTCGAGGTTCTCCACTTCCACCTCCAGCGGCAGGTCGGGGTGCAGCCGGCGCGCAGCCGACACCGCCGCGGCGATGCCGCCGGCGGCGATGATGTGGTTCTCCTTGACCAGGATCGCGTCGTACAGGCCCATGCGCTGGTTGTGGCCGCCGCCGCAGCGCACGGCATATTTCTGCGCGACGCGCAGGCCGGGCACGGTCTTGCGGGTGTCGAGCACGCGCACGGCGGTGCCGGCTACCGCGGCGACATGGCGAGCGGTGGTAGTGGCGGTGGCCGAGAGCAGTTGCAGGAAGTTGAGCGCCGTACGTTCGGCGGTAACCAGCGAGCGGGCGTGTCCGGACAGGCTGCAGAGCAGCGTGCCGGGGGCGACCTGGTCGCCGTCGCTTACCCGCCAGTCGATCTGCACCGAAGGGTCCAGCCGCCGGAAGCAGGCGTCGAACCAGGCGCTGCCGGCAATCACGGCGGCGTCGCGGCAGGTGAGCCGGGCCTGCGCCCGCGCATCGGCCGGGAGCAGGGCGGCGGTGGCATCGCCCTGGCCGAGATCCTCGGTCAGGGCGCGTTCGACATCAGCGGCGATCTGGGCGGCAGCGGGCGGTGCGAAACGGGGCGTGGCGGTCATTCGGTGTCCGTGGGAGCGGTGCCGCTGGCGGGCGTGTCGTCGCCGGCCTGGCTGAGCTTGCCGACGATCGCGGTCATCGCGCGATCGAACAGTGCGTTGGCTGCCAGCACGCGCGCCTTGCCGTCCGCAAACAGGCCGGCCAGCTCGCGCGGGGCGTAATCGGCGACCTTCAGGCCGCGACGGTTGACGAACAGGTAGCGGCCGCTCATCGGGCTGATCCACGACAGCTTGGCGCGTGCCGGAGCCTCGTCGTCGAGCGTGAACTCCAGCCAGTTGCCCGGTTGCAGCGCCTGCACCTGGTACCACTCCGGGCTGTCCGGCGGCACCTCGGCCAGCTCTTCCTCTTCTTCCAGGATGTCCGCGGGTGCCGTCTGGCGGTCGATGACCGGCTGGATGCTGTCCGGGATCGCCAGCATCGCGACGTCCTCCTCGGCTGCGGCGGCGACGTCCGGCGTTTCCGACGCGGTCGTTTCGCCCAGCTGCTGGCGATAGTAGGCGTGCAGCTGGCCCAGCAGGCGTTCGACGTCCTGTTCCTGGAAAGCGACGTTGGCCAGGCCCTGGCGCAGCGCTCGTTCGATACCCGGCAGCATCTGCCGCAGGGCCTGTCGGCTGGTGGTGTCGTTGGCCGGCCGGGTGCTGGCGATGAACTCGTCGATGAAGCGCAAGGCGGTCTTGAACTCGGGCGAGTCCTCGCCCTGGCGCAGCAGGGTCAGCACCAGGTGGTTGGCCCAGGCACGCGCCAGCACGCCGTGGATCAGCGGTGGCAGCTTCTGGCTGCCGATGCGCTCGAGGATCTCGCGGGCGGCGCGGCGGCGTGCCTGTTCCAGCTTCTCGCGGCCACGCGCGGATTCGGCCACGCGCTGCTCGGCCAGCTCGGAGCGCCGCTTGTTGACGTCCTGGAACTGCTGCAGGTCGGTCAACAGGCGCTCGAAGATGCCCATGTCGTCGTCGAAATCGTGCAGCAGTTGGTCGACGATCGACTTCACCTTCTCGTGCAGGCGATGGTCGCGGTCGGACTCCTCCGACCAGCTCTTGGCCTGTTCGGCCAGGCTGTCCAGCAACCGGCGTGCCGGGTGCTGGCGGTGCGAGAACATCTTGCGGTCGAGGATCGCCGCCTTGAGATAGGGAATCTGCAGCCGCGCCAGCATCACCTGCATCGCTGCGGGCAGGTTGCGGTCCTCAAGGATGAACTCGAACAGCATGCCGACCAGGTCGATCGTGTCCTCGTCCATGCTGGCCACATGGCTGGGTCGTTCGCCGCGCAGGGCACCGATCTGGGCCAGCAGCTGGGTCTTCAGCTGCAGGACTTCGCGGCTGAGCGCGCCGGCGTCGTCGGATTCGTCGTAGTTGACCGGTCCGCTGTTGCTGATCTGGCTCTGCAGCACGCTGAGTGCGCCGAGCAGTTCGTTGACCGACGGCAGCGAACCCCCGGCCGCCGCCGTGCCGCCCCCGCTGGCCATGCGGCCACCGCCGGCGTTGCCGCGGCGTGCACTGAACAGCGCGTGCAGGGTATGCAGCAGGTCGTCGGAGATCTCGGTGCCGTCGTCCATGGCAGCCGCCGCCGTGGCCGCGGCTCCCGCCGGGGTGCCGCTGCCACCCTTGGCCTGACCGCCGCGCAGCAGGCCGTGGCGCAGCTGCGGCAACACGCCGGCGCGGACCAGCTCCGTGTTGATCTCCTGGTACAGCTCCTCCAGCAGCGACAGCACGTAGCGATCGAACAGCTTGTAGATGATCAGCTTGACGCGCATGTCTGCGCTGAGTTCCTGCAGCGCTTCGCGGAACGCCTGGGACAGCGTGGCCGGCGCCACCGGGTTGCTGGTGTCCTCGATCTTGTAGCCGCCGCAGATCACCGACAGGCGCTGGTTGACCGCGAACAGGTCACGCGCCAGGCGCGCGTCGTTCTTGCTGATCATGCTGGTGATCGCCAGCGATTCTTCCAGGTCGCTTTCGGCCACGAGGGTCAGTTCGGCGGTGCCGAGCGAGGATGGCCCCGCCGGTGCGGTGGCCTTGCCCGGGTGCGCCAGATCGCCGAGCTTGCGCGCGATGGCGTTGAGGAAGTTGCGCTCGATGCCGGGGCGACGCTTGCGCACCTCGCGCATGCCGTCGAAGTAGTGCATCTGCGCCGCGTTGTTCTCGGCCTTCTCGGCGAGGTCGAACAGGGCGTCGTCGACCTGCTCGAAGGCATTGCCCACCCACTGCTGCAGGCGCTTGTTGGCGATGCTGCGCACGGCATTGAGCAACTCGCCCACGCGCTCGCTGGACGGGTCCAGGCGCTGATTCAAGTTGACTACGCGGGTTGGCTCATTGGCCTCGTTCATCGCCCTGTTCCCCTGACCTGTAGCACGCACGGCCGGACCCTGCAGGCTTGCGCAGAGGCCGACAATAAGCCAATTCGCGCACGCCTGTCATGCCCATTCCCGCCCGCCACGACGCGCTAGCCCTGGCCGGTGGGGAAATCGGCCAGTTGCAAGGTGCCGATGCCTTCCTCCGGCAGCATCACCGGAATGCCGTCCTCGATGCGGTAAATGACCTTGCGGTCGGTGGTGATCAGCGCCTCGGCCACCCGCTCGCGCACCGGCACGCCGGCCACCGTGTCGACCTTGCCCGCGGCGATGGCCTCGTTCAGCGCCTCCAGTTGCGGGCGCGTCACCGATCGCAGCGGGGTCTTGCTGACGGGGCAGCACAGGATGTCGAGCAGGCGCTTGTCCATCATCGGGGTTCGGGTGTGTCGGGCCGGGAAAGCCCGTACAATAACGGTTTTTGGACACTCCGGCCATGACAGCAGCCACAGAAACACCACGCGTGGGCGTGGTGATGGGTTCGCATTCGGATTGGGAAACCATGCAGCACGCCGCCGACGTGCTGACCGAGCTGGGTGTGGCACACGAGGTTCGCGTGGTCTCGGCCCACCGTACGCCGGATCTGCTGTTCAGCTACGCCGAACAAGCGGCCGGGCGGGGCATCCAGGTCGTCGTTGCCGGCGCCGGTGGCGCCGCCCACCTGCCGGGCATGCTGGCAGCCAAGACCCGCCTGCCGGTGTTCGGCGTGCCGGTCCAGTCGAAGGCACTCAACGGCATGGACTCGCTGCTGTCGATCGCGCAGATGCCGGCAGGGGTTCCGGTCGGTACGCTGGCGATCGGACGTGCCGGGGCGGTCAATGCCGCCTTGCTGGCCGCCGCTGTGCTGGCCCTGCACGATCACGCGCTGGCCGATGCGCTGGATCAATGGCGCGCGCGCCAGACGCGAGCCGTGCTCGCCCAGCCGGACCCGCGGGCATGAGCGACCGCAAGCAGCCGGTGGTGGGCATCCTCGGCGGCGGGCAACTCGCCCGCATGCTGGCCGTGGCCGCCGCGCCGCTGGGCGCGAACTGCCTGGTCGTGGATGGCTCCGCCGATGCGTGCGCCGGCCAGGTGGCGCCGCTGGTGGTGGCCGGTTGGGACGATCGCGCCGCGCTGGAGGCGTTCGCCCGTCGGGTGGACGTGGTCACCTTCGATTTCGAGAACGTGCCGGCCGATACCGCGCACTGGCTGGCCGAACGGGTCGCCGTGCACCCGGCGCCCGAGGCGCTGGCGGTGGCGCAGGACCGGCTGGCCGAGAAAAACCTGTTCCGCGCCTGCGGCCTGCCCACCACCGAATTCATGGCGGTCGACACCCGCGAGCAGCTGGATCAGGCGCTGGCCGCGGTCGGCGCCCCGGCCATCCTCAAGACGCGTCGCCTGGGTTACGACGGCAAGGGCCAGTTCCGGCTGGCCACGGCGGCCGACGCGGATGCGGCCTGGGCGGCGCTGGGTGCCCAGGCGGCCACGCTGGGGCTGATCCTGGAAGCCTTCGTGCCGTTCGAGCGCGAGCTGTCGGTGATCGCCGTGCGCGGGCGCGACGGCGAGTTCCGCACCTGGCCGCTGACCGGCAACTGGCACGTCGACGGCGTGTTGTCGATGAGCCTCGCACCGGCGCCGGACCTCGGCCCGCTACAGCAGCGCGCCAGCGAGCACGCGCGCATCCTGGCCGAACGCCTGGGCTACGTCGGCGTGTTCGCGCTGGAACTGTTCGTGCGCGACGGCGAATTGCTCGGCAACGAAATGGCCCCGCGCGTGCACAACTCCGGCCATTGGACGATCGAGGGCGCGCATGCCAGCCAGTTCGAGAACCACGTGCGCGCCGTGCTCGGCCTGCCGCTGGGAGACACCAACGTGCGCGGCATGGCGGCCATGTTCAACTGGATCGGCGAGTTGCCCGATGCCGCGCCGGTGCTGCGCGGCGTGGATGCCCACTGGCACGACTACGGCAAGCAGGCGCGGCAGGGGCGCAAGGTCGGTCATGCCACCGTGTGCGCGCCCGATGCCGCCACGCTGGCGTCACGCTTGCGCGACGTCGCGCAGGCGCTGGGGCGCGAGGCGCAGGTGGCGCCCGTGTTGCGTGCGCTGACGGGCCGGTAGGATCGCACCCCCGTCTGTGCGCGAGCCTTTCGTCACGTGACCCGGAACCATCGCGCACAGGGTGCGCTCGTGCAAAAGCGGGCATGAAAAAGGCGGCGCCATTGGCGCCGCCTTTTTCCGGTGAGCCGTGGGATCAGGCCAGGTTCTTCGCCGCGAAATCCCAGTTGACCAGGTTCCAGAACGCCTCCAGATACTTCGGGCGCGCGTTGCGGTAGTCGATGTAGTAGGCGTGCTCCCACACGTCGGCGGTGAGCAGCGGCTTGTCGCTGCCGGTGATCGGCGTACCGGCGTTGGACGTGTTCACGATGCCGAGCGAGCCATCCGGGCGCTGCACCAGCCAGGTCCAGCCGGAGCCGAAGTTGCCGGCGGCGGATTTGCTGAACTCCTCCTTGAACTTGGCCACCGAGCCGAACGCCTTGTTGATCGCGTCGGCGAGCTTGCCGGTGGGTTCGCCGCCACCGTTCGGGCTCATCGAGTTCCAGTAGAAGGTGTGGTTCCAGGTCTGCGCGGCGTTGTTGAAGATGCCGCCGGAGGACTTGCGGATGATGTCCTCGAGTTTCGCGTCGGCGAACTCGGTGCCTTCGATCTGCTTGTTGAGGTTGGTCACATAGGCCTGGTGGTGCTTGCCGTAGTGGTACTCGAGCGTCTCGGCGGAGACGTGCGGCTCCAATGCATTCTTTTCGTACGGAAGCGGGGGAAGTTCGATGGCCATGAGCGACTCCTTGGGATGTTGCTGAGGGAGAAAATGTCGGCGCAACAGGTGGCGGCCGACGGGCGGCTGATACAATAGCGGCTTGCCTGCATTGTAAAGATGAAACACCACCATGGACATCAACGAGCCAATCAAGGCGATGCTGGCCGAGCATCCCATCGTGCTTTTCATGAAAGGCACGCCGCAATATCCCATGTGCGGTTTTTCAAGTCGCGCGGCGCAGGCGCTGACTCGGGCAGGAGCGACATTCCACGCAGTCAACGTGCTGGCCGACCCGCAAGTGCGCGCCGCGCTGCCGCACTTCGCGAACTGGCCGACGTTCCCGCAACTGTTCATCAACGGCGAGTTGATCGGCGGCTGCGACATCATCGAGGAGCTGATGTCCTCCGGCGAACTCGCGCGCATGGCCAGCGACGTGGCGGGGGCCGCCTCTTGAGCGGCTTGCCCGTGGCGCGCCTGCCGGCCGATTGGCAGCCCGAGGCCGGCAGCCTCGCCGGTCGCGTGATCCTGGTCACCGGCGCCTATGGCGGGCTCGGCAGCGCGGTGGTGCGCGCGGCCACGCTGGCCGGCGCCACCGTGGTCATCACCGGCAAGCGCAAGCGGCAGCTGGAGAAGCTTTACGACGCGATGGGCGAGGAGGGCCTGGCCGAGCCGGTGATCCATCCGCTGGACATGGAAGTGGCCACGCCGCGCGAGTACGCCGCACTGGCCGAGGGCTTGCAGCGCGACCTCGGCCGTCTCGACGGCATCGTGCATTGCGCGGCCAGTTTCGCCGGGCTCACGCCGATTTCCATGCAGCGACCGGACGACTGGCTGCGCGCGATGCACGTCAACGTCAACGCGCCGTTCGCCCTGACCCAGGCTTGCATGCCACTGCTGACCGAGGCTGCCGACAGCGCCGTGGTGTTCGTGCTGGACAGCCCTGACCTGCTGCGACGTGCACACTGGGGCGGTTACGGCGTGTCCAAGGCCGCGCTGGAGCGGTTGGCGGCGATCCTGCACGAGGAAACCGACGAGACTTCGCTGCGCGTGCACGCGCTGCTGCCCGCGCCGATGCGCACGGCGTTGCGCCGGCTGGCCTATTTCGGCGACGACATCATGCAGCAGCCCACGCCGGACGCCACTGCCGATGCGGCCATCTATCTGCTCGGCCCGCAGGCGCGGGCGGCACGCGGCGCGGTGCTGGACCTTCGCTCGTAGAGCTCGCGGGCAGGCTCCCGCCGCGCATCCACGATCGGGGCACGTCGCAAACCTGACTGCAGGGAGTCGAAATGGAAGCGCAAATGACCACGTTGTCGGCGGGCATCATGTTGTTCCTGATCATGGACCCGCTGGGCAACATTCCGATCTTCCTCAGCCTGCTCAAGGACGTGCCGCCGCGGCGCCGGCGCCGGGTGATGGTGCGCGAGCTGCTGATCGCGCTCGGCGTGCTGCTGGTGTTCCTGTTCGGCGGCCAGCAGTTCCTGCACCTGATGCAGCTCAAGCCCGACTCGATCAGCGTCGCCGGCGGCATCGTGCTGTTCCTGATCGGCATCCGCATGGTGTTCCCGCCGGCCGACGGCAGCGGCATCTTCGGCAAGCCGGGGCAGGGCGAGCCCTTCATCGTGCCCATGGCGATCCCCGGCGTGGCCGGGCCCTCGGCGATGGCCGCGCTGCTGCTGCTCACCAACACCCAGCCCGGGCGCACCGCGGATTGGGTGCTCGCGCTGCTGCTGGCGTGGCTGGCCACGGCGATCATCCTGCTCAGCTCGACCTACCTGTTCCGCTGGCTGGGCGAGAGCGTGCTGACCGCGCTGGAGCGCGTGATGGGCATGCTGCTGATCGCCTTGTCGGTACAGATGTTCATGTCCGGCGTGGCCTCGTTCCTGCGTTCGATGCCCTGAAAACCATGCCCCGCGGGGGCGGTTGGCCGTCGCCGGGGTGACGTGCCACTGGCATGAAAGTGTCATACAATGCCGTTAAAATTCTTTTAACAATTGGTTGGCAGAGGGAGACAGCTGCCAGCCGCCCGCATCGGTCCCGCGCGGACCGCTGCCGGGAGCCAAGCAGGACCATCAAACGCTTCGCCACCATGCCTGGGCCATCCCGGGTCGCGGCATGTTTGATTCCGTACATACTTTTCTTTTGTCGTTGACTCGAGGGACGAACAAGACATGAACAGCCGAATTCGCACCAAATTGCTGCCGTTTGCGATTGCTGCGTTGCTTGCGGGCGCGCCGGCCGCCGCCCAGAACGTGACCTCCTCCGGCGCGACGGGACGAATCGTCGACGCCAGCGGCCAGCCGGTGGCCGGAGCCACCGTGCAGATCGTGCATGAGCCGTCAGGCACCACCAAGACGGTCACCACCGACGCCGACGGCCGCTACACCGCGCAGGGCCTGCGCGTGGGCGGCCCGTTCGACATCACCGTGTCCAAGACGGGCATGGGGCAGGCGGAAAAGAACAACGTCTACCTGCAACTGGGCCAGGTATCCTCGATCAACGTGCAGATGAGCACATCCGGGGTTCAGGCCAAGGACCTCAGCGCGGTCACGGTCACCACCTCGGCGCTCAGCCAGATTTTCTCGGCGGACAACAAGGGCCTGTCGATGAACGTCTCGCAGCGCGAGCTGGAGACGACGCCGCAGGGCAACCGTTCGATCGACGACATCGCGCGCCTCGACCCGCGCATCAACGTGACCGACCAGGGTGACGGTTCGATCTCGATGGCCGGCCTGCCGAACCGCTTCAACAACATCAGCGTCGACGGCATTTCCCAGGGCGACCCCTACGGCCTCAACGCCAATGGCCTGCCGTACCAGGGTTCGCCGATCTCGGTCGACACGATCGGCGAGTACAACATCTCCACCGCCAATTTCGACGTCACCTCCGACACGGTCGGTGCCGACATCAATGCGGTCACCAAGTCGGGCACCAACGAGTTTCACGGCTCGGTGTATTACGCCTATCGCAATGCCAACAAGATGGTCGGCAATGCCGGCTGGCTGGACAACGGCGACCGCGGTTACGACTACACCGGCTACCAGCGCGACTGGACCGGCGGCGTCACCGTGGGCGGCCCGATCATCAAGGACAAGCTGTTCTTCTTCTTCTCGGCCGAGCAGGAAAAGACCACCGGCATCGGCGCGGACTCGTCCAACGGCCTGGACCCGTCGCTGACCGGCGCGTCCACCTCCAACAAGATCTCGCCCAGCGACCTGCAGCAGGTGATCGATACCGCCAAGGCGCTTGGCCTGCAGCCGGGCAGCCTGGGTGGCGGTGCGGTCGGTCTGACCGACAAGCGCTACCTCGGCAAGATCGACTGGAACATCAACAACGACCATCGTGCCAGCTTCACCTACCAGTACACCAAGGAGAACCAGCCCATCGTGCAGGGCAACAGCTCCAAGGAAGTGGGCCTGGACAGCTACTGGTACAGCAAGGACAGCCTGACCAAGAACGCCGCGCTGCAGTTCTACGATGACTGGAGCGAGAACTTCTCGACCGAAGCCAAGATCAGCTACCAGACGTTCGAACAGCTGGCCGGCAACGCGATCAACCAGCCGCAGGTGAAGGTCTACCTGAGCAACGACAACAAGGGGCCGTCGGTCAACCTGGGCGAGGATCAGTACCGCCACGAGAATGCCATCAACACCAAGAAGTGGTCGGCCTTCATCGCCGGCACCTATTTCCTTGGCGACCACACCATCAAGGGCGGCATCGACTTCCAGCGCGACCAGATCTACAACCTGTTCGGCCGCACCGAGCACGGCAATTACACGTTCTACGGGCTGACCAATTTCGCGAACCGCGACTACGCCTCGTACTACTTGTACCAGCCGGCGCAGGGCTACACCCTCAACGATGTGGCGGCACAGTGGGTGTACAGCCAGTACAGCCCGTTCATCCAGGACACCTGGCAGGTCAACAACAACCTGTCGGTGACCTACGGCCTGCGCATGAACATCCCGCAGTCCGACCATGCCCCGTTCTACAACGCCGCCTTCCAGCAGTCGTTCGGTTACCCGAACAACAGCAGCCTGGGCAGCAAGAACAAGGTGGTCGAGCCGCGCTTCGCGTTCAACTACGCGTTCAACACCGAGCGCATGATGCAGTTGCGCGGCGGCATCGGCCTGTTCCAGACCACGCCGCCCACGGTATGGATGACCAACCCCTACCAGAACAACGGCCTTACCGTGGCCAGCTATTCGTCGTTCGATCCGGCGGATGCGGCGTTCAGCCCGGACCCGTATCACCAGAACATTCCGAGTACGCTAGTCCCATCGGGGATTGTCGACACGATCGACCCCGACTTCAAGCTGCCCAGCGTGTGGAAGACCACCCTGGCATTCGATGCCGAATTGCCGTGGTGGGGTCTGATCAGCTCGGTGGAGTTGCAGCATATCCAGGCCGACAACGCGATCTTCTACAAGGCCATCAACATCGGCGCGCCGACCGGCACGTTGCCCGATGGCCGCTTCCAGTACTGGAAGACGCCGGGCGAGAACGGCAGCATCAAAGGTGCGGACAAGGATGCGGCGGCCAATCGCGACCGGGCGTTCGACCAGCAGTCCACGCTGCTCACCAACACCGGCAAGGGCAAGTCCGACAGCCTGACCCTGGCGCTGGCCAAGCCCTTCTCGGAAAGCTGGTTCGGTAACGTGAGCCTTACCTTCAGCCATGCCACCGAGGTCAACCCGGGCAACAGCTCGCAGGCGTTCTCCGGCTACAAGTACGTGGTGCGCGAAAACGTCAATGACGAAGTCGCCGCCACCGCCGACCGCAACATCCCGCGGGCGCTCAAGGCGTCGCTGACCTGGCAGCATGCGTTCTTCGGCAACTACAAGACCAGCGTGTCGGCGTTCTACAGCGGCCACAGCGGCCTGCCGTACAGCTGGATCTTCTCCGGCGACGTCAACGGCGACGGCATCACCTATCAGGACCCGATCTACATCCCGACGGTGAACGACCCCAAGGTCAGCTACGGCAGCGCATCGCCCGAACTGATCCAGCAGTTCCAGGACTACATTGCGGGCAACAAGTACCTGAGCCGTCACCGGGGCCAGATCGCCGGCCGCAACACCGATCATTACGGTTGGGTCAATCAGCTCGACATGAGCTTCTCGCAGGAAGTCCCGGGCATCTTCAAGGGCAACAAGGGCGTCGTGCGTCTGGACGTCTACAACTTCCTCAACCTGCTCGACAGCGACTGGGGCCAGACCGTCAACGGCCAGTTCAACACGCGCACGCTGGCCGGATCCAACGGCGTGAATGCGCAAGGCCAGTACATCTACTACCTGCCCACCGACCAGAACGGCAATTACCAGCCGCAGCAGCTGATCCGCTACGACGCCGGTTCCAACCCGACCCGCGTGGTGTCGCGCTGGTCGGCCATGCTGACGTTGCGCTACACGTTCTGATCGCGGCATCGTTCCGAAACGACCGGCACCTCAGGGTGCCGGTTTTTTTTGCGAAGGCACATCGGCATCGTGTTGTCTTGACCCGATGATTCGCGCAGCGGATGCTTGGCAACCCGCCACGACGCTGCATGAGGCAGTCACGTCGTCAGCGGCAGGAGAGTTGTGGATGAATGATTTCCAGGCCGGCCGTGCCGGCAAACCGGGCGCGGTCAGCGCCCGCATCACCCCGATCGGCGGGCTCGACGTGCTCTCGCGCCACGAGGTGGCCCGCCTGCGCGGTGCCAGCGGCTCGGGGCTGCACGCGCTCCTGCGGCGCTGCGCGCTGGCAGTGCTGACCTCGGGCAACGTCAGCGACGACCCGCGCGCGATGCTGGAGCAGTACCCCGATTTCGACATCCAGGTGCTGCAGCAGGATCGCGGCATGAAGATCGAACTCTCGAACGCGCCGGCCCAGGCGTTCGTCGACGGCGAGATCATCCGCGGCATCAACGAGCTGCTCGTCGCGGTCGTGCGCGACATCGTCTACGTGTCGACCCAGCTGGAACAGCTCGGGCTCGATCTCGACCCCTCTTCCGCGCTGACCCAGGGCGTGTTCGAGATCCTGCGCAACGCGCGCATCCTGAAGCCGCAGGTGGACCCGAACCTGGTGGTGTGCTGGGGTGGCCACTCCATCTCCCGCGAGGAGTACGACTATTCCAAGCTGGTCGGCTACCAGCTCGGCCTGCGCGGGCTGGACATCTGCACCGGCTGCGGCCCGGGCGCGATGAAGGGGCCGATGAAGGGCGCCACGATCTCGCACGCCAAGCAGCGGCGCCGGCACAACCGCTACATCGGCATCACCGAGCCGGGCATCATCGCGGCCGAATCCCCGAACCCGATCGTCAACCACCTGGTGATCATGCCGGATATCGAGAAGCGCCTGGAGGCGTTCGTGCGGCTGGGCCACGGCATCATCGTGTTCCCCGGCGGCGTCGGTACCGCCGAGGAGATCCTGTACCTGCTGGGCATCCTGCTGCACCCGGACAACGCCAGCACGCCCTTCCCGCTGATCTTCACCGGCCCGCGCCATTCGGCCGCCTATTTCGAGCAGATCGACCGCTTCCTGCGCCTGACCCTCGGCGACGAGGTCGCGCGGCATTACCAGATCATCGTCGACGATCCGCAGACGGTGGCGCGCACGATGGTCAAGGGGCTGGAGAAAGTGCGCCACAACCGGCTCGACACCAAGGACGCGTTCTTCTTCAACTGGGCGCTGCAGATCCCGCTGGAGTTCCAGCAGCCGTTCCGGCCCACTCACGAGGCGATGGGTGCGCTGCAGATCCGCCACGGCCGCCCGCGTCACGAGCTTGCCGCCGACTTGCGGCGGGCGTTCTCCGGCATCGTCGCCGGCAACGTGAAGGAAGAGGGCGTGCAGGCGATCGAGCGCAACGGGCCGTTCGCCATCGACGGCGATGTCGACATCATGCGCGCGCTGGACCAGCTGCTGCAGGCCTTCGTGCAGCAGCACCGCATGAAGTTGCCGGGCGGTTCGGCCTACGTGCCTTGCTATCGCGTGATCACCCACTGAATCGGCGGCGGATCATGCGGCCGGCGGCTTGACAGTACGCCGCCGCGTCGACAAACTACGCAGCTCCCGCCCGAATAGCTCAGCTGGTTAGAGCACTTGACTGTTAATCAGGGGGTCGTTGGTTCGAGTCCAACTTCGGGCGCCAGATGCAAGACAAAGGCCGGCAGGAAACTGCCGGCCTTTGTCGTTGGCGGAAACGACGAAGGGCGCCGCAGCGCCCTTCGCGAGTGAGGCCGATGCCGGCTCAGCGCACCTTGAACAGTACCGGCGTCCAGCTGCCGCCGGCATAGGCTTCGCGGCGGCGGCGGTGCATGCGCTCGATGGCCTCCTGGCGGCGAGCCTCGGCCCATTCCACGCGGTTCAGCATCAGGCCGGCCCTGCTTTCGCCGCGGCGGGTCGCCTCATTGTCGCGCCAGATGCGGAAGTCGTCGTAGGCCTCGATTTCGTACTGCAGCTCGCGCATGCACAGCTCGATCATGATGGCGTCGTCGAGGAAGCCCAGCACGGGAACATTGTCGGGGAGGACGTCATCCTGGCTGGAGAAGTACGCAAGCGCGGCCAGCACGTTGTCGCGATCCTCCTCGGGCAGCGCGAAACCGGCGTCCTCGATCATGCTGATCATGGTGTCCAGGTGCTTCAGGCGGTTGGCGACGAAGTCGGGCAGTTCCGCGCGATTGGTTTCCTCGAGCAGCTTGCGCGCGGCGCCGACGATGCTGATGGCATCCACGGTGTCCACCTGCTTTCGCGCCTCGGTGATGCTGTCGACGAACAGCTTCAGGTCAGCGTCGCTGAGGGTGATGTGCAGTTCCAGGCTCATGGTTGGCGACTCGCGAGGCGGTGGGAAAAGATTGCCAGCCTATGCCAGCCGGCGCATGGCCGTCAATTGGCAGGGGCCGACTCCGCGCGTCCTTGCGACGGGCGATGCAGGGCAGTTCGCGAGCTGCTGCAGCGGACGACGCGGACGTGCGTCGGCGCGCTCAGGAAGCGTCGGAATTGCCGGCGGTCAGTTCCTTCAGCAGCTGGAAGATTTCGCGGAAGGCGCGGGGCGGCTTGTTCGGCGTCTCCCGCTCCAGCCGCGCCTGGCGCACCAGCGAGCGCAGGTGCTGGCGATCGACCTGCGGGTGTTCGGCGATCACTTCGGCCAGTGCCGCGTCGTCACCGTCGACCAGCCGGTCGCGGATCGCTTCCAGACGGTGCATCGCGGCGGTGTCCTGGCGCTGCTTCTCGCGGTTCTCGCCGAGCTCGGCGCGCACGGCGGCGAAATCCTCCTCGCCGAAGCGGCGCATGACCTTGGCCAGGAACGCCATCTGGCGCTTCCTGGCGCCGTGTGCGGTGATGCGACGGGTGATCTCGATCTCGCGGCGCACGTCGTCGGGGAGGTCGAGCTTGGCCAGCCGGCTGGCGGGCAGCTCGACCAGTTGGCCGGCGAGCGTCAGCACGGCGAGCGCCTCGCGTCGCTGCTGGGTGCGGCTGGGGCCGTAGTCCTGTTCGTCGAGTTCGGTCTGGTTGCGGCTGCGGCTGGGGCTCACGGGTTCATTCCGGCAGGGGCGGGTGGATCGTCGGCGGCGTTGCCGGCGGGGTCGGCTTCGGCCTGCTCCAGCGCAAAGCGTGCCGTCGGCGTGCCGTGCAGATCAATGGTTTCGGTGAACATGGCGGCCGGCCGCACCCACAGGCCATGTTCGCCGTAGAGTGCCTGATAGACCACCATCGACTCCAGCGTCTCGCTGTGCCGCGCGGTACCCAGCACGCGATAACGCCGGCCCTTGTAGTGGCGATAGATGCCCGGGGCAGGTGGCGAGGGAAGGCTCATGGCTCCTTTCATTCTCCCGCCGCGCCCCCATGTGAACGCTCTGGCGATTGCGAGCCGCCTATTCTACCCGCCCCTTGCCCAGGAAAGACCAACGTGAGTGAAGCCGTCGTCAGCCGCGATAGCAGTACATCCGAACTGGATCGACTCGCCGAGTTGGCCGAGGACGTGATCCGCCGCGCGCGGATCGCCGGCGCCAGCCAGGCCGAAGTGGCCGCCACCATCGACACCGGGCTCAGCGTGAATGTGCGCCTCGGCGAGGTGGAAACGGTCGAGCACACCCGCGATCGCGGCTTCGGGCTCACGGTGTATTTCGGCCAGCGCAAGGGCTCGGCCAGCACGGCGGACCTGCATCCGGATTCGATCCAGGCGACGCTGGACCAGGCCTGTGCGATTGCCCGTTACACCGAGGCCGATCCCGCCGCCGGGCTGGCCGATGCCTCGCGCATGGCCAGCGCGTTCCCGGAACTGGACCTGTGGCACCCCTGGGACATCGACACCACGCAGGCGATCGAGCTGGGCATCGCGATCGAGGATGCCGGGCGCGCACATGCCGGCATCAGCAACTCCGATGGCGCCTCCGTGCAGGCCGGGCAGGGTCTGTCCGTGTACGCGAACTCGCACGGTTTCGTGGGCCGCGAGCGCGGCACCCGCCACGCGTTGTCGCTGGCGCTGATCGCCGGCGACGAGGACGGCATGCAGCGCGATTACTGGTACGACAGCGTGCGCGCGGCGGGCGATTTCATCAGCGCGAAGGCGCTCGGCGACAAGGCCGCCGAGCGCACGCTGGCGCGGCTTGGGGCGCGCGGCCTGTCCACCCGGCAATGCCCGGTGCTGTTCGCGCCGGAGCTTGCGCGCGGCGTGATCGGGCATCTGCTCGGGGCGGTCAGCGGTGGCTCGCTGTATCGGCGGGCCAGCTTCCTGCTCGACCATGTGGGCCAGGCGGTGATGCCTGCATGGTTGAATATCGACGAGCGGCCGCATCTTCAGCGCGGCCAGGGCTCGGCCAATTTCGATGCCGAGGGCGTGGCCACGCGCGACAGCGCCCTGATCGAAGGCGGCGTGCTGGCGCGCTACATGCTGGGCAGCTATTCGGCGCGCAAGCTCGGCATGGAATCCACCGGCAACGCCGGCGGCGTGCACAATCTGGTGGTGGCCGCGGGCGCGGCCGATGGCGAGGCGTCCGATTTCGCCGGCATGCTGCGGCGCCTGGGTACCGGTCTGCTGGTCACCGAGGTGATGGGCCAGGGCGTGTCGATCGTCACTGGCGATTATTCGCGTGGGGCCGCCGGTTTCTGGGTGGAGCACGGCCGCATCGTGCATCCGGTGGAAGGCATCACCATCGCCGCCAACCTGCGCGACATGTTCGCCGGCATCGTGGCGGTGGGCGACGATGTCGATCCGCGCTCGCCGGTCCTCACCGGCTCGATCCTGCTCGATCGCATGACCGTCGCCGGCGAGTAGCCGCGCCTCCGGCGGGGTTGGGCGTGTTGGCAGGTTCTTGCGGCAAAGCGGCGCAAGCCTTGCTAGCATCGGCACGACCGGCAAGCGGCCGGTGAGCTTCGACGTCGAAGGAGATGCGCATGAGCGTTCCACCCGAATCCGTCATCCCGCCCGCGCCGACCGATCCGGCGCCGGGCGTTCCGCCTGCCGAGGAAAGACAGTGGGCGATGTTTGCGCATCTGTCCGCGCTGCTCGGTGCGATCCTCACCGGTGCGCTGGGCGGCGGCTGGGGCTGCTTCATCGGCCCGCTGGTGATCTGGCTCATCAAGAAGGACACCATGCCGTTCGTCAACGACCAGGGCAAGGAGGCGCTGAACTTCAACATCACGGTGGCCATCGCGTTCGTGGTGCTGTTCCTGCTCTCGGTGATGACGTTCGGCATCGGTCTGGTCATCGCGATCCCGCTGTGGTTCATCATCGGCATCGCCTGGCTGGTGTTCACCATCATCGCCGCGATCAAGGCCAACGAGGGCGTGACGTATCGCTACCCGTTCACCCTGCGCCTGATCAAGTAGCCCGGAAGCAACGAAGCAAAAAAGGCGGCCCCTGGCCGCCTTTTTCATTGCCGGTGTTCAGCGCGTGCGGTGCGCCGCGTAGCGGGCCAGTTCGTGCAGCAGCGCGGCGCGTTCGCCCCATGGCGCGATCGCGGCCAGGGCGGTGTCGGTCAAGCCGGCCAGGCGCTCGCGCGAGGCGTCGAGGCCGATGATCGACGGGAAGGTGGGCTTGGCCGCGGCCGCATCCTTGCCGGCGGTCTTGCCGATCACCGCCGATTCGCCTTCCACGTCGAGGATGTCGTCGCGCACCTGGAAGGCCAGGCCGACGGCGCTGGCGTAGCGATCCAGCGCCAGCAGTGCGTCGGCATCGGCGCCGCCGAGCAGCGCGCCTAGCCGCACCGACGCGCGGATCAAGGCGCCGGTCTTGCAGCCGTGCATGTATTCCAGCTCGGCCAGTTCCAGCGATCGCCCGACCGCGGCCAGGTCCAGCGCCTGGCCGCCGGCCATGCCTTCGGCGCCGCAGGCGCGACCCAGCGTCTGCAGCATGGCGATGCGCACGCTGGCGTCGATCTCGGCGCCATCGTCGGCCAGCAGTTCGAAGGCCAGCGCCTGCAGGGCGTCGCCGGCGAGGATCGCCATCGCCTCGCCGAACACCACGTGGCAGGTCGGCCGGCCGCGGCGCAGCGCGTCGTCGTCCATGGCGGGCAGGTCGTCGTGCACCAGCGAGTAGGCGTGGATCAGTTCCACCGCGCAGGCGGCGGCGTCCAGTGCGGGGCCATCCTGGCCCAGCATGTGGCCGGCGGCGTAGACCAGCATCGGCCGTAGCCGCTTGCCGCCGCCCAGCACGGCGTAATGCATGGCGCGATGCAGGTGGTCGGAATCGTGCACGGCCGGCGGCAGGCGGTCCTGCAGCGCGCGTTCCGCGCGGGCAACCAGCGACTGCAGGGCAGGGCCGAGTTCGGCGGACTCAGAGTTCGGGTTCAAACGGTTCGGCGCGGTCGGGGGCATCGGGGTCCAGCAGCAGGCGCACGCGCAGTTCCGCTTGTTGCAGCGACTGCTGGCAATGACGGAACAGGCCGATGCCGCGCTCGAACGAGGCAAGCGATTCGTCGAGGCTCAACTCGCCGCCTTCCATCCGGGTGACCAGTTGCTCCAGCTCGTCGAGCGAGTGTTCGAAATCGACGGCGGGAGCGGGGTCGGCAACGGTCTTGGGAGCGGTCTTGGCCATGGCCCGCAACGCTAGCGCAGCGCGGCGGGCGAATCAATCGGCGCGGCGTCGCCGCAAGCCGCGGGCGTGATCTGGATCAGCGTCCGGGGCGCCAGCGGGGCTGCGCGCCGCAGCGGTCGAACAGCTCGGCACCGCGGGCGTTGATCCAGCGGTCGGCCACGGCAATCAGCTCGCCATCGGCATACAGCAGCGGACACGCGTCGCGTCGCCACGGCGGCATCTGCGCCTGCTGGAACAGGTTGCGCAACTCGCGCGTGTGCGGGTTGCCCGCCGGGCGGATGCGCTCGCCGCCGCGGCGCATGCGCACTTGCAGCGGTTGCGCCAGGCGGGTGGCCGGCGCCGTCAGCGCCAGTTCGCCACCGTCCGGCAGCGCCAGCGGTTCGCCGCTCCAGCGCTGTTGCCAGTCGGGGTCGATCGGTGCCTGTGTCGGCAGGGCCCACAATCGCTGCTTCCAGATGTGCAACTCGGTGCCGGCCCAGCGCACGCACGGCAACTGGCCGGCACGTGCATCGCACTGGCGCTCGATCTGCCGGCGCTGCGCCGCACCGGGAGCGGCCAGTCCGCGCAGGTGCAGCCAGTGGTCGAGCAGCGGTTCGCGCAATGCGGGCAGCAGCGCGCGCCAGCCGGGCAGGTCGAGGCTGCCGCTGGCGCGGTCGTGCAGGGCATCGAACGCGGGGAGCCATTGGCTGCGCAGTGCGTCGGCGGCATCGCGGCTCAGCGCGGCGCTGTGCAGGATCGAGTCGCAGGCCTGCGGCCAGTAACGCAGCAGCCCCGGCAGGATTTCATGGCGCAGGCGATTGCGCGCGAGGCGGATGTCGGCGTTGGAGGGGTCGTCGATGCAGTCGAGTTGGTGGGCGGCGACGTAGTCGAGCAGCGTGGCCCGCGGCAGCTCCAGCAGGGGGCGCCAGAGTTGGCCGGCGCCGAACGGTCGTCGTACGCGCATCCCGCCCAGGCCTTCCGGCCCTGCGCCGCGCAGCAATTTCAGCAGTACGGTCTCGACCTGGTCGTCGCGATGGTGGCCGAACAGCAGCCACTCGCCATCGTGCAGCAGGTCGGCCAGCGCGGCATGGCGGACGTGCCGCGCGGCGGCCTCCAGGCCCTTGCCGCCATCGCGCGGGACGTATACGCGCACCAGCGCGCAAGGCACGTCGAGGTCCTGGCAGAAGCGAGCGCAGTGTGCCGCCCAACGCGCGCTGTCGGCATGCAAGCCATGATCGACGTGCGCCGCGCGCAACCCGCGTTCCCGGGCCAGCGGTTCGCGGGCCAGCGCGTGCAGCAGGGCGCTGGAATCGGGGCCGCCGCTGAAGGCGACACAGATCGGCGCGGGTGCTGTCGCGGTCAGCGCCGCGAGTAGATGGGCTTGCAGCGGGTCGCTCATTTCTTGTCGGCGCGGGACCGCACGTAAATGTGCTTGCCGTTGCCGATCTGGCGCTCCTCGGTGTCGAACAGGCCGATGCCCTTGATCAGGCCGCTCAGTTTTGCGTAGCCATAGTTGCGCGAGTCGAAGTCGGGCGACTGCTTGTTGATGATGCTGCCGACCGGCCCGAGGCTGGCCCAGCCGGTCTCGTCGGACGCGGCCTCGATCGCATTGCGCAGCATGTTCATCAATTTGCTGTCGCCGCGCAGTTCCTTCGCCGAGCGCTGTTTCGGTGCCGTCTCGGTTTCGGTCTCGCTGGTGCCAGCCAGCACCTCGGTATAGATGAATTTGTCGCAGGCGGTGCGGAACGGCTCCGGCGTCTTCTTCTCGCCGAAACCGTAGACGATGCGCCCCGATTCGCGGATGCGCGAGGCGAGGCGGGTGAAATCGCTGTCGCTGGAGACGATGCAGAAGCCGTCGAAGCGCTCGGCGTAGAGCAGGTCCATCGCGTCGATGATCATCGCCGAGTCGGTGGCGTTCTTGCCGACCGTGTAGCGGAACTGCTGGATCGGCTGGATCGAGTAGCGCAGCAGCGCTTCCTTCCAGCCGTTCAAGTCCGGCTTGGTCCAGTCGCCGTAGATGCGCTTGACGTGGGCGGTGCCGTATTTGGCGATCTCGGCCAGCAGGCCCTCGACGATCGCCGGGCGGGCATTGTCGGCATCGATCAGGACGGCAAGCTTGTCGTGGGCCATGGCGGTGTCCGGCAGCGGAAGGTGGGTCGATGGTAGCGCGCGCCGGCGCGCGGGTGCCTGACGGGCCTCACTGGAGTACGCCGCCCTCGCGCAAGGATTGCTTCAAGGTGTCCACGTCTTTCCAACCGCTGAACTTCGTCACCAGTTGACCATGACGGAATAGGTAGAAGGTGGGCATGGCCCAGCTGTCGAGCATGGACCACTCGCTGTCGTACCAGGCGATGTGGATCGGTTGATCCGGAAACTCGCGGTTCCAGTCGCTGACCGCGTCGAGCTGCTCGTTCTGGCTGGCCAGCCAGATGGCGTTGCCGGCAAAAAGGGAGCGCAACTGGGCGTCTGCACGGATCGCGCGCGCGGCATCCCGCGAGAAGTGGCAGGACGCCACTACCACGATGCGCAATGGCGCGGACAGATCGAAGGATTGGCGTGCCATGGTGCCGGTGCGTGCATCCACGGTCAGTGCGGTCGGTTGTCCCGGCGGCGGCGATGCGGCACGGCGGAACGTCGGAATGACGGGGATGCCCATCTCCGGGTGATGTCGCGCCAGGGTGTTCGCGGCATCGAAATCGCGGCCGGTGATCAGCGCCTGGTGGAGGCGCGCATAGTCCTTGTCCGATGCCATGCCTCGTCGGTGCATTTCAGCCAGATCCATCCGCAGCTGGGCGATGTGGGTCGGGCTTGGCGCGTGGAACACCACGGCTTCCGCTGCGCGCTTGAGCAGCCTGAGGTCAGTGTGGCTGGCCAGGCGCAGGCTCTCAGGCGTTTGTGCATCGCCGAACAGTCGGTCGTAACGTCGTTCGACCCAGGTGGAGCGCTCGGCAGGGGACGGTGAGGGGACGGTTTCCTGCAGAACGAACTCGTCATAGCGTCGCTCCAGCATGCTCTCGCCGCATGTGTCGACGGCGCATCCCCGGCTGGCGGCGTCCTGCGTGCGTTCATGGTTTCGGCGGGACTGCTCGGCGGGTGTCAGTCCGTCGACGGCATGGCTTTGCGCGCCGAACAGGGCAAGCAGCTGCACGATCTGTGGGCGCGTCAGCTCGTTGGCCGGGTCCTCCAGCGACATGCCGCGCAGGCCGTGTGGGCCGAAGTCGAGCTGGGCAAGAAACCGTTTGCGCCCGCCAGGGGACAAGTCGTCCAGCGGCGAAGTGCCTGGCTGCGTGTCATGCAGATAGCGCGCCAGTGCCGCTCTTGAGGTGATCGGCGCGGGTGCGGTCGACGAGGCAACCACGATGCACGCTGGGGAAAGGCAGAGAACCAGGACGGCAAGTTGCACGCGATTCATGGCGGGCCTCGTGGTGCAGCCAGTCAGGGCCCGGCATCGGGTGGCTGGTGCACCGGCGATCGGTCGCTGGCGAAGTTATTCCTGATAAGCCCCGTAGCTGCGCAGGCGCTTGTAGCGCTGTTCGAGCAGGTCGGGGACCGGCATCGCCTGCAGCTCGTCGAGCTGGTTCAGCAGCACGGCTTTCAGGCGGATCGCCATCGAGCGCGGGTTGCGGTGGGCGCCGCCGAGCGGCTCGCGGATGAGCTTGTCGATCAGGCCCAGTTCGAGCAGGCGCGGGGCGGTCATGCCCAGGGCCTCCGCGGCGTCTTTTACCTTGTCGGCGCTCTTCCACAGGATTGAGGCGCAGCCTTCGGGCGAGATCACCGAATAGGTGGAGTACTGCAGCATGTTGGTGCGGTCGCCGACGCCGATCGCCAGCGCGCCGCCGGAGCCGCCCTCGCCGATCACGGTGCAGATGATCGGCACCTTGAGTTCGGCCATTTCCAGCAGGTTGCGCGCGATCGCCTCGCTTTGCCCGCGCTCTTCGGCGCCGACGCCGGGGTAGGCGCCCGGGGTGTCGATCAGGGTCAGCAGGGGCAAGCCGAAACGCTCGGCCATCTGCATCAGGCGCAGCGCCTTGCGGTAGCCCTCGGGGCGCGGCATGCCGAAGTTGCGGCGCACCTTGGTCTTGGTGTCGCGGCCTTTCTGGTGGCCGATGATCATCACCGGCCGGCCGTTGATGCGGCCCAGGCCGCCCACGATGGCAGCGTCCTCGGCGTACATGCGGTCGCCGGCCAGTTCGTGGAACTCCTCGCAGATCACGCCGATGTAGTCGAGTGTGTAGGGCCGCGCCGGGTGGCGGGAAAGCTGGGTGGTCTGCCAGGAATTGAGGTTGCGGAAGATGTCCGCCGTTTTTACCTTCACCTTCTGCCGCAGGCGCGCCACTTCCTCGTCGATGTTGAACGCCTGGCCATCGCTGGCGTGGCGAAGCTCCTCGATCTTCGCATCCAGTTCGGCGATGGGTTGTTCGAAATCGAGGAAGTTGGGGTTCATTCGTTGCTGTTCATTGCACGGAAGCGCTCAAGTATACCGTTCCGCAAGAAAAGGCGAGAACGGCGCCGTATGGCCGTGATCGGGTCGACAGATGCCTGCCGCGGGCGCGGTGATTGCGTTATCGTCCGCCCCATCGAGCACCCGCCGCCGGATCGCCGCCATGCCCAGCAAACCCATCGACAACGCGAAACTCGACCGCATCGTGGCCGAGGCGCGACGCGCCGCCGAGCAGCGCGAGCTGGGCTATCGCGAGCGGGCGCTGAAGATGTATCCGTGGGTGTGCGGTCGCTGCGCCCGCGAGTTCACGCGCGCCAATCTGCAGGAACTGACCGTGCACCACCGCAACCACGATCACGACTTCAACCCGGCCGACGGCAGCAATTGGGAACTGCTGTGCGTGTACTGCCACGACAATGAGCACGCGCGGCATATCGACCACGTGCGCGGCGGGGTGATGGCAGTGGAGGAAGCGCCGCCGGCGACGGGCAATCCGTTTGCCGACCTGAAGGCGATGATGGAGCGGGGCGGCAAGTAATCCCGCGAAGGCCTACCTGCGTCGATAGATGCCGTCGAAGCGGACGTTGAGTCCGCCGCACTGGTGATTGTCGCTGACCACCAGATACTTCCCGACCAGGAAGGCGCTCACCTCGCACGCATCGTCGACAAAGGTTGCGTGATGGCCGCTGGGCCGTGCCTCCCCGCCCATGGCGCCCAGGTTGGGGCCGCCGGGGAACTGGTCCGGCGGCGGGTCGGCCATCGGGTAATAGGCTTCGCCGTCGGCACGCAACATGCCGTTGTCATGGCGGATCGTGATGCGGTTGTCCCCCTGCACCCAGTCGCCTTCCCATGCCGACGTTGATGGCTGCGCCAGCACCGGCCGCAGGCGGTTGCGCGGCAGCCAGTCGGCGTGTCCATCCTGGTTGTCGGGAAACATGACGCAGGCGTAGTCGCCGCGGACGTCGCCCGCCAGTACCTGGTCACCCGGGATCAGGTAGGCCTTTTCCCGGCAGCGATCCGCCGTGGAAGGGCAGTCGTCGGTGCCCGCGACGAAGTGGGCGCGTCCGTCGCCGACGACTTCGGCGAGTGTCGTCTGGTCGCTGCTGCCATCGCCTCCCTCGCACAGAAACGGCGCGTCGGGATGTGTCTGCTGCGCATGAACGCCGCCGAAGAAAACCAACGCGAACAGCGCGAAAGTCCATTTATGGGCAACGGTCATCGGTCCCTCCATGCGTGCCCGCAGACAGTGGATACATGCGCCCGGCGGTGCCTCAATCCTGCTGCTTGACGATGCGCAGGCGTGCGGCCTGCACTCCGGGCAGCGCGCGCACGGCGCGCAGCAGGGCGGGGATGGCGTCCACGCGCCATTCCTCGCCCAGTTCCAGGTCGGCCTGGGCGCTGCGGTTGCGGTAGCCGTGCAGGGTGACGCTGGCCTGGCCGCCGCGGTAGCCGGCCAGGGTGCGTTGCAGTTGTTCGGCGAAGTCGGCGTGGATGCCGTTCAATTTCAGTTGCAGCAGGCGCGCGTGCCTGCGGCAGGCGTCGTCGAGCGAGCAGACGCTGCGCGCGCGCAACTGGAAGCCGCCGCCGGAGAATTCGTCGATGCGCAGGCCGCCGTCGACGACGAGCAATTGCCCGCGCGTGAGCAGGGGCGCCGCCTGGTGGTAGATCTCGCCGAAGAAGCTCACCTCGATGGCGCCGCCACCGTCCTCGATGCGCACGAACGCGTCGCTGTCGCCGCGCTTGCGCACGGCGGCGACCATGCCGGCGATGGTCCAGGGCGTGTCCGGGCCGCGGCGGAAGCGGTTCTCGCTGCCGTCGTCGTTGCGGCGCGGCTTCGGCGGCTGGTAGCGGTCGACGATCTCGCCCAGCGGACAGGTGGACAGCTGCGCCAGCTCGTCTTTCCACGGGTCGGTGGGGTGGCCGGAGAGGTAATGGCCGAGGGTGTCGCGTTCACCTTGCAGGCGTTGTTCCAGCGGCCACTCCGGCGCGGTCGGCAAGTCGATCTCGAGTACCGGCGTGGCCGAGCCCATCGCCGCGCCGAACATGTCGTTCTGGCCCGATTGCCGGTCGCGCTGGTGCTGTTCGGCGGCCTTGACCGCGTCGGGAAGTTGGAGCATCAGGCTGGCGCGGTTGGCCGCCAGCGCGTCCAGCGCGCCGGACAGGATCAGCGCCTCCAGCACACGCCGATTGAGCTTGCCCGGATCGATCCGTCGGCAGAAATCGGCCAGGTCGGTGTAGCGCCCGTGCGCGCGCTCGGCGACGATCGCCTCGCACACGCCGTGGCCGACGCCCTTGATCGCGCCCAGGCCGTACTGGATGACCTTGGGTTCCACCGCCACGAACATGTACTCGGACGCATTGACGTCCGGCGGCTGCACCACGATGCCCAGTGCGCGCGCTTCGTTGAGGAAGGTGACCGCCTTGTCGGTGTTGTCCATGTCCGCGGAGATCGTCGCGGCCATGAACTCGGCGGGGTAATGCGCCTTCAGCCAGGCGGTCTGGTACGACACCAGCGCGTAGGCGGCCGCGTGCGACTTGTTGAAGCCGTAGCCGGCGAACTTCTCCATCAGGTCGAAGATGGCGTCGGCCTTTTCGCCGCTGAGCCCGTCCTTGGCCGCACCCTCGCGGAAGATCGCGCGGTGCTTGACCATCTCCTCGACTTTCTTCTTGCCCATCGCACGGCGCAGCAGGTCGGCGCCGCCGAGCGTGTAGCCGCCCACGATCTGCGCCATCTGCATCACCTGCTCCTGGTAGACCATGATGCCGTAGGTCTCTTTCAGGATCGGCTCGACGCGCGGGTCGGGATATTCGACTTCCTCGCGGCCGTGCTTGCGCGCGATGAAGCTGGGAATCAGATCCATCGGGCCGGGGCGGTACAGCGCCACCAGCGCGATGATGTCCTCGAAGCGATCGGGTTTCGCATCCTTCAGCATGCGCTGCATGCCGGAGGATTCGAGCTGGAACACGGCGACCGTCTGCGCCTTCTTCAGCAGCTCGTACGGCGCCGGGTCGTCCAGCGGCAGCGCCGAGATGTCCAGCGCCGCCTCGCCGGTTTTCGCGCGGCGCGCGTTGATCGCCTTCACCGCCCAGTCGATGATGGTAAGCGTGCGCAGGCCGAGGAAGTCGAACTTCACCAGGCCGACCGCCTCGACGTCGTCCTTGTCGTACTGGGTGACCACACCGCCGCCGCCGGCTTCGCAGTACAGGGGGGAGAAATCGGTGAGCGGAGTCGGTGCGATCACCACGCCGCCGGCATGCTTGCCGGCGTTGCGGGTGAGGTTTTCCAGGCTCAGCGCCAGGTCGATCAGCGCATGGGCGTCCTCGTCCTGCGCGTAGGCGTCGCAGAACTCGCGCACGACGCGGTCGGTTTCCTTCTTCGATTTCTCCGACAGGCCCAGCGCATCGGACAGGGTCAGGTCGAGCGGCCGCGGCGGGATCATCTTGGCCAGCTTGTCGACCTGGCCGTAACCCATGCCGAGCACGCGGCCCGAATCGCGCAGCACCGCCTTGGCCGCCATCGAGCCGTAGGTGATGATCTGGCTGACCTTGTCGCGCCCGTACTTGCGCGCGACGTAGTCGATCACCTCGTCGCGGCGGTCCATGCAGAAGTCGATGTCGAAGTCTGGCATCGACACGCGTTCGGGATTCAGGAAGCGCTCGAACAGCAGGTCGAACTGCAGCGGGTCGAGGTCGGTGATCTTCAGCGCCCAGGCGACCAGCGAGCCGGCGCCCGAACCGCGGCCCGGGCCCACCGGAATGCCGTGTTGCTTGCCCCAGTTGATGAAGTCCGCGACGATCAGGAAGTAGCCGGGGAAGCCCATCTTGACGATGACGTCCAGCTCGCGTTCGAGCCGCGCGTCGTAGTCCGCGCGCGAGTGGCCGGCAGCCAGCGGCGCGAGTGCAAGGCGCTGTTCCAGGCCTTGCCGCGACAGTTCGCGGATGTGGCTGTCGAGGTCGTGGCCCTCCGGCACGGGGAAGTCGGGCAGGTAGTACTTGCCGAACTTGAGTTCCAGCGTGCAGCGCTTGGCCAGCTCGACGGTATTTGCCAGCGCCTCGGGCAGGTCCGCGAACAGCGTCGCCATGTCTCCGGGCGTCTTCAGGTACTGCTGGTCGGTGTATTCCCGCGGGCGCTTGGGGTCGGCCAGCACGCGGCCCTGGTTGATGCACACGCGCGCCTCGTGCGCGTCGAAGTCGGCCTGCTTGAGGAAGCGCACGTCGTTGCTGGCCAGCACCGGCAAGTCGAGCGTGGCGGCCAGGCCCAGGGCGGCGCTGTTCCAGAGTTCCTCGCCGTCGCGGCCGCAGCGGGTCAGCTCCAGGTACAGCCGATCCGGAAACAGTCGTGCCAGCGCGCGCAGTTTCGCCAGCGCGGCATCGCTGCCCTGGTGCACCGCGATGCGGGCTACTTCGCTGTCGCGGCCGAGCAGGGCGATCAACCCGCTGCAGGCCTCGCCATGCAACCAGCCGGCGTCGATCAGCGCGCGTCCGCCGTGCTGGCCCTCCTGCCAGGCACGCGACACCAGCCGCGACAGGTTGAGGTAGCCGTCATGGTCCTGGCACAGCAGGGTCAGCCGCCACGGGCGCGGATCGTCCGGCGCCGAGACCAGCAGGTCGCAACCGCCGATGGCCTTGATTCCGGCCGCGCTGCAGGCTTTGTAGAACTTGACCAGCGCGAACATGTTGCATTCGTCGGTCAACGCCACCGCCGGGATGCCGTCGCGCACGCAGGCGGCGACCAGCGCCTTGATGCGGATGGTCGAGTCGACCAGCGAGTACTCGCTGTGCAGGTGAAGGTGGGCGAAGCTGGCGGTCATGCAAATCTGCGCGCGTTGTCCGTGCAGGCTACCCGCCGCCGCAGGCAGCGGCAAGATTGACTTGCGCGGGGTTTGCGCGAAGCGCGGGCCGGCGCCGACCGGGGGTCATCGCGGCGCGAGCACCGGTGCCGCGATCGGCGGTTCGCGCAGCAACGCGTTGATCTCCTCGACGAGCGTACCGAGCATGTCTTCGCCATATCCGACGTGGACATGGGCCACGGTGCCGTCACGATGCAGCATCACCATCACCGGGATTCCCGTGACGTCATACGGCTTGCCGATGGCGCCGTGACGATCCCAGGTGAGCAGCAGTTCGGGGAGGCTCTTGCCCAGTGCGCGCGCGGCACGCAGGAAGACGCGGCGATCCTCCTTGTAGTTGACCGCCACCACCTGCAGCGACATGCCGCGCTCGGTCGCCAGCGATTGCATCTTCGCCAGCACCGGCATCTCCTTCATGCAGTAGCCGCACCAGGTCGCCCAGAAACTGATCACCACGACCTTGCCGCGCAGCGAGGCCAGGCTCACCGTGTGTCCATCCATCGTTGGCCCCAGTGAATCCGGCGGCACGTCGCCGGGCCGCACGCCCGCGGTGGCGGCGAAGCAGCTCATCAAGGCGACCAGGAACAGGCTCATCCGTCGCATGGCGTCCCCTTCATATCCATGGACCAGCGGTCACGAGAGGCCAGTGTAAGCGATGGCCGGATGCAGCAATCGCGGCCGCGATGTTTGCCTCAGAACAAGCTGGCCTGATCCAGCAGCAGGCGCACCGGGGCAAAGCTGCGGCGGTGCAGTGGGCATGGCCCCAGCCGCTGCAGCGAGGAGAGGTGGGCCGGCGTGGGGTAGCCCTTGTGCAGGGCGAAGCCGTAGCCGGGGTGGAGCGCGTCCAGTTCCACCATCAAGCGGTCGCGGGTGACCTTGGCCAGGATCGAGGCCGCGCTGATGGCCGGTTCCAGCGCGTCGCCGCCGACGATCGCGCGCGCCGGGCAGGGCAGGTCCGGCGGCAGCTTGTTGCCGTCGATCAGCGCGTGCTGCGCGGCGGGCGCCAGGCCGGCGAGGGCGCGGCGCATGCCGGTCATGGTGGCGCGGAAGATGTTCAGCGAATCGATTTCCTCCGGCTCGACCAGCACGATGCAGTACGCCAGCGCGCGTTCGAGAATCAGCGGGAACAGCGCCTCGCGGCGCGCCTCGCTGAGCCTCTTCGAATCGTCGAGGCCGCGGATCGGCCGGACCGGATCGAGGATCACCGCCGCCACCGCCAGCGGACCGGCGAGAGGGCCGCGACCGGCTTCGTCGACACCGGCGACCAGCAGGCTGGTGGCCGATCCGTCCTCGTCCGCCTGCGAGCGCGGCGGTGGGCGATGGCTGTCGAGAACAAGCTCAGCCATCGGCGCGGCCGTGATCGTCGACCAGCTCCGCCACCGCGGTCGCGGCCCGTTCGCCGGCGTGGCCGGCCATGTCGCCGCGCAGTTCCTGGTGCAGGTATTCGAAGGCGGCCACGATCGCGCTGCGGCGCTCGCTGTCGCCGAACAGGGCCAGCGTGGCGGCGGCCAGCTTGTCGGCGGTGCAGTCGTCCTGCATCAGCTCGGGCACCCACGGCCCCGGGCCCAGCCCGCTGGCGCGGGCCAGGATGTTGGGCAGCGAATAGACGTCCGTCTTGATCATGTTCAGGGCGCGCGCGATGCGATAGCTCAGTGGCGCCACGCGGTAGCCGACCACCATCGGCCGCTTGGCCAGCATGGCCTCCAGCGTGGCGGTGCCGGAGGCCAGCAGCACCACGTCGGCGGCCAGCATCGCCTCGTGGGCCTGGCCGTCCAGCAGCAGCGGCGCGGGTTCGCTGGCCGGCAATCGGGCGAGCAGTTCCTGCAACCGCGCGTGCACCCGTGCATTGGCGGCGGGGACCACGATGCGCAGGCCGGGCACGACTGCAGCAACGTGCTGCGCGGCATCCAGGAAAATCCGGCCCAGCCGATCCACCTCGGACATCCGGCTGCCCGGCAGTACTGCCAACACCGGCGCCTGCTGCGGCAGGTGCAGCGCCTCGCGCGCGCCGACGCGGTCGGCGACCAGCGCGAAGCGGTCGGCCAGCGGGTGGCCGACGAAGCGCGCGTCGATGCCATGGCGCGCGTAGATCGCCGGTTCCATCGGGAACAGGCACAGCACGCGGTCCGCGCTGCGACCGATCTTCTCCACGCGATTCTCGCGCCATGCCCACACCGAGGGGCTGACGTAGTGAACCGTGCGCAAGCCGGCCTCCTTCAGGCGCCGTTCCACGCCGAGGTTGAAATCCGGGGCGTCGATGCCGATCACCACCGCCGGCCTGGCCTGCCTGAGGCGCGCGACCAGGGAACGGCGCAGACGCAGCAGGCGCGGCAGGTGGCTGATCACCTCGCTGAAACCGAACAGCGACAGCTCGCGGATGTCGTACCAGGACTCGAACCCCTCGCGCTGCATCCGCGCCCCGCCGATGCCGACGAAGCGCGCCTGCGGGTAGCGCTGGCGCAAGGCGACGATCAGGTCGGCACCGAGCTGGTCGCCGGAATCCTCACCGGCGAGGATGGCGATCAGCGGGGCAGTTGCGGAGACGCCGGTGTTTTGCATTTCGTCTCCGTCGTGAAGCGAGAGCCAGAGCGCGTGCTTGATTTTGCGATAAGCGCGACGCGCTTATCGCGCCAACGACCGCTCGCTGTGGTCGAGGAACTCCAGCATTGCCATGACGTCGGCGCTTTCGCGCGCCTGCTCGGCGAGTTTCTCGCGGGCTTCGGGCAGCGAGAGGCCGGCCATGTAGAGGGTGCGGTAGGCGCGCTTGATCGCGGCGATGCGGGTGGCATCGAAGCCCCGGCGTTTGAGGCCTTCGCTGTTGATGCCGCGCGGGCGGCCCTGCTGCTCGTTGGCCATCATCACGAACGGCGGCACGTCGTGGCCGACCAGGCAGCCCATGCCGATGAAGGCGTGCGCGCCGACCTTGCAGAACTGGTGCACGCCCGAATAGCCGGAGAGGATCGTCCAGTCACCGATCACCACGTGCCCGGCCAGGGCGGAATAGTTGGAGAACACCACGTGATTGCCGACCTGGCAGTCGTGCGCGATGTGCACGTAGGCAAGCACCCAGTTGTCGTCGCCGAGGCGCGTGACGCCGCCGCCGTCGCCGGTGCCGCGGTTGATGGTGGTGAATTCGCGGATCAGGTTGCGGTCGCCGATGACCAGTTCGGTGCGCTCGCCGGCGAATTTCTTGTCCTGCGGATCGCCGCCCAGCGAGGCGAACTGGGCGACGCGGTTGTCGCACCCGAGCCGGGTGGGGCCTTCGATCACCACGTGCGGGCCGATCACCGTGCGGTCGCCGATCTCCACCTGCGCGCCGATGACGCTATAGGCGCCGATGCGCACGCCGGCGCCGATCACGGCAGCCGGGTCGACCTGCGCAGTGGGGTGGATCGCGGTGCTGTCACTCATGTTCATGACCTCGCGGCGCACATCAGTTCGCAGCTTGCCACTTCCTTGCCGTCGACCGTGGTGCGCGCGGCGAACAGGCCCATGCCGCGGACCAGGCGTTTCAGGTTCACTTCCAGGCGCAACTGGTCGCCCGGCACCACCGGAGCGCTGAAGCGCGCATTGTCGACCTTGACCAGATAGAACAACGGGCTGCCCGCGTCGCCCTTCATGCGGCGGCTGATCTGCGTCAGCAGGCCGGCGGCCTGCGCCATCGCCTCAATGATCAGCACGCCCGGCATCACCGGATGGCCCGGGAAATGGCCATCGAAGAACGGTTCATTGATGGTGACGTTCTTCAGCGCGACTGCGCTGACGTCCGGCACGACCTCGATCACCCGGTCGACCAGCAGGAACGGGTAGCGGTGCGGCAGCAGGCGCTGGATCTGCTCCACCTGCACCGGCAGGGTGATCTCGAAATTTTCCTCAGTCATCGCTCTTGTCCTTTTCCAGTGCCGCCAGACGGCGCGCGTATTCGTCCAGATGCTTGAATCGCGCCGCATTCCTGCGCCACAGGCGATTTTCCTGCAGCGGCACGCCGGAGGAGTACTCGCCCGGTTCGCGTATCGAATGGGTGACCAGGCTCTTGGCGGTAATGGTAACCCGGTCGGCCAGCTCGAGATGGCCGAGCACGCCCGCATTGCCGCCGATCTGGCAGTAGCGGCCGATCCTGGCGCTGCCGGCCACGGCGGCGCATCCGGCCATTGCGGTGTGCGCGCCCACGTGCACGTTGTGGGCGATCTGGATCTGGTTGTCCAGCCGCACGTCTTCTTCCAGCACGGTGTCGTCCAGCGTGCCGCGGTCAATCGTGGTGTTGGCGCCGATCTCGCAGTCATCGCCGATGCGTACCCCACCCAACTGGGGCAGCTTGATCCAGTGGTCGGTGTCGAAGGCCAGGCCGAAGCCGTCCGAACCGATCACCGCGCCGGGATGCACCAGCACGCGGCGACCCAGGATGACGCGCGTGACCAGGGTGACCCGGGCCACCAGCCGCGATTGCGCCCCCACCGTGCAGCCCTCGCCGATGATGCAGTGTGGCCCCAGCACGGCGCCGTCCTCGACCACTGCATCGGCCTCGATCACGCAACACGGGCCGATGCTGGCGCCGGCGCTGACGCGCGCGGAAGCGGCGACCACGGCACTGGGATGCACGCCAGCCGGTGCGGCGGGCAGGCGCTCGAACAGCGCGGCGATGCGCGCGTAGGCGACGTAGGGGTCCCTGGCGATCAGCGCGGTGGCCGGGCAATCGGCGAGGTTCTCCTCGCGCAGCACCACCACGCCCGCGCGGGTGGACAGCAGCTGCGCGGTGTATTTGCTGTTGGAAAGAAAGCTCAACTCGCTGGCGCCGGCGCCACCGAGCGTGCCCACGCCGCTCACCATCCGCGTGCCGTCGCCGCGGACGTCGAGGCCGAAGCGCGCGGCCAGTTCGGCTGCCGAGTAGTGGATGGCGTTCATGCGTGGCTCCGGACGGTGCGCGTCATTGTAGGGCGTGGCGCCGCACGACGCAGGTGTGCCCGGACGACGAAAAAGAAAACGCGGCATCGCCGCGTTTTCCTTCGAGACGCCGGCAGCTCCGCACGTGGCGGCGCCCGCACCGGCCGATGGTCAGAACTGGCTGCCGAAGGTGAACTGGATGCGCTCCTCGTAATGACCGTCCGACGGCTGCGAGCGGAACGGCACGGCGAGGCTGATGATCAGCGGGCCGATCGGCGCCTGCCAGTGCAGCGATACGCCGGCCGAGGCGCGCAGCGTGCTGGCGTCGAAGCTCTGGTAATCCCGGTAGACGTTGCCGACGTCGGTGAACAGCGACACGCGCGCGGTGTTGATGTCCTTCAGGAACGGCAGCGGCAGGTACAGCTCGGCGGTGCCCAGCACCTTGAACGAGCCGCCGATCGGTTGCGCCCAGTAGGCGCCCAGGCAGTTGCCGCGCGCGTCCGGCGAGCTGCCGTCGATGCACACGCGCGGGCCCAGGGTGTTGTCCTGGAAGCCGCGTACGTCGCGCACGCCGCCGGAAGAGAAGTTGGCGAAGAACGGGAAATCCTGGCGCAGGTCGGGCATCACGTAGCCTGCGCCGCGCTGCGCTTCGGTGGCGGCCTTGAGCACGGCGAACTGGTCGTCGCTGATGCCGTTCTTGCCATAGGTCTTGCCGTAGCCCACCTGGCCGTCCAGGTAGAGCACGAAGCCCTTGCCGATCGGCCAGTAATGGTTGGCCTCGGCGGTGAGCTTCCAGTACTGCACGGTGGAGCCGGGCAGGGCGACATCCGCCTGGGCCTGCAGCAGGCCGCCGCGGGTGGGCGCCCAGAAGCCGTTGCGGGTGTCGTGGTTCCAGCCCAGCGTGCCGGTCCACGAATGGATCGTCTTGTTGCCGAGCTGGTTCTGGTAGTCGATCAGGTCCCGCGGGCTGTAGCCGGGGAACAGGTTGACCTTGTTGCTGCTGATGCCCAGGCCCAAGCGCACGCCGTCGGTTTCGCTGATCGGGATGCCCAGGTAGGTGGAGAAGCCCTTGGCGCTGGTGCTGTAGTTGGCGTAGTCGGTGTTGCCGTAGTCGGTCTTGGAATAGTTGACGCTGTAGCCGATGCCGATGCCGTTGTCGGTCAGGTACGGGTTGTAGTAGTTGGCGCCGAAACTGGTCTGGTAGGTGCTGCGCGAGCCGCTCACCGAGAAGCTGTCGCCACTGCCGAACAGGTTGTTCTGGCTCAACGAGGCGTTGAGGATGATGCCGGCGTACTGCGAGTAGCCGATGCCGAACTGCATGCTGCCGGCGGCCTGCTCCTCGACCTTGACGCTGACGTCGACCTGGTCCTGCGAGCCGGGCACCAGTTTCTTGTCGATGTCGACCTTCTTGAAGTAGCCCAGCCGCTGCAGGCGGATCTTCGAGCGGTCGATCGCGGCCTGCGAGTACATGGAGCCTTCGAGCTGGCGCATCTCGCGACGCAGCACGTTGTCCTCGGTCTTGGTGTTGCCGGAGAAGATCACGCGGCGCACGTACACGCGCTGGCCCGGCTCGACGTACATGGTCAGGTCGACCGTGTGCTTGTCCTTGTCCAGCTTCGGGATCGGCGTGACCTTGGCGTAGGCATAGCCGATGTTGGACAGCACCGCCTTGATCGCCTTGCTGGAGTTCTCGATCGCGCCGCGGTTGAAGATGTCGCCTTCCTTGACGAACACCAGCTGGCGCATCGTCTTTTCCGGCAGGATCAGGTCGCCGAGCAGCTTGACGTCGGTGACCTTGTAGATGTCGCCTTCCTTGATGCTGGCGTCGATGTACATGTTGCGCTTGTCCGGCGAGATGCTGACCTGGGTCGAATCCACGCCGAAATCCGCGTAACCGCGGTTCATGTAGTAGGACTGCAGCTTCTCCAGGTCGCCGGAAAGCTTCTCGCGCGAGTACTGGTCGTTCTTGGAGTACCACGACATCAGGTTCGGCGTGCCGGACTCGAAATCGTCGCGGATCTGCTTGTCGGTGTAGGCGTGGTTGCCGAGGATGTTGATCTCGCGGATCTTGGCTGCCTTGCCCTCACGGATCTCGATGTCGATGGCAACGCGGTTGCGGTCGAGCCGGGTCACGTGCGGCTCGACCGACACGTTGTACTTGCCGCGGTTGTAGTACTGCCGGATCAGCTCCTGCTGCACGCCGTCGATGGCCAGCCGGTCGAAGGTCTCGCCTTCGGAGATGCCGGTCTGCTTGAGGCCCTTCTTCAGGTCGTCGGTCTTGATGTCGTGGTTGCCGCGGATGTTGAGCTTGGCGATGGACGGCCGCTCGACCACCTTGATCACCAGGATGTTGCCGTCGCGGTCGAGCTCCACGTCGCTGAAGAACTTGGTCTGGTACAGCGCGCGGATGGCGCGCGCCGCCTCGGCGTTGGTGAGCCGGTCGCCCTTGTTCACCGGCAGGTAGTTGTACACCGTGCCGGCCGCGATGCGGCTGAGGCCGTCGATGCGGATGTCCGAGATCACGAAGGGCTCGAACGCGTACGCGTTCGCGGCAAGGGAGGCAAGCAGGATCAGCGCGGCGATACGCTTCATCGTCGGTTCCGTTGGGTTAGTTTGACGGGGCGGCCAGCGCGGCCGCTCCGTCAACGCATGCGGCGGGGGATGAGCCCGTCGCGAAAAGGGGCGCTGCATTCCAGCGGGATTTGTCGCGGACCGCGTCGGCCCGGGCAAGCAGGACCGGCGCAGTCTGGCGGATCGCCAGGTGGTCGAGGGCGATGGCAATGCGCATCACGACAGCAGGGTTCGCTGGATGTCGTTGAATAGCGTCCATCCGACCAGGCTGAACAGCAGGACCAGACCGATGTACTGGCCGATGATCATGGCCTGTTCGCTGACCGGGCTGCCCTTGACCAGTTCGATCAGATAATACAGCAGGTGCCCGCCATCGAGGACCGGGATCGGCAGCAGGTTCAGGATCGCCAGGCTCAGCGACACCATCGCCAGGAACTGCAGGAACCACGCCAGCCCCATCTGCGCCGACGCATTGGCGTACTGGGCGATGCCGATCACGCTGGAGATGTTCTTGGTCGAGGCGTGCCCGCTGAGCATCTCCCCGATCATGCCGAAGGTCTGCCGGGTGTTGCGCCAAGTGGTGGTGAACGCGGCGCCCAGTGCGCGCGCCGGCGAATACTGCACGGTGGCCGGCTCCGGCGGCGGCGGGGCGACGCCCAGCATCCACTTCGCCGGCTGGTCGCCGAGCGACTCCCATGTCGCGGTGACCGCGAGGGTCAGCGGCCGGCCGTCGCGCAGCACGCCGATCGACAGTCGCGGCGATGTGGCCGCCGCCGATTGCACCAGCTTGCCGAGGCTGTCGAAATCGCCCACCGGCTGGCCGTTGATGCTGACGATGCGATCGCCGCCCTGGATGCCGCCCAGGGCCGCCGGTTGCCCGGGCTTGACCGTGCCGGCGATCGCCGGCGGCGGTGCCAGGCGCAAGCCGAGCTTGCCGAAGTACTGGTCGATCGGCTGGCCGGCCGGCAGACGGTCCAGCGGCAGCACGAGTTCGCGGGTCTGGCCGTCGGCGTGGCGCACCGTCAGCGGCAGCGGGGTCAGCGCCAGCAGCGCGTTGCCCACCGCGTCCATCGAATCGCTCCAGGTGGAGACCTGGCGCCCGTTGACGCTGAGGATGCGGTCGCCCGGCTGGATGCCTGCCTCGGCGGCGATGCTGTCCGGCGTGGAGGTGACGATCGGCGCGTAGTCGCTCCGGCCGAGCATGAACATCAGCCACAGCGCGGCGATGGTGAAGATCACGTTGAAGCCCGGCCCGGCCGCCACGATGGCGATGCGTTTCCACACCGATTTGCCGGTGAACTCCTGGTCGCGCAGGGCCGGGTCGACCTCGCCCTCGCGCGCGTCCAGCATCTTCACGTAGCCGCCCAGCGGGATCGCCGCGATCCAGTATTCGGTGCCGTCGCGGCCGATGCGCTTCCAGATCGCCTTGCCGAAGCCGATCGAGAACCGCAGCACCTTGACCCCACAGCGCCGCGCGACCCAGTAGTGGCCGAACTCATGGAAGGTCACCAGCACGCCGAGCGTGACCAGCAACCAGAACACCGAGCCGAAAAAGGAAGTCATCAAGTACCGCAGCGGAAAGTCATCGGGACAAGAATATCAGCAAGCCCTGCGCAGTACGCGCCGGGCCGCCTCGCGGGCCGCCCGGTCGCGCTCGAGCAGGGTCGGGATATCGACCACCGGCTGCGCCGGCAGTTCCGCAAGCACCGCCTCGACCACGTCGGCGATCGACAGGAACGCCAGCGTGCCGGCGAGGAAGGCCTCCACCGCCACCTCGTTGGCCGCGCTCAGCACGGTCGGGGCGTCGCCACCGGCGCGCAGCGCCTGGAAGGCCAGCGCCAGGCAGCGGAAGGTGGCCAGATCCGGCGCCTCGAACTGCAGCGGCGCGCAGGCGGCGAGGTCGAGCGGGGTGACCCCGGACTCGACCCGCTCCGGCCAGGCCAGCGCGTGGGCGATCGCGGTGCGCATGTCCGGGTTGCCCAGTTGCGCCAGCACGGAGCCGTCGACGTAGTCGACCATCGAGTGGATCAGACTCTGCGGATGCACCACCACCTCGATGGCCTCGACCGGCGCGGCGAACAGGTGATGCGCCTCGATCACCTCCAGCCCCTTGTTCATCAGGGTGGCCGAGTCGACCGAGATCTTGCGGCCCATGACCCAATTGGGATGCTTGCAGGCCTGGTCGGGCGTGACATGCGCCAGCTCGGCGCGGCTGCGGCCGCGGAACGGGCCGCCGGACGCGGTCAGGATCAATCGGCGCACGCCACTGCGGGCCAGTGCGGGGCGACCGCCCGGCAGACACTGGAACAACGCGTTGTGCTCGGAGTCGACCGGCACCAGCACCCCGCCACCGCGCTCGACCGCCTGCAGCAGCAGCGGGCCGGCCATCACGATGGACTCCTTGTTGGCCAGCAGCAGCCGCTTGCCGGCCTGCGCGGCGGCCAGGGTCGACTCCAGCCCGGCGGCGCCGACAATGGCCGCCACCACGGTGTCGCACAGGTTGCTGGCCGCCGCGGCGACCAGCGCGTCCGGGCCGCTGGCGACATCGCAGCGCACCCCGGCGTCGGCCAGGCGCCGGGCCAGTTCGCCCTCGTGCGCGGGATCGGCGACGATGGCCAGGTCCGGCCGGTGTCGAACGCACAGTTCGACCAGCGCCTCGACGCGGTGGTTCGCGGTGAGCACGCTGGCGCGGAACCGCTCCGGATGGCGCGCGATCACGTCCAGCGTGCTGCCGCCGATCGAGCCGGTGGCACCAAGGACAGCGACCGTGCGCATCGTCACAACTGCAGCACCCACAAGCCGGCGGCGAAAATGGGCAGTGCCGCGAACACGCTGTCCAGTCGATCCATCAGGCCGCCATGGCCGGGAAAGATGCTGCCCGAATCCTTCACCTGGGCATGCCGCTTGAGCAGGCTCTCGAACAGGTCGCCGACGATAGAAATGGACACGGTGGCCGCCGCCAGCAGCGCCAGCGCCAGCAACCGCACATCACGCACGTCGAGCAGCCAGGCGCCGACCAGCGCCAGCAGCACGCCGGCGACCAGCGCGCCGTAGGCGCCGGCCCAGGTCTTGCCCGGGCTGATATGCGGCGCCAGCTTGCGCTTGCCGAAGGCGCGGCCGGCGGCGTAGGCGCCGATGTCCGAGGCCCACACGATCATCAGCGCCAGCAAGGTCCACCACGGGCCGTGCGGCGAGTGGCCATGGATGCGGACCAGGGCGACCCAGGCCGGAAAGATCACGAATGCGCCGGCCAGCAGTTTCAGCGCGGTGTTGTCGCGCGTGGGCGCGGCGGCGAACGCGAAGTGGCGCAGCCACAGGCAGGCCACCAGCCACCATGCCACGCCAGCGACCAGCAGCCAGTCGAGCCACGCGCTGTCGCGCGCCAGCCAGAGCAGCACGAACACGCCGGCGGCCACGATCAGCAAGGCCACCCGGGCACGGCCATGCAGGCCGCTCAGCTGGGCCCACTCCCCCCATGCCGCCAGGAAAGCCACGGCCACGATCGCGCCGAAGACGCCGGTCGGCGGCAGCAGGACGATCAGGATCGCCAGCGGCGCGAGCACCAGGGCGGTGAGAATGCGCTGAAGCAGCATGGAAATCCTCTAGGAGCGTGGGCGGTAGAAACCAAGGGAGCGAGCAAAGCGATTTTGAGTCAGGTTTTTCGATCGTTTGAGGAAGATAGCCGTAGCTATCTGACGAGAAGGAGCGGAAAAGCTGGCCAAAAGCGCGAAGCCATAGCCCCTTGGTTTCTATCGCCCACGCTCCTGGGGGGCAGGGGCCAGCTGCGCGCTGGTGCGGCCGTAGCGGCGCTCGCGCGAAGCGTAGTCGGCGATGGCCTCGCGCAGGCAAGCCTGGTCGAAATCGGGCCACAACGTATCGGTAAAGTACAGCTCGGCGTAGGCGACCTGCCACAACAGGAAGTTGCTGATGCGGCGTTCGCCGCCGGTGCGGATGAACAGGTCCAGCGGCGGCAGCTCGGCCAGGCTCATCCACTGGCCCAGCCGTGATTCGTCGATCTCGTCGGCGCGCAACTCGCCATGCGCGACTGCCGCGGCAGCGTGGCGACAGGCCTGCACGATGTCCCAGCGGCCGCCGTAACTCACCGCGATATTCAGTTGCAGCGCCGCGTTGCCGGCGGTGCGGTCCGTCGCCGCGCGCATGCGCTGGCGCAGCGGCTCGTCGAAGCTGTCCAGGTCGCCGATGAAGCGCAGGCGCACGCCGTGGCCGTGCAGTTCCTCCACTTCTTTGTCCAGCGCGCGCACGAACAGGTTCATCAGGGCGCTGACCTCGTCCTGCGGGCGCTGCCAGTTTTCGCTGGAGAAGGCGAACAGGGTCAGCACCGGCACGCCTTCGCGCAGGCAGGCTTCGATCACCTCGCGCACCGCGCGGCGCCCGGCGTTGTGGCCGAAGCTGCGCGGACGGTGCCGGGCACGGGCCCAGCGCCCGTTGCCGTCCATCACGATGGCGACATGGCGGGGAACCCGGGCAGCCGTGGCGGCCGGCATGCGGGGTGCGATGGCGCTCAGAGCGCCATCAGCTCCTCTTCCTTGGCCTTGACCACGGTATCGACGTCCTTGACCGCGCGATCGGTGAGCTTCTGGATCTCGTCGTCGAAACGGCGATCCTCGTCCTCCGTGATCTGCTTGTCCCTGAGCAGGTCCTTGACCTGCTGCAGGGCATCGCGGCGCACGTTGCGGATGGCGATCTTGGCGTTCTCGCCCTCATGGCCCACGTGCTTGGCCAGCTCCTTGCGACGCTCCTCGGTGAGCGCGGGCATGTTGAGCCGGATCACGGTGCCGGCGGTGGTCGGCGTGATGCCGATGTCCGATGCCATCAGGGCCTTCTCGATCGGCGCCACCATGTTTTTTTCCCACGGCGTGATGAGGATGGTGCGCGCATCGGCCAGCGTCACGGACGCGACCTGCGACAGCGGCGTTTCCGCGCCGTAGTAGCTGACCTTGATGTGGTCGACCAACGTGGTGCTGGCGCGGCCGGTGCGGATACGCGTGAGGTCGTGCTTGAGCGAATCGATGCTCTTGCCCATGCGGGCCTGGGCATCGTTCTTGATGTCGTTGAGCATGTGTCGTACCCCGGTGAATCTGGCAACGCGTGATTATAGCAGTGGCGGGCGTCGCCCCCGCGGGCCGACTCAGCCGACCAGCGTGCCGATCGACTCGCCGCCCATGATGCGCATCAGGCTGCCGGGCACGCTCATGTCGTAGATGCGCAGCGGCATGCCGTGGTCGCGGCACAGCGCGATCGCGGCGGTGTCCATCACTTGCAGGTTGCGCTGGATCACTTCCTCGTAGCTCAGCCGCTCGTAGCGGATGGCGTGCGCGTCACGGGCGGGGTCGGCGCTGTAGACGCCGTCGACCTTGGTGGCCTTGAGCAGCAGGTCGGCGCCGACTTCCACGGCGCGCAGCGCCGCGGCCGAGTCGGTGGTGAAGAACGGATTGCCGGTGCCGGCAGCGAACAGCACGATGCGGCCCTTCTCGATGTGGCGGATCGCGCGGCGGCGGATGTAGTCCTCGGCCACGTCGTGGATCTGGATCGCGCTCATCACCCGCGCATAGCCGCCACGCTTCTCGATCGCATCGGCCATCGCCAGCGCGTTCATCACGGTGGCGAGCATGCCCATGTGGTCGCCGGTGACGCGATCCATGCCGGCCGCGGCCAGGCCGGCGCCGCGGAAGATGTTGCCGCCGCCGATCACCACGCCCACTTCCACGCCGGCGCGGCGCACCTCGATGATCTCCTCGGCGAGCCGGCCGATCACGTTCGGATCAATGCCGTAGTCGGCCTCGCCCATCAGCGCTTCACCGGAGAGCTTGAGCAGGATGCGGTGGTACTTGGGCTGGGTGCTCATGGGTTCTCCGGATTGTGGGGGCAAACCGCCACATTGTAGCGGCAGAGCCGCTCTCGGGTAAGCTTGCCTCGGTCGATTGAAGTCGCCGCGACGGATTCGGTTCAAGGAGCGAACGGGTGGGGTGGAACACGCTTTATTACGGGGTCCCGGCGCCGTCGCGCGGGCGACGCATCGCCATCCACGGCACGCTGATCGTGATGGCCCTGGCGTTCTACGGTGGCTGGATCGACTTCCTGCCCGAGCCGTGGGTGGAACGATCCAGCTTCTACGTGGCGCTGGTGCTTGGCGTGGCGGTCACGGTGTGGCTCGCGTGGGTCAATCTCACCGGACGCAACGAAGCCTATCAGGGCGGTACCGCCAAAATGCTCCTGGCGGCACCGTTCTGCGCTGCCTTGGCTGCAGGCTTCATCTGGTGCGCGCTGGCGCATGGGGTGGCGGGCGGGGTCACGCGAATGCTGGGCGATGCCGCATTCCTGCCGCCGGTGCAGATGCACACCGTTCACCGCCGGCGGCGCCGGGAATGCGACTACCAGTTGAGGGGCGGCCCCATGACCGGCTTCCTGTTCGACCACCTTTGCACCAGTTCGGCCTATTACGAGGCCCATCCGCGCCATCGCGTGGAGGTGGCGCTGGGAGGCTTTCGCGGGCGGCTGGGGTTCTACGTCACGCAGTTCGGCCATCGTCGCGACCTGGGCGCCTACCGGGATTGACCGCGACAACGAAAAGGGCCGCGGTTTCCCGCGGCCCCTGGTTCGAAGCACCCGCTCTTTCTGAAAGTCCGGCCATGGCGAGGGCATGGATGCCCGAGGTGAGGCAACGCAGGAGCGGTTGCCCGATGGCCGGTCTTTGCCGTCAGGGATGACGGGTACTTCGGATTACCTCAAGCCTGCCTGCTTCATGACTTCGGCGGCGAAATCCTCTTCCACCTTCTCGATGCCTTCGCCGACGGCCAGGCGGACGACCGAGATGACGTCGGCGCCTTCCTTCTTCAGCGCCTCGGCGACCGTGACGTTGGTGTCCAGCACGTAGGGCTGGCCCAGCAGGGTGACTTCGGAAACGATCTTGTGGATCTTGCCGCTGATGATCTTCTCCAGGATCTCGGCCGGCTTGGCCTTGTCCTTCTCGGACATCAGGCTCAGCGCGATTTCCTTCTCCTTGGCGACGAACTCGGCCGGCACGTCCTCGGCGCGGACGTGCGCCGGGTTCATCGCCGCCACGTGCATGGCGATGCCTTTGGCCAGCTCCTCGGAGCCGCCCTTGAGCGACACCAGCACGCCGATGCGACCGCCATGGATGTAGTTGCCGATCACGCCGTCGTTCTCGATGCGGGCCATGCGGCGCACGTCGATCTTCTCGCCGATGGTGGCGATCAGCGCCTTGGCCGCGTCCTCGACGGTGCCGCCGCCGGGATAGGCGGCTGCCTTGAGCGCGTCGATATCGGCGGCGCCGGACTTCAGCGCGACTTCGGCGACGGTGTCGCTGAACTTCAGGAAGCTCGCGTCCTTGCCCACGAAGTCGGTTTCGCAGTTGATCTCGACCAGTACGGCCTTGCCGCTGGCCTGGTCGGTGACGATGCGGCCTTCGGCGGCGATGCGGCTGGCTTTCTTGTCGGCCTTGGCGAGGCCGGACTTGCGCAGCCACTCCATGGCGGCGTCGAGGTCGCCGTTGTTCTCCACCAGCGCCTTCTTGCATTCCATCATGCCGGCGCCGGACCGCTCGCGCAGCTCCTTCACCATCTGGGCGGAAATATTGCTCATCGGTAGTTCTCCAATGCTTGGATGGCGCGACGGCAAGCAAACGCCGTCACGCGTTGATCTCGGCAGCCTGGCGGCGGTCGGCGACCGCCGCCTCGGCGCTTACTTGGCGGGCGCGCCTTCGTTGCGCGGGCCACGGCCGCCGTCGCGACCGCCGTCGCGGCGCGGCGCGGACTTGCGCGGGGCAGCCTCGCGGCGCGGGCGATCGACCTTGGCCACCGGGTTGCCTTCCTCGTCCAGCTCGACGAAGTCGTTGCCGTCGCCCTGGGCGGCGGCCGGCGCGGCGGCCTTGCCTTCGAGGATCGAGTCGGCGGCGGCGCGGGCATACAGCTGGATCGCGCGGATCGCGTCGTCGTTGCCCGGGATGGCGTAGTCGACCAGCTCCGGGTTGTAGTTGGTGTCGACCACGGCAATTACCGGGATGCCCAGCTTCTTGGCTTCCTGCACGGCGATGTCTTCGTGGCCGATGTCGATCACGAACAGCGCGTCGGGCAGACGGTTCATGTCCTTGATGCCGCCCAGCGAGGCCTGCAGCTTGTCGCGCTCGCGGCGACGGGCCAGCACTTCGTGCTTGACCAGCTTGTCGAAGCTGCCATCGGTCTCGGCCGCTTCCAGTTCCTTCAGGCGCGAAACGGACTGCTTCACGGTGCGGAAGTTGGTCAGCATGCCGCCGAGCCAGCGCGAGGTGACGAACGGCATGCCGGCGCGTGCGGCCTCTTCGGCCAACGGCTCGCGGGCCGAACGCTTGGTGCCGACGAACAGGATGGTGCCGCGCTTCTGCGCCAGGCCCGACAGGAAATTCATCGCGTCGGTGAACAGCGGCAGGGTCTTTTCGAGATTGATGATGTGGATCTTGCCGCGGGCGCCGAAGATGTACGGGGCCATCTTGGGATTCCAGTAACGGGTCTGATGACCGAAATGGACGCCGGCTTCCAGCATCTGACGCATGGTGACTTGTGCCATGGGTGTCGCTCCGATTGTCGGTTCCCTCGAGAAGGAACCTGGGGGTTGGGACCTCCACGCATCCCCGGCTTCGACCGCGACTGGCCCGATTTTGACGGTGGGCGAGGCGCGGCACCCCGAAGGCGGTGCCGATGCGTGTGTGGCGTTGGTTTGGGTGTTGTACCGCTGGGCGTTACAATCCCGGCTCGCTTTGCGTGGATCGACTCCCGCTCGGGAGGCATCAGCCCTGCAAAACTCCGAAATTGTAGCCGGTACGCCGGCGGTGCGGCAAGTCTCTGGATTTCAAGGAGTTCTGTCGCCACATGAGTGGAATCCATGGCCATTACCCTGAAATCTCCCGAAGACCTTGAAGGCATGCGCGTCGCCGGCAAGCTGGCTGCCGAAGTGCTGGCCATGCTCAAGGAGTACGTCAAGCCCGGCGTCACCACCGAGGAGTTGGACCGCCGCGCCTACGAGCACATCGTCAACGTGCAGAAGGCGATTCCCGCCAACGTCGGCTATCACGGCTTCCCCAAGACCCTGTGCACCTCGGTCAACCACGTGATCTGCCACGGCATCCCGAGCGAGGGCAAGGTGCTCAAGGACGGCGACATCGTCAACCTCGACGTCACCGTGATCAAGGACGGCTGGCACGGCGACACCAGTCGCATGTACGTCGCCGGCACCCCGTCGGTGCTGGCCAAACGGCTGGTGGATACGACTTTCGAGGCGATGATGCGCGGCATCGAGGCGGTGCGTCCCGGCGCCACGCTTGGGGATATCGGCCACGCCATCCAGCAGCATGCCGAGGCGGCCGGTTTCAGCGTGGTCAAGGAGTACTGCGGCCACGGCATCGGCAAGGTCTATCACGACGAGCCGCAGGTGCTGCATTACGGCAAGCCCGGCACCGGCGTCGAGTTGAAGAAGGGCATGACCTTCACCATCGAGCCGATGATCAACGCCGGCAAGCCGCAGACGCGCCAGATGCCCGACGGCTGGACCGTGGTGACCAAGGACCATTCGCTGTCCGCCCAGTGGGAACACACCCTGGCGGTGACCGACGACGGCTTCGAGATCCTCACGCCCTGGCCGGATGCGTGAAGCAGGAGTGAGTGGGGAGGATTGAGAAAAGAGAGCTGGGCGCGCGGCGCCGGCGCCGGATGCCATGCAGACATGGCAGACTGCCTTCTCTCATTCCGCACTCCTCTCCACTCACTTCTCGCTCCAATGAATTCAGCGCTCCCTCCCTTGCCGCGCCTGCCCGTGGCAGTGCCGCGCTCCGGCGTTTCGGCCGAGGCGCGGCGGGCGTTGCGGCAGTTGCTGGAGGATGTGGATCGCGGGTTGGCTACGGCGTTTCGCGACGGCATGGATGCCAGTGCGTTGGCGCGGCGGCGCGGCGAGTCGGTGGCGCGGGTGGTTGCGCATGTGTGGGCAGCCTGCCTCGGTGAGGTAGCCGGCGCGGCGCTGTTCGCGATTGGCGGCTTTGGCCGCGGCCTGCTGTTTCCGTACTCGGATGTGGACCTGCTGGCGCTGGCGGCGGCACCCGAGCCTGCGCGCCTGCGGGCACTGGAGCAGTTCTTCGCTACCTTGTGGGACATCGGCCTGAAAGTGGGCCACGCCGTGCGCGAACCAGCGCAATGCCGGGCGCTGGCCGCGCAGGACGCCAGCGTATTCACCAGCCTGCTCGACGCGCGACGGCTGGCCGGCGATCCGGCCTTCGATGCGCAACTGCGGGGCATCGTTGACGACCCGGCGTTGTGGCCGCCGCGCGAATACCTCGCCGCCCGGCTGGCCGAGCGCAACGCGCGGCACGCCCGTTACGACGACACTGCCTACAACCTCGAACCGAACCTCAAGGACGGGCCCGGCGGCCTGCGTACGCTCGACTCGCTGCGCTGGATGGGGCGACGCCTGGCGCACGCGGACGGGTTGTCGGGGATGGTCGCCGAGGGGCTGCTCGATCCGGCCGAGCAAGCCCAGCTGGAACAAGCCGAATCGACGCTGCGCCGTTACCGCTATGCCCTGCATCTGGAAGCGGGACGGGCCGAGGAGCGGCTGCTGTTCGATTATCAGCAGGCGCTGGCCGCACGCCTGGGATTCCAGGACGAGCACGAGAAGAACCTCGGCGTCGAACAGTTCATGCAGGGCTACTACCGCGCAGCCAGCCAGGTCGAGCGGCTCGGCGTGCAGGTGGCCGAGCGCTTCGAGGAGATGCTGGAGCCTCCCGCGGCGGAGCAGCCGGTGGGCGACGATTTCGTGCGCTACGGCGCGCGCCTGGCCGCGCGCGATCCGGAATTGTTCATGCGCCGGCCCGCGGCGCTGGTGGAGATTTTCATCGCCCGGCTGGAGCAGTCCGGCGTGCTGGGCTTCAGTGCCGACACCATGCGCCGCATCCATCAGGCGACCGACGCCCATGGCGCGGCGCTGGCCCGGGACGAGGAGGTGCTGGCCGCGTTCCTGCGCCTGTTGCGGCGCGGTGCGCCGGCGGTGGAGGCGTTGTGGCGGATGAACCGGCACGGCCTGCTGGCGGCGATCCTGCCGGCGTTCGGCAAGGTGTTCGGGCGCATGCAGTACGACCTGTTCCATGTCTACACGGTCGACGAACACACCTTGCGCGTGTTGCGCAACATGGCGCGCTTCGCCGAGCCGGCGGCACGGGGCGAGTTCCCGCTTGGCTGCGAGATCTGGGCCATGCTGCCCAAGCCCGAGGTGCTGCTGCTGGCGGCGTTGTTCCACGACATCGCCAAGGGTCGCGGCGGCGACCATTCGGTGCTGGGCGAACAGGATGCGCGGGATTTCTGCACGCGGCTGGGCCTCCCCTCCGGCGACGTCGAACGGGTCGCCTGGCTGGTGCGCCATCACCTGCTGATGAGCACCACGGCGCAACGCCAGGACATCACCGATCCCGAGGTGGTGCACCGTTTCGCCGAGACGGTGGGCGAGCGGGAGCAGCTCGGCCAGCTCTACTTGCTGACCATTGCCGACATCATCGGCACCAGCCCGCGCCTGTGGAACAGCTGGAAGGATCGCCTGCTGGCCGATCTCTGCACCAGCACCCGCCATGCCCTGCGCAGCGACGTCGAGTTGCCGCGCGACGCCAGCGTGCGCGTGCGCGAATGCAGCGCGCAGGCGCTGGCGCGGCTGCAGGAGGATGGCTTCGACGAAGCCCGGGTGCGGCAGGTCTGGGGGGATTTTCCGCAACTCAGCTTCCTGCGCCATCGGCCCGAGCAGATCGCGTGGCAGACCGCGGCGATCCTGCGCGCGCAGGGTGCGGTGCCGCTGGTCGCGGTGGAACCGTTGTCGGTACGCGGCAGCACCGAGCTGTTCGTCTACACGCCCGATCGGGACGGCCTGTTCGCCACCGTGACGGCGATGCTGGATCGGCTGCGCTTTTCGGTGATGGAGTCGCGCATCCTCAGCTCGCCCACCGGCATGGCGCTGGATACCTTCCTGTTGCTCGAAGCCGACAGCCAGCAACCGGCCAGTCCCGCGCGTGCCGAAGAGTTGCAGCAGCGCCTGCAGCGCGCACTCGCGCAAGCGGTGGGCGTGCAGCCGAGCAAGCGCAGCATGTCGCGCCATCAGAAGCATTTCCAGGTGACGCCGAAGATCAGCTTCCATGCCGCCGGCGGCCGCACCCAGTTGGCGTTGGCGGGGACCGACCGGCCCGGTCTGCTGGCGGCGGTGGCGCAGGTGATGCTGAGCGAGGACGTACGCGTGCACGACGCACGCATCGCCACCTTCGGCGAGCGGGTGGAGGACTTCTTCCTGCTGACCGATCGCGCCAACGCGCCGCTCGATGCGCAGCACCAGCAGCGCCTGCTGCAGGCGTTGCTGGCGCGGATCGGTCCCGCGCGCGAGTGAAGCCGGCGGCTCGCGCTATCATGCCCGCCGCTGCGCGAGGCAGCGGCCACGCCCATTCGTCATGACCTATCTGTTGATCAAATCGTTACACCTGCTGTTCGTGATCGCCTGGATGGCCACGGTGTTCTACCTGCCGCGCATCCTGGTGAACATGGCCGAAGCGGCGAACGAGCCGGCGGTGCAGGCGCGGCTGCAGCTGATGGGGCGTCGACTGTACAAGTTCGGCCACAACATGTTCGGCATCGCGTTCCTGTTCGGCCTGGTGCTGTGGCAGGGTTGGCGGGTATTCCCGCAGAGCCTGCCGAACGTGGCCTCCGGCACGCACTGGATCGACGCCAAACTGACCCTCGTCGCGTTGTTGCTGGTCTACTTCACCTGGGCCGGGCGATTGCTCAAGCGCAGCGCAAAGGGCCTTGCGTTGCCCTCGGCGCGCACGTTGCGCTGGCTCAACGAGCTGCCGGTGCTGTTGCTGCTGGGCGTGATCTGGCTGGTGCTGGCCAAGCCGTTCTGAGGCTCTCCGCGACGCGCACGATCTGGGCTAGACTAGGATTTCGGCACCATCCACGAGACCAAGGTGGCCCGCGCTTGCGCCGGCCGAGTGTGCGACATGACGACTACGTGCTGCCACGACTGACCGCCACCACGCCTTCGTTTGTCAAAGAAAGGGCGTCAAGCCCTTTTTTGCTTTTCAAGAGAAGCTTTCGCGATGATCGAGATTACGCTCCCCGACGGCAGCAAGAAGCCGTTCGAACACCCCGTCACCGTGCAGGACGTGGCCGCTTCGATCGGCGCCGGCCTGGCCAAGGCCACGCTGGCCGGCAAGGTCGACGGCAAGCTGGTCGACGCCAGCTTCCCGATCGAACACGATGCCAGCCTGCAGATCGTCACCGAGAAGAGCCCGGAGGCGCTGGAGATCCTGCGCCACTCCACCGCGCACCTGATGGGCCAGGCCGTGCAGCGGCTGTTTCCCGGCGCGCAGGTCACCATCGGCCCGGTGATCGACAACGGCTTCTACTACGACTTCGCCTACGAACGCCCGTTCACGCCCGAGGATCTGCCGAAGATCGAGGCGGAGATGCACAAGATCGTGGCCGAGCAATTGCCGGTCACGCGCAGCGTGAAATCACGCGACGAGGCGGTGGCGTTCTTCCGCGGCCTGGGCGAGAACTACAAGGCCGAGATCATCGAGGGCATCCCGGCCGACCAGGATCTGTCGCTGTATTCGCAGGGCGAATTCACCGACCTGTGCCGGGGGCCGCACGTGCCGAACACCGGCAAGCTGCATTCGTTCAAGCTGATGAAGGTGGCTGGCGCTTACTGGCGCGGCGACTCGAACAACGCGATGCTCAGCCGCATCTACGGTACCGCCTGGCTCAACGACAAGGACCTGAAGGCCTACCTGTTCCAGCTGGAAGAGGCCGAGAAGCGCGACCATCGCAAGATCGGCAAGCAGCTGGACCTGTTCCACCAGCAGGAAGAGAGCCCCGGCATGGTGTTCTGGCACCCGAACGGCTGGGCGATCTGGCAGCAGGTCGAGCAGTACATGCGCGGCGTGTACCGCAGCAGCGGTTACCAGGAGGTGCGTTGCCCGATGGTGCTGGACGTGTCGTTGTGGAAAAAGTCGGGGCACTGGGACAATTACAAGGAGAACATGTTCTTCACCGAGTCGGAGAAGCACACCTTCGCGCTGCGCCCGATGAACTGCCCTGGCCACGTGCAGATCTTCAATGAGGGCCTGCGCAGCTACCGCGACCTGCCGCTGCGCTATGGCGAGTTCGGCGGCTGCCATCGCAACGAGCCGTCCGGCGCGCTGCACGGCATCATGCGCGTGCGCGCGTTCACCCAGGACGACGGCCACATCTTCTGCACGCCCGGGCAGGTCGAGCCGGAGGTCACCGCCTTCCACCGGCAGGCGATGCAGGTCTACGCCGATTTCGGTTTCGACAAGATCGAGGTGGCTCTGGCGCTGCGTCCGGACCAGCGCATCGGCGACGACGAGGTATGGGATCGGGCCGAGGCCGCGCTGCGGGGTGCCTTGGCGGCTGCCGGGGTAACCTGGACCGAGCTGCCGGGCGAGGGCGCCTTCTACGGCCCCAAGATCGAGTACCACATGCGCGATTCGATCGGCCGCGACTGGCAGGTCGGCACCATGCAGGTGGATTTCATGATGCCCGAGCGGCTGGGCGCCGAATACGTGGACGAGCACTCCCAGAAGCAGCATCCGGTGATGCTGCACCGGGCCATCGTGGGGTCCATGGAGCGTTTCATCGGCATCCTGATCGAGCACCATGCCGGCCTGCTGCCGACTTGGCTGGCGCCGGTCCAGGCGATGGTGTTCAGCATCACCGATGCGCAGGCCGGTTACGTTCGCGAGGTCACGCAAGCCCTTGTCGACAAAGGTTTCCGGGTACAATCGGATTTGCGCAACGAGAAAGTCGGCTATAAAATCCGCGAACATACGATGCAGAAAGTGCCTTATCTGCTCGTGGTCGGCGACCGCGAGAAAGAGACGGGGGCGGTTTCTGTCCGTACCCGTTCCGGCGAGGATCTGGGCAGCATGCCGCTGGCCGATTTCATCGGGCGACTGGAGACCGAAACCCGGCGTTGAACGCCGAACGGTCTGTTTCATTACTTCTTCTGGAGGATCGTGGTATCGCAACCACCGACAACAAGGGCAATCGTCGCAACCTGGAAATCCGCGTGCCGCGGGTGCGTGTCATTGGCGCAGATTCCGAGCAACTCGGCATCCTGACCCGTGACGAAGCGCTGGCGCTGGCGCAGGAAGCCGGCATGGATCTGGTCGAGATCCAGCCCAATGGCGATCCGCCCGTATGCCGCATCATGGATTACGGCAAGTTCAAGTTCGAAGCCCAGAAGAAAGCCCAGGCCGCCAAGAAGAAGCAGAAGCAGGTCGAGATCAAGGAAGTGAAGTTCCGTCCGGTCACGGACGTGGGCGACTACCAGATCAAGCTGCGCAACATGCTTCGCTTCCTGGAAGAGGGCGACAAGGTCAAGGTCACCATCCGCTTCCGCGGCCGCGAGATGTCGCACCAGGATCTCGGCCAGAACCTGGCCCGCAAGATCCAGGAAGACGTCGGCGACAACGGCCAGGTCGAGTCGTACCCCCGGCTCGAAGGGCGCCAGATGGTCATGATGATCGGGCCCAAGAAGAAATAGGCTGTTCGCGTTTGCGGGAGTTCGCTCGCGGGCAATGCTCCTTTTGCCGTGTCTCCCGGAGCGGCCGCCCTCAATTGGGTAGCGGGCAAGCCCCGTACCCTCTCCCCAATCCTCTCCGGAGGGGAGAGGACGCACGCGTCGGCACTTCGTGCTGGCGTTTGACCTTTTGAACCCGTATGATTACGGGTTCGACCCGCCGGAAGGGTCGTGCACCGGTCATGGCAGGACGGAAAGAGCAGCCCGCGGTTGCCGCCAGATCAGTCAGAAACGGGATCATTCCCACTCAAGGAGCATTCCATGCCCAAGATCAAGACCAACCGGGCGGCTGCGAAGCGTTTTCGCAAGACCGCATCCGGCAAGATCAAGTGCGGCCACGCATACAAGTCGCACATCCTGACCAAGAAGTCGACCAAGCTGAAGCGTGGTCTCCGTGCCCCGAACCACCTCAAGGCGTGCGACGCGCCGGGCGTGGCTCGCATGCTGCCGTACTTGTGAGGAGATAGACCATGGCTCGTGTAAAGCGTGGCGTCACCGCTCGTCGTCGTCACAAGACCATCATCGGCCGCGCCAAGGGCTACTACAACGCCCGCCGCAAGGTCTTCCGCGTCGCCAACCAGGCCGTCATCAAGGCTGGTCAGTACGCCTATATCGGCCGCAAGCAGCGCAAGCGCCAGTTCCGTGCACTGTGGATCGTGCGCATCAACGCTGCCGCGCGCATGTTCGGGCTGTCCTACAGCCGTCTGATCAATGGGCTGAGCAAGGCCGGCATCACCGTCGACCGCAAGGTCCTGGCTGATATCGCCGTGCATGACATCAAGGCGTTTGGGGCCATCGCTGACAAGGCGAAGGCCGCCCTGGCTGCTTGATCGTCGCTTGCGACGATAGAATGTGAATCAAGCGGGGAGGAGGCCACACGCCTCCTCCCCGTTTTCGTTTTTGCACGTCCGAACCGGGACCGCACCGATGGATGATCTGGAACGCCAGGCCGCGCAGGCGCTGGCTGGCATCGAACAGGCCGAGACGCTGGATACGCTGGAGTCCCTGCGCGTGGGCCTGCTGGGCAAGAGCGGCATCGTGACCGCCGCGCTGAAGACCCTGGGCACCCTGGCGCCCGAGCAGCGCAAGGCGCGCGGTGCCGAAGTGAACCGTGTCAAGGAGTGCCTCGTCGACGCACTGGCGACACGCAAGGCCGTGCTGGAACAGGCCGAGCTCGACCATCGGCTTGCCTCCGAGGCGATCGACATTTCGCTGCCCGGCCGCGATGGCGAGCGCGGCGGCATTCACCCGATCACCCGCGCGCTGGAACGCATCGCGTCGATTTTCGCGCGGCTCGGCTATCAGCGCGCCGACGGCCCCGAGATCGAGGACGACTGGCACAACTTCGAGGCGTTGAACTTCCCGCCGCACCATCCGGCGCGCGCGATGCACGACACCTTCTACTTCGGCGACGGCCGTCTGCTGCGCACGCATACCTCGCCGGTGCAGATCCGCACGATGGCCGGTCGCCAGCCGCCGATCCGCATCATCGCGCCGGGCAAGGTCTACCGCAGCGATTCGGACCAGACTCACTCGCCGATGTTCCATCAGATCGAAGGCCTGCTGGTTGACGAGACTTCCAGTTTCGCCGACCTCAAGGGCACCCTGGCCGAGTTCATCCGCGCGTTCTTCGAACGCGATTTCGAGATGCGTTTCCGCCCCAGCTATTTCCCCTTTACCGAGCCTTCGGCCGAGGTCGACATCCGCTGGGAGACCGAGGATGGCCAGAGCCGCTGGCTGGAGGTGCTCGGCTGCGGCATGGTGCATCCGAACGTGCTGAAGAACTGCGGCATCGATCCGGAGCGCTACACCGGCTTCGCCTTCGGCCTCGGTGTGGAGCGCTTCGCCATGCTGCGCTACGGCGTCTCCGACCTGCGTGCGTTCTTCGAGAACGATCTGCGGTTTCTCAGGCAGTTTGCCTGAGAGTGAATCGGGAATAGGGAATGGGGAATAGTTGGAGCCGCGTGCTCGTGCTTTTCCCATTCTCTATTCCCTATTCCCTACTCCCTATTCCCGGACTTCAATCCATGAAATTCTCCGAAAACTGGTTGCGTGAACTGGTCGAGGTCAAGGCTGACCGTGCGGCATTGGCGCATGCGCTGACCATGGCCGGGCTGGAGGTGGAAGAGCTCACGCCACTGGGCGAGGGCCTGGCCGGCGTGGTGGTGGCCGAAATCGTCGCAGCCGAAAAGCATCCGCAGGCCGACCGGCTGCAGGTGTGCAAGGTCGATGCAGGGCAGGGCGAGCCGCTGCAGATCGTCTGCGGTGCGCCGAACGCGCGGGTGGGCATCAAGGTGCCGCTGGCCAGCGTTGGTGCGCAGTTGCCCGGCGATGTTTCGATCAAGGCGGCCAAGCTGCGCGGCGTCGAGTCGTTCGGCATGCTTTGCTCGGCGAAGGAATTGGGCATCGATGCCGATGCCTCCGGCCTGCTGGAACTGCCGCTGGATGCGCCGGTGGGCCAGCCGCTGGCTGCCTACCTCGGCCTGCCCGATGCCAGCTTCGAACTGAAGCTCACCCCGAATCGCCCCGATTGCCTCGGCCTGGTCGGCCTGGCGCATGACGTGGCTGCGCTGTTCGGCAGTCACGTGAAGACCGTCGCGCAGGCAGAGGTGCCCGTGAGCAGCGAAGCGCGCCGCGGCATCCGCCTGGAGGCGGGCAAGGATGCGCCGCGCTATCTCGGGCGCATCATCGAAGGCATCGACCTGGCGGCAAAAACGCCGTTGTGGCTGGCCGAGCGCCTGCGCCGAGCCGGCCTGCGCCCGATCAACGCGGTGGTCGACGTCACCAATTACGTGATGCTGGAACTGGGCCAGCCGCTGCACGCGTTCGACAACGACACGCTGGACGGCGACATCGTGGTGCGCCATGCGCGCGCCGGCGAGACACTGAAGCTGCTCGATGGCAGCGAAGCAAAGCTGGATGACGGCTTCGTGCTGATCGCCGATGAGAAGAAAGCGCTGGCGGTGGCCGGCGTGATGGGCGGTCACGACTCGCGCGTCACCGACGCCACGCGCAACGTGTTCCTGGAGTCCGCGCACTTCGCCCCGGCCGCGATCATGGGCCGCGCGCGCAAGCTGGGCTTGCACACCGACGCCTCGCACCGCTTCGAACGCGGCGTCGATCCGGGCTTGCCGCGTCGCGCGCTGGAGCGCGCCAGCGAACTGCTGCTGGCGATCGCCGGCGGGCAGGCCGGCCCGGTGCTGGTGGCCGAGAACGCCGCCGACCTGCCGCAGCCGGTGCCGGTGACCTTGCGCCGAGCACGCCTGAAACGCGTGCTCGGGGTGGACGTGGCCGACGCCGAGGTGGCACGCATCTTCACCGCGCTGGGCATGCGGGTGGAAACGATCGGCGATGGCTGGCGGGTCACCGCGCCGAGCAGCCGCTTCGACATCGAGCGCGAAGAAGACCTGATCGAGGAAGTCGCGCGCATCTTCGGCTACGACAAGATTCCCACCCATTCGCCGTCCGGCGCGCTGGTGCTGGCGATCGAGCCCGAAGCGCGCATCAACGAGCTGGCGCTGCGCGAGCAATTGGCGGCACGGGGTTACCACGAAGCCGTCAACCTGTCGTTCGTGGCGGCCGAGTTGCTCTCCCGCTGGGGCTTCAACGAACAACTGGTGCCGCTGGCCAATCCGCTGTCGGCCGACCTGGCGGTGATGCGCCCCTCGCTGCTGCCGGGCCTGGTCGAGGCGTTGCGGCACAACCGCGCACGCCAGCAGGGTCGCGTGCGCCTGTTCGAAGTGGCGCGGGTGTTCCGGCAAGGCGCGGCCGGGTGCGAGGAGCCGGGCATCCACGGCCTGACGCATCCGCAGGCCGGCGAACCACCGGTGGAAACCCCCAGCCTGGCCGTCGTGGCCAGCGGCAACGCGCGCGCCGAGCAATGGGGCGAGCCGTCGCGCCTGCTCGATTTCCACGATCTCAGGGGCGACCTGGATACGCTGATCGCCTGGGGCGGCGAGCCGGAGCGCTGGTCGATCCATGCCGATGAGCTGCCGTCCTGGCTGCATCCGGGCCGCGGCGCCCGGGTCGCGCGCGACGGCGAGACGGTCGGCTATCTCGGCGCCCTGCACCCCCGGCTGGCGCGGGAGCTCGATCTTGGCCCCGACGTGCATGTGCTGGAGGTGGCGCTGGAGCCGCTGCTGGCCCGCCGCCTGCCCCGGGCGACCGCGATCCCGCGATTTCCTGCGGTGCGCCGCGATATCGCGATGGATTTGCCGGAAAGCGTCAGCTGGTCACGGATCGAGCACACCGTTCGCGGCACGCTGGGCGCGCGGTTGCGGGAGCTGCGGCTGTTCGACCGCTACAGCGGCAAAGGCGTCGAAGCAGGCCGAAAGAGTCTCGCTATGGGCTTGATTTTGCAGGACGCTTCACGCACCCTTACAGACGACGACGCGGATCACTGGGTACGCGAAGCGGTGAACGCGTTGGAGCAGACATGCCAGGGGAAACTGCGAGGATGAGATGGCGCTGACCAAGGCGGAAATGGCCGAGCGGCTTTTCCTCGACGTGGGCCTCAACAAGCGTGAGGCCAAGGAATTCGTGGATGCCTACTTCGAGGTGGTGCGTGGTGCGCTGGAGAACGGCGAGCAGGTGAAGCTGTCCGGGTTCGGCAATTTCGACCTGCGCATGAAAAACCAGCGGCCGGGGCGCAACCCCAAGACCGGCGAGGAGATCCCGATCTCCGCGCGGCGGGTGGTGACCTTCCGACCGGGGCAGAAACTCAAGGTGAGAGTCGAAAGCTATGCTGGATCAAGGGAATAACACCGAACTGCCGGCCATCCCGGCCAAGCGCTACTTCACCATCGGTGAAGTGGGCGAGCTGTGCGGTGTGAAGCCCCACGTGCTGCGTTACTGGGAGCAGGAGTTTCCGGCCCTCAACCCGGTCAAGCGCCGCGGCAACCGCCGCTACTACCAGCGCCACGACGTGCTGATGATCCGTCAGATCCGTTCGCTGCTGTACGACGAGGGTTTCACCATCACCGGTGCGCGCGCGCGCCTTGAAGGCCCGCAGGCACGGCTGGAATCGAGCATGTCGCACCAGATCGTGCGCCAGGTGCGGATGGAGCTGGAGGAAGTGCTGACGTTGCTGCGCCGCTGAGCGACATCACGCTTCCGGCAGCGCACCACAAGCTGCTAGAATCGCCGTTTCGTCGGGGCGTAGCGCAGCCTGGTAGCGCATCTGCCTGGGGGGCAGAGGGTCGTCGGTTCGAATCCGGCCGCCCCGACCAATGGTTTGACATGAAAAAGGCGCCCACTGGGCGCCTTTTTCATGTCGGGAATAGGGAATGGGGAATAGGGAATGGAGGAGCCAGAGCCGCGGTCCGGCAACTGCTTTTCCGATTCCCTATTCCCCATTCCCTATTCCCAGCCTCAATACAACACCCGGGCGCGCAACGTCCCCGGAATCGTCGCCATCTGCGCCTTCAACGCATTCGCCTGGGCCTCGTCGGCGCTGACGTCGATCACCACGTAGCCGACTTCGCTGTCGGTCTGCAGGAACTGCGCGTCGATGTTGAGGTTGCCGGCGGAGAACAGTTCGTTGATGCGCGACAGCGTGCCGGGCACGTTGCGGTGGATGTGCAGCAGGCGGCGGCTGTGCGGGTGTTCGGGCAGGGTGACCTCGGGGAAGTTCACCGCCGACAGGGTGGAGCCGTTGTCGCTGTAGCGCACCAGCTTGCTGGCCACCTCGATGCCGATGTTGTCCTGCGCTTCCAGCGTGCTGCCGCCGATGTGCGGAGTCAGGATCACGTTGTCCATGCCCGCCAGCGGCGAGACGAAGGCGTCGTCGTTGCCTTTGGGTTCGAGCGGGAACACGTCGATCGCCGCGCCGGCCAGCCGCTTCTCGCGCAGTGCCACGGCCAGCGCATCGATGTCGACCACGCTGCCGCGCGAGGCGTTGATCAGCATGGCGCCGGCGTGCATCTTCGCCAGCTGTTCGGCGCGGATCATCAGCTGCGTGGCCGGGGTCTCGGGCACGTGCAGGGTGACCACGTCGGCGCGTTCCAGCAGTTCGTCCAGACTGGACACCGCGCGGGCGTTGCCGAGCGCCAGCTTGGTTTCGATGTCGTGGAAGATCACCCGCATGCCCAGGCTCTCGGCCAGCACGCCGACCTGGGTGCCGATGTGGCCGTAACCGACGATGCCCAGCACCTTGTCGCGGGTCTCGTAACTGCCGCTGGCGGATTTGGCCCAGCCGCCGCGGTGGCATTGCGCATTCTTCTGCGGAATGCCGCGCAGCAGCATGATCGCCTCGGCGATCACCAGCTCGGCCACACTGCGGGTGTTGGAGTAGGGCGCGTTGAACACCGGTATGCCCGCCAGGCGGGCGGCGCCCAGGTTCACCTGGTTGGTGCCGATGCAGAAGCAGCCCACGGCAATCAGCCGCTTGGCCTGCGCCAGCACTTCGGCGGTGAGCTGCGTGCGCGAACGGATGCCGATGATGTGGGCTTCGCCGATGCGCGCCTTGAGTTCGTCCTCAGGCAGCGACTTGGCGTGCAACTCGACCTGGCTGTAGCCGGCCCGATGGAATACCTCCACCGCGCTGGCGCTGACCCCCTCCAGCAGCAATACCTTGATGTCCTGGCGCGGATAGGAGGTCTGCATCTTCGTGGCGTGTCCGGTGGCGGCGGTCGGTCCAGAGTAGGCGAGGAATTGCCGCACTGCAACACTGGACGCGCTCCGGCGCGACTGGCAGTCTGTGTGGATGCCCCCGGAGCCGCCGCATGTCCGATGACCGCCTCGCCGACCTGTCCCGCCGACTGCCCGAACTGCGCCTGCTGACGGCCGCGGCCGACCTCGAACACTACGGTCGCGACTGGACCCGCCGCTGGACGCCGGCGCCGCTGGCAATCGCCTTGCCGACGTCGGTGGAAGAAGTGCAGGCGATCGTGCGCTGGGCCAACGAGCAGGCGGTGGCGATCGTGCCATCGGGCGGGCGTACGGGCCTGTCCGGCGGCGCGGTGGCGGCGAACGGCGAGCTGGTGCTCAGCCTGGAGCGGATGCAGCGCGTGCTCGGCTTCGATGCAGTCGATCGCACCCTCACCGTGCAGGCGGGGATGATCCTGCAGCACGTCCATGACGCGGCACGCCAGCATGGCCTGATCTATCCGGTCGATTTCGCGGCGCGCGGCTCGTGTTCGATCGGCGGCAACATAGCCACCAACGCCGGCGGCATCCGGGTGATCCGTTACGGCAACACGCGCGAGTGGATCGCCGGGTTGAAGGTGGTGGCCGGCAACGGGGAGCTGCTCGATCTCAACCGCGGCCTGGTGAAGAACTCCAGCGGCTACGATTTTCGCCAGTTGCTGGTCGGCTCGGAAGGCACGCTGGGCATCGTGGTGGAGGCGACGCTGAAGCTCACCGATCCGCCGCTACCCTCGCAGGTGATGCTGCTGGCGTTGCCGGACATGGACGCGCTGATGCAGGTGTTCGCGCTGTTCCGCGCGCGGCTGGTGCTGCAGGCGTTCGAGTTCTTCACCGATCACGCCTTGCGCCACGTGCTGGCACACGGCGCGCAGCGCGCCATCGACGGCGATTATCCGTACTACGTGGTCACCGAGTTCGATGCTGCGGACGAGCGGCAGCAGGAAGCAGCGTTGGCTGCATTCGAGCTGGCACTGGAACAGGGCTGGGTCAGCGACGGCGTGATCGCGCAGAGCGAAGCGCAGGCAGCCGCGCTGTGGCGCCTGCGCGAAGGCATCACCGAGAGTCTGGCGCCGCGGCGGCCGTACAAGAACGACATCTCGGTTCGGGTCGGCGCGGTTCCCGCCTTTCTGCACGACATGCAGGCGTTGCTGGCGCGCGAGTATCCGCAAGCCGAGGTGGTCTGGTTCGGTCACATCGGCGACGGCAACCTGCACATCAACGTGCTGCGGCCGGATGACCTGGCCGAGGCCGCGTTCATCGAGCAGTGCGAACACGTCACCCATCTGCTGGCGGATACCCTGCAGCGCCATGGCGGCAGCATCTCGGCGGAACACGGCATCGGCCTGGTCAAGCGGGCCTACCTGGACAGCACGCGCAGCGCGGCGGAGATCGCCCTGATGCGCGGCGTGCGCAAGGTGTTCGACCCACGCGGCATCCTCAATCCCGGCAAGCTGTTTGCTGGCGATTGAGGGCCTGCAAACCATGCCCGTGCTAGCCTTGGCGGCTTGTCTGTGGATTCGAAGGAGCCGTCATGCCGTCGTCGCCGCTGCGTTCGCTGTATCCCGAGATCGAGCCGTTCGACCGCGGCATGTTGCCGGTGTCGCCGCTGCACACGCTGTACTACGAGCAGAGCGGCAATCCGCACGGCAAGCCGGTGGTGTTCCTGCACGGTGGCCCGGGCGGCGGCACGAATCCGAAATGCCGGCGCTTCTTCGATCCGGCGGTCTATCGCATCGTGCTGTTCGACCAGCGTGGCTGCGGCCAGTCGACCCCGCATGCCGAACTCGCCGACAACACCACCTGGGACCTGGTCGCCGACATCGAGCGCGTGCGCGAGCACCTGGGCATCGACCGCTGGCAGGTGTTTGGCGGTTCGTGGGGTTCGACCCTGGCGCTGGCATACGCGCAGACCCATCCGGACAAGGTGACCGAGCTGGTGCTGCGCGGCATCTTCATGCTGCGCCGGGAAGAGCTGGAGTGGTTCTACCAGAAGGGTTGCGACGCGCTGTATCCGGACGCATGGGAAACCTATCTGGCTGCAATCCCCGAGGTGGAACGCGGTGACCTGATGAGCGCCTACCACCGCCGCCTGACCAGCGACAACGCGGCGGTGCGCAGCGCGGCCGCGCGCGCCTGGTCGGTATGGGAAGGCGCCACCAGCTTCCTGTGGCAGGACAAGTCGCACATCGAATCGAGTGCCGCGGACGACTTCGCGCTGGCCTTTGCCCGCATCGAATGCCATTACTTCGTCAACGGCGGCTTCTTCGAACACGACGACCAGTTGCTGCGCAACGTGGATCGCATCCGCCATATTCCGGCGGTGATCGTGCAGGGCCGCTACGACGTGGTGTGCCCATTGCGCAGCGCATGGGATCTGCACCGTGCCTGGCCCGAAGCCGACCTGCACATCGTGCAGGACGCCGGCCATTCGGCGTTCGAGCCGGGCATCCTGCACCAGTTGCTGGAAGCCACCGACCGCTTCGGTCGCTGAGCCCGGTCAACGTGCGAAGGCCGCCGGTCGGCGGCCTTCGCCAGTGTGTTCAGTGCAGCCGCCGGTGGATCAGCGGCACGAACAGGTCCACCACGAAGCCGTCATGGTCCGAGACGCCGATCGCCCGCGTCCAGTCGCTGGCATTGGCGGCGTCGTCGACGGTCTGCGCCGGCGCGTCGAGGTCGGCACGGCCGAACTGCATGCGCAGGAAGCGCAGCCGCGCCGGCACGTTGAGCAGGGCGTGGTCCAGCACCTGGAAGGTCGGCACGGTGCGCCCGGGGTTGCCGCTGCCGGCCCTGGTGTAACCCTGGATCTCGCCGAAGTTCTGCGTGTAAAGGAACGAGTAACGATCGTCGGGCGGCACCGTGTTCACCGCGTTCCACAGCGCCGGCTGCACGATATTGTGGCCGAGCTTGAGCAGGTTCTGGTTGTCGTCGTAGCGGCCGGCCACCAGGTTCACCACGTCGGTCCAGCCATCGGTGAACTGGTAGGCATTGAAGTCGCCCACCACCAGCAGCGGCATGCGCGGATCGGCCTGCTGCAGCGCCTGCACCTGGCTGGCCAGCGATTTTGCCTGCAGGAAACGCTTTTCCCGATCACGCTCGGCGGCGGCGGTATTGTCGTCGACGTTCGAGCGCGCCTTCATGTGCACGGCAATCACGTGGAAGCGCGTGCGGCCTGCCTGCGCGGTGAGCAGCAGCGGCGGGTGGTCGTGGATGAAGGCGGTGTGGCCGTCGTCGTCCCAGGTTTCGCCGGCGGCGAGTTGCTGCACCGAGAGCACCTGCACGTGGTCGCGGCGCACCAGGAATCCGACGTTGATGCCGCTGGGATCGTGGCCGGGCAGCAGGTAGGCGTCGTACGCCACGCCATAGTCGGCAAGGATCTGCGTAGCCAGACCCTGCAGCAGCGGCCGGGTTTCCACTTCCTCCACCGACAGCACGTCGGGCAGCTGCAGCACGCTGCCGACATAGCTGGACAGGCGGCGGGTCTTCAGCGCGACGGCGTCCGGCGTGGGCTCCTTGCTCCCGCCGCTGCAGCTGTAGGTGGTGTCGAACACGCTGTCGCAGAAGCGCTCCATGTTGAACGCGCCGATGCGCAGCGCCAGCAGCGGGGTGGGCGAGACCGGCCGTGGTATCGGCGCGGCGTACGCCAGCCGGAACTGCGTCGGGATGAAGGTGTAGGCGCCGAAGTCGTAGGAGATCACGCCCTCGGCCCGGAACGTGCTGCCGGCGTTGAACGGCGTGTTCAGCGGCACCGCACCGAAGTCGGCAGTGTTCATCTTGAACACTTCCGGGTTGCCGCTCCAGTTGGGCAGGTCCACGCCCGCAGGCACCGGCACGCCGAACACCACGCCGGGCTGGCGCAGCGAGCGCCGGCCATTGGCGGTGATGCTGACCTCCGCATACGGTTCGCTGCTGAAACGCTTGTTGCCGGTGTTGATCATGCCGTGATCGATGCGCACACGCATGCTCATGAAGCACTGGAAATTGGTGGTGCCGCAGGAGAGCTGGTCCGGATCGGGCGAAGGCGTGCGCCGGTCGAACACGACGGCGCGCGGCAGGCGCACGTGGCGGCCGACCACGCTTATCGTCGGGTTCTTCAACTCGGTGAGGCCGTAGTAGTCGTCCACCACCGCCGCGACGTCCACCGCCTCGCCCACGCTTACTGTCGGTGCGGCGTTGGTGAACACGTACACGCCATTGGACGTCAGCGGGCTGGCGTCGGCGCGCGCGTCGGGCGTCTGCATGGTGAAGCCCAGCGGGCCCACTGCGGTGACCACGTTGCCGTAGGTCAGCACCGACTTGCCGAGCAGGGCCGCCCGCTGCCCGCTGCCGTTGATCTGCCAGATCTCCGCCTGCACCGGGATGTCGTAGTGGATGGTGCCGATGGCGGTGGCGTCGCCCAGCGCCACGCCGTCGCCGGGATCGCTCAGCGTGACGCTGAAGTCCTTGTCGTCGGCCGGCGTGGAGCGCCCATGCACGACCACGTTGAAGCTGGCCTGGGTCTCGCCCGCGGCGATGGTGAGGGTAGTGTCGAGCGTTTCGTACTCCACGCCCGCGGTGGCGCTGCCGTTGGCGGTGGCCACGTGCACGCTGGTGCCGCCGCTCGGCGCCGGTTCATTCATGGTGATGGTGAACGGCATCGCCACGTCGCTGGCGCCGTGCACGCTGATGCTGGCGTCGGCAATCGACAGCGACGGGCCCATGGCCACACAGGTGCTGGCGCTGTTGTGCGGCTGGGTCGGACTCACGGTGACGAAATCGGCGCTGTTGTCGCCGGAGTTCTGCGGCAGGCCGGCCGCGGTCTGCCGCCGCTGGTAGCCTTGGTCGGTATTGCTGCTGCCCAGCGAGGCCAGCGGCGTGCCCGCCTTGTAGGCCGAACCGGTGCTGAGGCCCACCTGGTCGACGATGTTGCCGTCGGCGTCGAGCAAGGCCAGGCCGCCGGTGTCGGTGACACCGGTGGCGTAGGTGAGATCGCCCGGCACGCTGCCGGAGTAGCCGCCGCTGGCGCTGTTGGTCAGCAGCAGGTGGCAGCCCGACGCCAGTTGCGTGCCGGCGGGGAAGGTGAGCCGCGTGCCGATCGTGCCGCTGGCGTTGGAGGCGTTGAACTTGTACGCGGACAAGTCAATCGCTGCAGGGCCGGCGTTGAACAGTTCGACGAACTCGTCGTTGCCGCCGGCGGGGCCGCGAACCCGGAATTGGTCGATGCTGACGTCGGCAGCCTGTGCGGCGAACGTCGAGGCGATGCCGGCCAGCAGCAGCCACAGGCCGCGTTGCGCGAGCTTTGCGAACATGGTTTCTCCCCCGATGGCGCCCGGTCAGCCGGAACGCGCCGAGTTTAGTGGCGCCTTGTGACCGTGCCGTGAAACCGCGCACGCCGCTTCCGCGGCGATCTGGCGCTCAGCCGGCGGGCAGCTGCTTGGTGCCGAAGATCTTGTCGCCGGCGTCGCCCAGGCCGGGCAGGATGTAGCCGTTCTCGTTGAGCCGCTGGTCGATGGAGGCGGTGTAGATCTCGATATCGGGATGGGTCGCGGTGATGCGTTCGAGCCCTTCCGGCGCGGCGACCAGGAACAGCCCCTTGATGCGCTTGCAGCCGGCCGCCTTGAGCATGTCCACGGTGGCGACCAGGGTGCCGGCGGTGGCCAGCATGGGGTCGACGATCAGCGCGATGCGCTCGTCCATGCGGCCGGTGAGTTTCTCGTAGTAGGTGACGGGCTTGAGCGTGTGCTCGTCGCGTTGCAGGCCGACCACGCTGACCTTGGCCGCCGGAATCATGTCGAGCACGCCGGGCAGCATGCCCAGGCCGGCGCGCAGGATCGGCACGATGGTGATCTTGCGGCCCTTGATCCGATGCACGCGCAGCGGACCGGCCCAACCCTCGATCTCCTCCTCGACCGTCTCCAGATCCTTGGTGGCCTCGTAGGTGAGCAGGGCGGCGACTTCGGAAGCCAGTTCGCGAAACTCCTTGGTGCTGATGCCGGCGCGGCGCATCAGGCCCAGTTTGTGCCGGATCAGCGGGTGGCGGACTTCGACGATCTTCATCAGTGGACTGTCTGGTGGCGGCGCCGGGCGCGACAGTCCGGGAGCTTAGCGAAGCGGTGCTGTCCACGCACGCCGGCATGGACAGCACCGCGATGCGTCAGGGCGCGGCGGCCGCTCCGCCCTTCAGGCAGGAGCTCATGAACGCCTTGCGCTCGGCACCCTTGAGCGCCTTGGTCTTGGCGTCCGCGTTGCAGCTCTTCATCTTCGCGTGCTGGGCCGTGTCGGTCGACGCCGCCGCGGGCGCCGAGGCATGGCCTTTCAGGCAGGAGCTCATGAACGCCTTGCGCTTGGCGCCCTTCTTGCCGGTGGCCTGGTGGTTGCAGTCGATCATCCGCTGCTGCTGGGCAGTGTGCGGCTTGGTGGATGCCGCCGGGGTCGCCGGGCTGGCTGCGAAGGCGGTGCCGGCAAAGGCGAAGGCGGCGCTGACGGCAAGCAGGCGCAGTGACATGGACATGGTGAATCCTCCCTGGGTGACCGGCAGCTGCCGGCCGGATCAGTCTAGGCAGGGGGACACCGTCAGGGCAGTCGGCAAGTTCTTACGTGCATGAAGTATTCAGCTGCGGCGAAACGTCGTGTTTCGCCGCAGCCGGTGTGGGTGGCCGCGCGGCTCAGGCCGCTTCGGCCTTGGCCTTGCGCGGGCCTTCCAGCAAGGCCTTGCGCACGTGGGCGACGATCAGGTCGACCTCGGCGCTGGTGACCTTGAAATGCGGGGTGAAGCGCAGCGAGTTGACGCCGCCATGGATCACGCCGATGCCGTGCTCGCGCATGAATTCCTCGGTCGAATCGGCGCCGAAGCATTTGTACTCCGGGGCCAGTTCGCAGGAGAACAACAGCCCGGTGCCCTGCACCTTGGTGATCAGGCCTCCCAGCTCGTGCTTGAGCGCGCCAAGCTTGTCGACGAACTCCTTGCCGCGCTCGCGGATGTTCTGCCGCACCTCATCGGTCAATTCGCCCAGCGTGGCCAGCGCCACGTCGAGTGCGCGCGGGTTGGCAGTCATGGTGTTGCCGTAGATGCCCTTGCGGTACAACCCGGCGGCGCGGTTGCCCACCGCCAGCACCGACAGCGGGTACTGGCCGGCGTTGAGCGCCTTGGAGAAGGTTTCCATGTCCGGCGCCGGCAGTTTCTCGAAACCGGGGTAGTCGGTGATCGACAACACGCCGTGTGCGCGCAGCCCGGCCTGGATGGAATCGACCAGCAGCAGGGTGCCGTGCGCTTCGGTCAGCTCGCGGGCGGCACTGTAGAACTCCGGCGTCACCGCCCGGCCCGGGTCGCCTTCGCCCATCACCGGTTCCAGGAACATGGCCTCGATGAACCAGCCGTGCCTGTCGGCATCGGCGAACACGGCCTTCAGTTGCGCCACGTCATACGGCGCCACCGTGATCACGCTCTCCTCGTGGCGATAGCTGGCCAGGTTCTGCTGGTAGGTCTTGCGCGAGGAGTCCGAATACAGCGCCGGCGCCTCGGTGCGGCCGTGGAAGGCGCCCTTCACCGCCAGCCGCTTGATCGTGCGGCCCGCATGGCGCGCGCCGGCATCGGTCATCGCCTTGGCGTTGACGTCCGCGATGCGGCAGGCCAGCGACACCGACTCGGAGCCGGAGTTGAGGCACAGGTAATGTTCGTACGGATTCTTGCCGCGGTTGCGGCCGAGCTCCTTGTTCAGTGCGGCGGTGAAACGCATCTGCGCCACGCTGGGCGACATCACGTTGGCCATCACCTGCGGGCGCGACAGCGCCGCCAGGATGGCCGCATCGTTGTGGCCGAAACCCAGCATGCCGTAGCCGCCGTTGTCGTGCACCACGGCGCCCTTCAGCGTGACGATCCACGGCCCGCGCGCGGCGGCCGGCAGGTACGGGTTGATCGCGTCGTCCGGGTAGAAATTGACGAAACCCGCCTGTGCCTTGGCCAGTTGCTCGGCTTCGTCGAGCTTGAGGAAATCCCCCAGCTCGTCGCGCAGCTCGCGGTGGCGCGCGACGGCCTCGGCGACTGCCTGGCCCAGCAGCGGATCGTTCGCCGCCATGCGCTCGATGCTGGCGTCGTCCAGGCCGGTGGTGCGGGGCTTGCCGCCGAATTCGCGCAGTTCGCGCAGCTGGTTGATCACACCCATGACATTCTCCTCGTAGACGTCGGCGCCTCGCACCCAGCGCGAAGCAGGCCGCTCGATCCGCGCGTGGGCGTCGTGGGCCGGAAATCCTTGCGTAGCGCAAATTCCAGCGTGGCGAGCCCGCGTCGGGGCGCCCGGACGTGCCGGTCGCGCAAGATCATTGGCCCAGCATAACGCGCCCGGGCAGGTCTCCGGTACCCCCGGCATGACGGCTGTCACCCCCGATGACTGACGCCGGCGCATGGGCAATCGGCCGCGAAATGCCCAAGCTGCGGGCATCGAGGAGGATCATGTCGATGACTGTTTCCGAGCAGGTGGTGGCCCGGCTGGCCGGCGTGGAGAAGCGCTACGGCCGCCTGGTCGCGCTGGACAATGCCGGTTTGCAACTGCGCCGTGGCGAGTTGCTGGCCCTGCTGGGCCCCAACGGCGCCGGCAAGACCACCGCGATCAGCCTGCTGCTGGGCTTGCTGCGCGCCGATGCCGGCACGGTCGAGCTGTTCGGGCGCGATCCCCGGGGTGTCCGCGCACGCCGGCGCATCGGCGTGATGCTGCAGCACGCCGAACTGCCCGGCACGCTGCGGGTGGGCGAACTGTTGCGTCTGATTGCGAGCTATTACCCGGCCCCCCGCAGCATGGCGGAGAGCGCCCGCATGGCCGGTGTCGACGACCTGCTGGCTCGCCCCTACGCGAAGCTGTCCGGCGGCCAGCAGCGGCGCGTGCAGTTCGCGCTGGCGCTGTGCGGCCGGCCCGAGCTGCTGTTCCTGGACGAGCCGACCGTGGGCATGGACATCGAGGCGCGGCAGAGGCTGTGGGCGGCGATCAGCCAATTGCGGGCCGAAGGCTGCGCGGTGCTGCTGACCACGCATTACCTGGAGGAAGCCGAGGCGCTGGCCGACCGGGTCTGCGTGATGGCGCGCGGGCGGGTGATCCACGAAGGGACGGTCGAGGCGCTGCGCGCACGGATCGCGACCCGGCGCATCCGCTGCGTCAGCACGGTGGATGCCGGCGTGGTCGGCGGCTGGCCTGCGGTCACCGCGGCGGAACGGCGCCAGGACCGCCTGCACGTGACCACCGACGCGGCCGAAGCGGTGGTACGCCGCCTGCTCGACGCCGACCCGCAACTGAGCGAGCTGGAAGTGCAGCGCGCCGGCCTGGCCGAGGCATTCACCGAACTCACCCGCGAGGCCGAACAGGGCTTGCCCGAAACACGCCGCGAGGTTGCCTGAGATGGATCAAGCCATGTCGATTCCGCTTGCCGCCGCGATGCCGATGTCGCGCCGGCGCGTGCTGAGCGCCTACCTGGCCGAGATGCGCAGCGAATGCCTGCGCTACCTGCGCGCGCCGGGTTTCATTCTGCCGATGACGCTGTTCTCGACGGTGTTCTACGTGATGTTCGGCGTGTTGCTGAACCAGGGCGAGGCGTCGCGCTACCTGCTGGCCAGCTATGGTGCGTTCGGCATCATCGGACCGGGCCTGTTCGGCTTCGGCGTCTCGCTGGCGATCGAGCGCGATGGCGGCCTGCTCACGCTCAAGCGTGCCTTGCCGATGCCGCCTGGCGCCTACCTGCTGGGCAAGATGGTGATGGCCATGATCGCGGCCACCGTGGTGATCGCGCTGCTGCTGCTGATCGGCATCTTCCTGGCGCACGTCAGTCTGTCGTGGGGCCAGATGCTGGCGCTGGTCGCCACCGGTGCTTTCGGCGTGCTGCCGTTCTGCGCGCTGGGCATGTTCGTCGGCACCTTGCTCAAGGGGCAGGGCGCGCCGGGGCTGCTCAACCTGGTCTATCTGCCGATGGCGTTCCTGTCCGGCCTGTGGCTGCCGCTGTCGATGTTGCCGCGGATGCTGCAACAGATCGCGCCCGTCTGGCCCAGCTATCACCTCAACCAGCTGACCCAGGCGGCGGTGGGTCTGAACCATGGCCCTGTGCTGGGCCACGTGCTGGCGCTGGCCGGTTTCGCTGAGGTTTTCCTGTGGCTGGCGGCGCGGCGTTTGCACCGGAACGGTTGAAGTAGGATCACCCTCATGGCCAATCTGCGGGAGCCTGGCGTCATGCACCAGCGCATCGTCCAGTTTCTGACCCCGGCGCCGGACTCCGCGGCGGCGCGCAGCATGCATCGCGGCAAATCGCCGTGGGTGGATGCTGTGCACCTGTTGTGGTCGGCGTGGATCTTCGTCGTGCCGGTGTGGAACAACGACGGCTGGAGCACGCGCTGGGTCGTCACCACTCTGGTTAGCTATCCGCTGTTCCTGCTGCTGTATTACCGGTGCATCGCGGGGCCGCGTGCGCAGGTCCGCGCCGGCGCCCTCGCGTTGGTGCTGCTGAGCATGTCGTTGCTGCCCTGGTATCCCAGCGGGCTGACCTATTTCATCTATGGCTGCGTGATGCTCTGCACCAGCGTGGGTCGTTTCCGCGCCTATCTCGGCTGGCTGGCCGGGCTCAATGTGGTGTTGCTGGCCGAGACCTCGCTGCTCGGTTACCCATGGCAGGCCGTGTTCTCCATCCCGCTGACCTCGTTCATCATCGGCATCATCATCAAGGCCGAGCATGGCAGCGAGGAGAAGGACGCGCAGCTGCGGCTCTCGCACGAAGAAGTGCGTCGGCTGGCGGCCACTGCCGAGCGCGAGCGCATCGGCCGCGACCTGCACGATCTGCTGGGTCATACCCTGTCGCTGATCACGCTGAAGCTGGAGTTGTCGCGCAAGCTGTTCGACCGGGACCATGCGGCGGCCAGGCGCGAAGTGGAAGAGGCGGAGAAGGTGGCGCGTCACGCCCTTGCCGAAGTGCGCAGTGCGGTCAGCGGCATCCACGCCACCGACCTGGCGGCCGAGCTGGCCTCGGCGCGGCTGCTGCTGGAATCCTCCGGGGTGTGCATGGAATACGCGGCACCGCCGACCGACTTGCCGCAAGACACCGAACGCAGCCTCTCGCTGATCCTGCGCGAGGCGGCGACCAATATCGCGCGCCACGCGGCGGCAAGTTGCGCGAACGTCGATTTCGTGCGCGAGCCTGCCAGCGTGCGCATGAGTATCCGTGACAACGGCCGCGGCGGCATCGACGGCGCCGGCAACGGCCTGCGCGGCATGCGCGAGCGCGTGCGCTCGCTGGGCGGCACGCTGGAGATCAGCTCGCCGTTGCGCGGCGGCACGACCATGCTGGTCAGCGCGCCGCTGCCGGTGCTGCGACTGGTCGCCATGCCAGCGACCGCTGCCGGCGGCGTGGCGCCCGCGGCGCAGGGTGGGCATTCGGCCGCCTGACGATCGAAGCCATCACGATGGAGCTTTTCCAATGCCGCTGAAGCAATCGCCACGAGGCGCCGCATGATCCGCGTGCTGCTGGCCGAGGACCAGGCGATGGTGCGCGGCGCACTGTCGGCGCTGCTGAGCCTGGAGCCGGACATGGAGGTGCTCGGCTCCGCACCCGACGGCGAGGCGGCGTGGCGTGAGATGCAGCGCCTGAAGCCCGATGTGCTGGTCACCGATATCGAGATGCCCGGCCTCACCGGACTGGAACTGGCCCAGCGCATCCAGCGTCACGACGAGCTGCCGGTGAAGGTCATCATCGTCACCACCTTCGCCCGCCCGGGCTTCCTTCGTCGCGCGCTGGATGCCGGCGTGTCGGGCTACCTGCTGAAGGACGCTCCCGCCGAGAACCTCGCCGAGGCGTTGCGCACCGTACACCGCGGTGGTCGCGCGATCGACCCGCAGCTGGCGCTGGAAGCCTGGTCCGAAGCCGACCCGCTGAACGATCGCGAACGCCAGGTGCTGCGCCTCGCCGGCGAGGGCCAATCCGCCGGCGACATCGCCGCAAAACTCAACCTCTCGCACGGCACCGTGCGCAATTATCTGTCCGAAGCGATCGGCAAACTCGGCGTCGGCAACCGCATCGAGGCGTATCGGCTGGCGCGGCAAAAAGGCTGGTTGTAAGTTTTTCCGATATTCGATAAAAAATGCTTGCGCGTGGTTGTTAATAGGTGTAACGTCCGCAGCCCTCGCCTTTTGGCGACCATCAGATAAAAGAGTTTTCATGTCGTTCCGCATAACCCAGATGAGCACACCATGCACGTCGCAGTATTGCCGCGATGCAGGCCTGTTCATGCGCGGCGAATGGCTCGACTTGGCAATCGTCTGCCGATAATCGACTGATCCCTTTGCGGAGATCGGTCACCCCGATCTCCCGAGGCAACGCGAACGCCCTCGGGTCGCCAACCCCGGGGGCGTCTTGTTTTTGCCGTTCGCAGGGGATGCGCATGCATCGAACAAGGTTTGCGGAATCCGTTTCGCCCTGAGGCATCCGGTCAGCCATGGCCGAGGCAGGGGCGCAGCTGCGAAGGCGCTTGCGCGCTGCGTCCCGGTGCTTCGGCGCGGGCTGTGCGAGAAACGGATCACCACGTATCGGGCAACCATGCCCGCACCTATTGCCGGTTGGTGACAGCCGGCAATCGGGAACATCGAACCGACCGGCTCCAGCGGCATGGGCTCAAGCCCCATCCGGTGCGCGCGGCTTTGCCGGCGGCGTATGCCGGGGTCTGCCGGGCGGTGTTCCACAACGACGACGTTGGCTCAGCGGTAGAGCGGCAGGTTCGTTCCTGCAAACGCCGGTTCGATTCCGGCACGTCGGCCACTGGATAGCTCAGAGGGGTAGAGCATCGGTCTTGTAAACCGAGTGTCGCGGGTTCGACTCCCGCTCCAAACCATGACCTGTCACGTCATGACCAGGAACGAAAGTTCCGACCAGGAAACGCCTCGTGCGGCGCCTGGCCTGCAAGCCACGGAGGGTTTGCGGATCAGGCAAGGCGGCGGTGGCGGGGCCGGGCCCACGTCCCGACAGCGGGCAAGCGGATATCGAAGCGATTGTCTTGCAGGCATTCGCCGGAATATCCGGTTCCCCGCCAAGGCACGTCGGCTTCGCCCCATTATCGTCAGGAGGCGTTTCCGCCTTATTCGCTTTCATCGGCGCATGACGTCGATTATCCCGCGAGGGAGGGGCTTTTGCGGCCCGATTATCCGCAATGTTAATGCGTCGTACCGATCCGGCGACGCAGTCGGCTTATCCCACGGATCGAAACAAGGATTGACGAAGGAGTATCAACATGTTCTGGATCAAGCAAATCGTGATCGGCGACGGCGAGCGCGGCTTGCTGTATCGCAACCGTCGTTTCCAGCGCGTACTGCCGCCGGGCGTCTACCACTTTGTCGACCCGCGCAAGCGTATCGCGGCCAGCGTGCACAACCTGGCCAAGCTGGAGTACACCGGCGCCGACACCGACGTGCTGATGGCGCTGATGGACGGCGCGCTGGCCGAATGCTTCGACGGGGCCGACATCGGCACGCAGCAGGTTGGCCTGGTGCTCAAGAACGGCAAGCTGGAGGACGTGCTGGCACCGGGTACGCGCAAGCTCTACTGGAAGGGCCTGGTGCCAGTCGAGGTGCAGGCGGTGTCGCTGGCGGAAACGCTGGAAGTCGATGTGCGCGTGGCCAGCCGACTGCGCCAGCTGGGCGTGCTCGGCAAGGTCGCGGTGACGGTGGACGTGCCGACGGAGTCGGCAGGCCTGCTGTTCATCGACGGCAAGCTGGTGCGTACGCTGGCTCCGGGGGCCTGGGCGTTCTGGAATTTCCAGAAGAACGTGGCGGCCGAGGTGGTCGAGCTGCGCGTGCAATCGCTGGAGGTGTCGGGCCAGGAACTGCTGACCCGCGACAAGGTGAGCCTGCGGGTGAACCTGGCCGCCAGCCTGCGCGTGACCGATCCGGTCGCCGCGCGCACCAAGGTGGTCAAGTACGGCGACTACGTCTATCGCGAGCTGCAATACGGCTTGCGCAAGGCGGTGTCCGGCAAGACGCTGGACGAGCTGCTGGGCGACAAGGCTTCGCTGGACGCGGACATCTTTGCCTACGTGCGCGGCCGTGTCGTCGAGCTGGGCGTGGAAGTGCTCGGCGTGGGCGTCAAGGACGTGATCCTGCCGGGTGAGATGAAGGACATCCTGAACAGCGTGGTGCAGGCGGAGAAGGCGGCCCAGGCCAACGTGATCCGCCGGCGCGAGGAGTCGAACGCCACCCGTTCGCTGCTCAACACCGCGCGGCTGATCGAGGAGAGCCCGGTGCTGATGCGTCTGAAGGAGATGGAGGCTCTGGAGAAGGTCACCGAGAAGATCGACAAGCTCACCGTGTTCGGCGGCCTGGACGGCGTGCTGAACCAGCTGGTGAGCCTCAAGCAGTAACCTCGCGGCGATCGCACGGAAGCGCTCGCCGCGATCCATTCAAGGAAAGAAGAGATGAGCAACCAACAGTACGAGTTTCTGCATGCCGAAGGCAGCGCCACGCCGATCAAGGGCTGGGTGCATGGCGTGCCGCTGGAAGATGCCGCGAGGCAGCAGCTGCGCAACATCGCCATGCTGCCGTTTGTCGGTCCGTGGGTCGCGGTGATGCCCGACGTGCACCTGGGCAAGGGCGCGACGGTCGGTTCAGTCGTGCCCACGCGGGGCGCGATCATCCCGGCTGCGGTCGGCGTGGACATCGGCTGCGGCATGGCCGCGGTGCGCACCACGCTGCGCGCCAGCGACCTGCCGGACAACCTGGCCCAGCTGCGTTCCAGCATCGAGCGCGGCGTGCCGGTCGGCAACGGCCGTGGTGGCGACCATCACAAGCTGCCGGACAGCATTGAGACGCAACTGGCGCAATCCGGGCTGGTCGCGCGGCTGGAAGCAATCAAGGCGAAGCATCGCAAGATCCGCACCGACAAGCTGGGCCGGCAGATCGGCACGCTGGGCGGTGGTAACCACTTCATCGAGGTCTGCCTCGACGAATCGGACGCCGTGTGGGTGATGTTGCACTCGGGTTCGCGCGGCACCGGCAACCTGATTGGCAGCTACTTCATCGAGCGGGCGCGCGAGGAGCTGGCGCAGCGCGTGCTGGGTTTCGACCTGCTGGACAGAGACCTGGCCTTCTTCATGGAAGGCGAAGCATTGTTCGACGACTACGTGGAAGCGGTGTCTTGGGCGCAGGACTACGCCCAGGCCAACCGCGAGGCGATGATGGCGCGGGTGTTGGCCGAGATGCGCCACCGGCTGCCGAAGTTCCAGTTGGAAAAGCTGGCGGTGAACTGTCACCACAACTACGTGCGGAAGGAAACGCACGGTGGCGAGGACTTGCTGGTGACCCGCAAGGGTGCGGTGAGCGCGCGGGCCGGCGAGCTGGGCATCATCCCGGGCAGCATGGGTACGTGCAGCTACATCGTGCGTGGCAAGGGCAATCCGGAAAGTTTCCACAGCTGCAGCCACGGCGCGGGCCGGGTGATGAGCCGTACCGCGGCGCGCCAGCGGATCACGCTGGCGCAGCATCGGGAGGCCACCGCCCATGTCGAATGCCGCAAGGACGCGGCGGTGATCGACGAATCGCCGGCGGCGTACAAGTCGATCGACGCGGTTATGGCGGCGCAGTCCGACCTGGTCGACGTGGTGCACACGCTGCGCCAGGTGCTGTGCGTGAAGGGATGAAGCCGGCGCCGCTCCGCGAGGGGCGGCGTCTTTTCGCGCGTGCCCCGGCGCGCCGGCTGCGGGATAATGTCCCGTTTTCCGATGCCGGCCGCAGCCTTGAAGAAGTCCGATTTCGATTTTGACCTGCCGCATGAGCTGATCGCGCAGGCCCCGTTGCCCGAGCGTTCGGCCAGTCGCCTGTTGCTGCTCGACGTGGCCGCGCAGTCGCGGCAGGACCGCATGTTTCGCGAGCTGCCCGACTTCCTGCGTCCGGGCGACCTGCTGGTGTTCAACGACACCCGCGTGCTGCCGGCGCGGCTGTACGGGCGCAAGGACACCGGCGGTGCGGTGGAGATCCTGATCGAGCGGGTTACCGGCGCGCATGAGGCCACCGTGCAATTGGGCGTCAGCAAGAAGCCCAAGGAGGGCGCACGGATCGAACTGGCCGACGGCAGCCATGCCGTGGTGTTGGGCCGCGACGAAGGTTTCTTCCGGCTGCGCTTCGAGGCGCCGGAGCCGCTGGAGAAGCTGCTGCTGAAGCTGGGCGAGATGCCGTTGCCGCCGTACATCGAGCGGCACGCCGACGCCAGCGACATGGAGCGCTATCAGACCGTGTTCGCGCGCGAGCCCGGCGCGGTCGCTGCGCCCACCGCCGGCCTGCATTTCGACGAGGCGATCCTGGACCAGCTGCGCGAGCGCGGCGTCGAGTTCGGCTACATCACCCTGCATGTGGGCGCCGGCACCTTCCAGCCCGTGCGCGCGGTCAATCTCGAAGATCACCACATGCACACCGAGTGGCTCAATGTCGGCGCGCACCTGGTCGAGCAAATCCGACGCACGCGCGCCAGCGGAGGGCGGGTGATCGCGGTCGGCACCACGGTGGTGCGCGCGCTGGAAAGCGCCAGCAAGGATGGCCAGGTGCATCCGTTCGCCGGCGAGACGCAGATCTTCATCTTCCCCGGCTACCGCTTCAGCAGCATCGACGGCCTGCTCACCAACTTCCACCTGCCGCAGTCGACCCTGCTGATGCTGGTGTCGGCACTGGCCGGGCGCGAGTTCATGCTGGACGCGTATCGCCACGCGGTCGAGCAGCGCTACCGCTTCTTCTCCTACGGCGACGCCATGCTGATCCTGCCGCACGGCGCCTGAGCGATACGTTGCATGGTTGCAGGAGCCCGCCAGCGGGCTCCTGCACACACGGTGTGGCGATGGGCGGAACGGGGCAAACCCGCGATAATGGCTGGATGACCTCCCTCCAGTTCGACCTTCACGCCACCGACGGCGCCGCCCGCCGCGGCCGCCTCACGTTTGCCCGTGGCACGGTGGAGACGCCGGCGTTCATGCCGGTGGGCACCTATGGCTCGGTCAAGGCGATGACGCCGCGCGACGTTGCCGATACCGGTGCCGAGATCATCCTGGGCAACACGTTCCACCTGTTCCTGCGACCCGGGCTGGAGATCGTGGAGAAGTTCGGCGGGCTGCACCGCTTCATCGGCTGGGACAAGCCCATCCTCACCGATTCGGGCGGCTTCCAGGTGTTCTCGCTGGCGCACAAGCGCAAGATCACGGAGGAAGGCGTGACCTTCGCCTCGCCGGTGGACGGCTCGAAGGTGTTCCTGTCGCCGGAAGTGTCGATGCAGATCCAGAAGACGCTGGATTCGGACATCGCGATGATCTTCGACGAGTGCACGCCGTACCCGGCGACGGAGAAGGTGGCGGCCGATTCGATGGAGCTCAGCCTGCGCTGGGCCGAGCGCTCGCGCCGCGCGTTCGACGATTTGCAGAATCCGAACTCGCTGTTCGGCATCGTGCAGGGCAGCGTCTACGAAACCCTGCGCCGACGCTCCGCGGAAGGGCTGGTGAAGCTCGGCTTCGACGGCTACGCGATCGGCGGCCTGGCGGTGGGCGAACCGGAGGCCGAGCGCAACCACGCGCTGGACTTCACCGTACCCCTGCTGCCGGCGGAAAAGCCGCGCTACCTGATGGGCGTGGGCCGGCCGGAGGACATCGTGGAAGCAGTGCGCCGCGGCATCGACATGTTCGACTGCGTGATGCCTACCCGCAACGCGCGCAACGGCTTCCTGTTCACCGCCGCGGGCACGCTGCGCATCCGCAATGCGAAGTACGCCAGCGACACCGCGGTGATCGAGGAAGGCTGCGACTGCTACGCCTGCAGCCACGGGTTCAGCCGCGCCTACCTGCGCCACCTCGACCGCTGCAACGAGATCCTCGGCAGCCAGCTGGCCACCATGCACAACCTGCGCTACTACCAGCGGCTGATGGCGGATTTGCGCGCGGCGATCGCCGATCGGGCGCTGGAAGCATTCGTCGCACGGTTCTACGCCTGCCGCCAGGGCGCAGCGATCCCGTAGCAGCCCGCCCTGTGGGCGATGCCTTTTCCCCGGATCGGGAACCATCGCCCGCAGGGTGGACTCCTACCGCCACCGGGGGGCGGAGTCGCCTTTCGCTCGCGAAAGGTGACTCCGACACCTCCCGCAAGGCATAATCGAGAATCTTTTATCGGGCGTTCGGCGGAAATCGCTGATGGCGCCACAACTTGCGAGACGCGAAGATGAGTTTTCCGCTTTCCCCCGTGATTGCCCAAGCCACGCCGCAGCAGGGCGGCGGCATGTCCATGATCATCATGATGGTGGTGCTGTTCGGCCTGATGTATTTCATGATGATCCGGCCGCAGATGAAGCGGCAGAAGGAGCACCGCGCCCTGATCGCCGCGCTGGCCAAGGGCGACGAAGTGGTCACCAACGGCGGCCTGGCCGGGCGCGTGGAAGAAGTGGGCGACACCTTCGTCACGGTCGAGATCGCGCCGAACGTGAAGGTGAAGCTGCAGAAGGGTGCCGTGCAGCAGGTGCTGCCCAAGGGCTCGCTGAAGTCAGCTTGAGCCATGGGATGTCCAGGGGCGGGGCCTTTTCGAATAGCGCGGCCATGGATGGCCGCTTCTTGACGTTCGCGATCAGGGACGATCGCAAAAACATGCTTCGGCCATGGATGGCCGCTTCTTGACGTTCGCGATCATGGATGATCGCAAAGGACCGGATCATGACTGATTTTCCCCGCTGGAAATACGCGCTGGTCGCGCTGGTGATGGTGTTCGGCGTGATCTACGCGCTGCCGAACGCCTTTGTTCCCGTGCCCGCCGTTCAGGTGAGCGCCAATCGCGGTGCGCCGGCAATCGACCAGGCCGTACGCCAGAAGGTCATCGACACGCTGACCCAGAAGCGCATCGCCTTCGGCGAGGTCGTGGTGGAAGGCGACAGCCTGCTTGCCACCTTCGCCGACACCGACGTGCAGAAGAGCGGCTCGGACGCGATCAAGGCGCTGCTCGGCGACAAGTACACGGTGGCGTTCAAGCTGCAGTCCACCGTGCCGGAGTGGCTGGGCATGATCGGTGCCCGTTCCATGCCGCTGGGCCTGGACCTGCAGGGCGGCGTGCACTTCCTGATGCAGGTCGACCAGAACGACGTCATCGACAAGCAGGAGAGCAGCTACGCCGACGACATCCGCAGCCTGCTGCGCGACAAGAAGATCCGCTATGAATCGGTGGCGCGCAATTCCGTGCGTGGCAAGGGCGTCGCCGTGGTGCTGCGCTCGGAGGACGACCGCGCCAAGGCCGCAGACGCGATCGCCAACGAGTACACCGACTTGCTGGTGTCCAACGGTCCCAGCACCGGCGACCGTTTCGTGCTCAATGCGGTGATCAAGCCCGACAAGCTGCGCGACATCGGCCGCGGCGCGATCACCCAGAACCTGCAGACGCTGCGCAACCGCATCAACGCGCTGGGCGTGTCCGAGCCGCTGATCCAGCAGCAGGGCGAGAATCACATCGTGGTCGACCTCGCCGGCGTGCAGGACCCGGCCGAGGCGAAGAAGCTGATCGGCACCGTGGCCACCCTGGAATACCGCCCCGGCATCGGCCACCCCGGCGATCCGCAGGCGCGCGAGGCGGAGAAGACCGGCAACATCCCGCCGGACGCCAACCTCTACCACATGCGCGGCACCGGCCTGCCGGTGCTGGTCAGCAAGAAGGTGATCGTGACCGGCAAGGAGCTGGTCGACGCCTCCTCGGGCATCGACCAGCAGAGCGGCACGCCCAAGGTCGACGTCACGCTCAATGCCGCCGGCGCGCGCAAGATGAGCGATTTCACCAACGCGAACGTCGGCAAGCCGATGGCGGTGGTCTACGTCGAGCGCGTGACCGAGACCAAGATGATCGACGGCAAGGAAGTGCGCGTTCCGAAGGTCACCGAGTCGGTGATCAACGACGCCAACATCGCCAGCCCGTTCGGCCGGCAATTCCAGACCACCGGCCTGGGCAGCCCGAAGGAAGCATCCGACCTGGCGCTGCTGCTCAAGGGTGGCGCGTTCGCTGCTCCGGTGGACATCATCGAGGAAGGCGTGATCGGTTCCAGCATGGGTGCGGACAACATCGACAAGGGCTTCAAGTCGGTGATGCTGGGCCTGGCCCTGGTGCTGCTGGCCGCCGCGGTCTACTACAAGCTGTTCGGCCTGGTCGCGGACATCGCGCTGTTCTTCAACCTGGTGATCCTGGTGGCGGTGATGTCGCTGATCGGGGTGACCCTGACCATGCCCGGCATCGCCGGCATCGTGCTCACCCTGGGCATGGCGATCGACGCCAACGTGCTGATCTGCGAACGCGTGCGCGAGGAGCTGCGCAACGGCTCCACGCCGCACGCGGCGATCTACGCCGGCTACGAGAAGGCCTGGTCGACCATTCTGGACGCCAACGTCACCCACCTGATCGCGGCGCTGGCGCTGACCACGATGGGCACCGGCGCGATCAAGGGCTTCGGCGTCACGCTGATGATCGGCATCCTGACCTCGCTGTTCACCTCGGTGACGCTGACCCATGCGTTCACTGCGGCGATCCACGGCCACCGCAAGCTCAAGACCCTGTCGGTCTAGGCGTCGCGTCGAACAGTGCGGCCCCGGACGGCCGCTTTCGCCGGAAAGGGACTCCCTGAATTGATCGTGCGGCCATGAGGGCCGCTTGACCGGAACGGAACGTCCACACAGAGAATTGCCATGGAAATCTTCAATCACGACAGCAACATCCACTTCCTGGGGATGCGCAAGTACACGGTCGGCCTGGCGATCCTGCTGATGATCGGCTCGATCGTGCTGATCGCCACCCGCGGGCTCAACTACGGGCTGGATTTCACCGGCGGCGTGTCGATGCTGGTCAACTACGACCAGCCGGTGGAGATCGCCGACGTGCGCGGCGCGCTGGCCAAGGGCGGCTTCGAGGACGCTGTGGTGCAGAGCCTGGGCGGCACCCGCGAGGTGTCGATCCGGTTCCAGGCCAAGGATGATCCGGAGGCGATCCTGGCCAACGGCACGGTCAACCTCGACCGTGTCTCCGCCGACGTGATGGCGAAGCTCCACGCGGCGCGACCGGACGCCAAGCTGAAGAGCCGCGACTTCGTCAGCGCGCAGGTCGGCGCGGAGCTGAAATCGGACGGTACCTGGGCGGCCTTGCTGGTGATCCTGGGCATCATGGCCTACCTGTGGATCCGCTTCGAGCGCCGCTTCGCGATCGCCGCGGTGGCGACCGAAATCCACGACACGCTGGTCACGCTCGGCGTCATCGCGCTGGTGCAGCGCGAATTCGACATGACCGTGCTGGCCTCGGTGCTGGCGGTGATCGGCTACTCGATCAACGACAAGGTCGTGGTGTTCGACCGCATCCGCGAGCTGTTCCGCCTCGCGCGCAAGGCCGAGCCGGAGGAGATCCTCAACCGCTCGATCAACAACACCCTGTCGCGAACCATCATCACCTCGCTGTTCACCGGCATCACCATGGGCGCGATGTGGCTGCTGGGCGGCCCGGCCGTGCACGGCTTCGCCATCACCATGCTGATCGGCATCGTGGTCGGCACGCTGTCCTCGATCTTCGTGGCCAGCCCGATCCTGCTGTGGCTGGGCGTCTCGAAGAAGGACCTGATGCCGGTCACCCGCGACAACCCGGAGCTGGCGCGCCGCCCCTGACCGACCGCGCGGCACGAGCCAGACGAGAGGCCCGGCCATGCCCGGGCCTTTCCTTTTCGGGATACCCGCCGTTCGCGACGCCGGCGGCCTTGCGGCAAATCCGGGCTACATCTTTCCCGCGGCGGGCCGATAACTCGTTGTCGAACCGCGCGCTGGAACCTGCATGCTTGTCCTGGTCGGAACCCTGGTTGTGCTCGTCAGCGTCGTGGGCGGCTACCTGCTGTCCCACGGGCAGCTGCTGGCGTTGTGGCAGCCCTACGAACTGCTGATCATCGGCGGCGGCGCTGCGGGGGCCTACCTGACAGCCAATCCGACCAAGATCGTCAAGGCCACCTTCCGCGACATCATGGGGCTGCTGAAAGGCCCGAAGTACCGGACGCAGGATTATCTCGACCTGCTTTCGCTGCTCTACGACATCTTCAGCCTGATGCGCAAGAACGGCCTGCTCAGCCTCGAATCGCACATCGAGGAGCCGGCCACCAGCAGCGAGTTCTCGGCCTATCCGCGCCTGCTCGCCGAGCACCACCTGATCGAGTTCATCACCGACTGCCTGCGCCTGATCGTGGGCGGCAGCATGAACCCGCACGAGCTGGAACAGCTCCTGGAGATGGAGCTGGAAGTCCACCACCAGGAAGCCGAGGCGCCGGCGATGGCCCTGATGAAATCCGCCGACGCGCTGCCCGGTTTCGGCATCGTGGCGGCGGTGCTCGGCATCGTCACCACGATGTCGCAGCTGAGCGGAGATACCTCGCGCATCGGCGAGCACATCGCCGGCGCGCTGGTCGGCACCTTTCTCGGCATCCTGCTGTGCTATGGCTTCGCCGGGCCGCTGGCCTCGGCGATGGAGAACCGCGCGCAGGAGGACGGCAAGGCGTTTGAATGCGTGAAAGTCGCGCTGATGGCCAACCTGCGCGGCTACAACCCGATGGTGTCGGTGGAGTTCGCGCGCAAATCGCTGGTCGCGCAGGTGCGGCCCAGCTTCATGGAGCTGGAGGGGCATCTCAAGGGCGCGCGCGCCGGAGCCGGGGCGTGAGCGAGGAGTTCGACCAGCCGATCATCATCCGGCGCGTGCAGCGCCGGAAGCACGGCCATCACGGCGGTGCGTGGAAGGTGGCCTATGCGGATTTCGTCACCGCGATGATGGCGTTCTTCCTGGTGATGTGGCTGATCGGCGTGGGCACCCGCGAGCAGAAGGCCGCGATCTCCGAGTACTTCAAGAACCCGAGCATGACTCCGGGCGCCGCCACGATCGCGCCGCCTGGCCAGGCCGGCCCCGGCGGCGCCAGCGACAGCATGATCAAGCTTGGCGGGACGATGGACCTGCCGCGCGGCCCGGGCGCGGAAAAGCGCGGTGCGCCGCAGGTCAAGCACAACGTCGAGGACGCGATCAAACTGGCGCGCCAGGCCGACAAGTCGCGTCTGGAGGAGCTGATGAAGCGACTTAATGCCTCGATCCAGAGCAGCCAGGCGCTGGCGCCATTCAAGGATCAGCTGCTGCTGGACATCACCTCCGAAGGCCTGCGCATCCAGATCGTCGACAAGCTCAACCGGCCGATGTTCGACACCGGCAGCGCGCGGCTCAAGCCGTACACGGTGCAGATCCTGCGCGAACTGGGCCGCTCGATCGACGACGTGCCGAACCAGATCAGCATCTCCGGCCACACCGACGATGCGCCGTACAACAGCGGGCACGACTACAGCAATTGGGAGTTGTCGGCCGATCGCGGCAACGCCGCCCGTCGTGCGCTGATCGCCGGCGGGCTGGAGGCGGACAAGATCTCGCGCGTGGTGGGCCTGGCCGCATCCGTGCCGTTCGACAAGCAGAACCCCGCCGATCCGGTCAATCGCCGCATCAGCATCATCGTGATGACCGACCAGGCCGCCAAGGCGGCGCGTTCGATGGAAGTGGCCGATGGCGGTGCGACGCAGCCTTCGCCGATGCCGACTCCAAAACCGGCACCACTGGCCGCTTCGATTGTCGCCACGACGCCCGCACTGGCGCGTCTGCCGGTGCCGTCGGTGATCGTCCACCCCGAGAGCGCGGCGACGCCGGGAACGGGCGCGACTCAGTTCTCGGCGAAACCTGCGTCGCGCTGATCGCCGTGCGACATCGCTGCGTCGCCGCGTTCGGCGTCGAGCTGTGCGAGGCGCTCGGGCGTGCCCACGTCCGTCCACACGCCGTGGTGATGGGTGCCGCTGACGGCTTGCCGAGCCATCGCGCCCAGCAGCAACTGGCGCAACTTGAAGGTGGGCGCCGCGGCTTCGTGGGCGGCCGTGCCGGCAAGTTCCCGCCAGCCGTCCAGCAGCTCCCGGCGGAACACGCCAATGCCGCTGAAGGTGAGCCGCGGTTCGCCGCTTGCCTGCACCAGACCTTGCCCGTCCAGCGCGAAATCGCCTTCGGGGTGGTGCGGCGGGTTGTCGACCAGCAGCAGGTGCGCCAGCCCCGCCGGCTCGGCGGGCAGCGTGCCGAAATCGGCATCGCACCAGACATCCCCGCTGATGGCGAGGAACGGCCCGGTGCCCAGCAACGGCAGCGCGTTCAGCATGCCACCGCCGGTTTCCAGCGGCACGGGGCCTTCGTAGGCGTAGCGGATGCGCAGGCCCCAGCGGGAACCGTCGCCCAGCACCGCCGGAAACTGCTCGGCCAGGTGCGAGGTGTTGATCACCACGTAGTGCACGCCGGCGGCGGCGAGACGTTCGAGGTGCCAGACGATCAGCGGCTTGCCGCCGACGCAAAGCAGTGGCTTGGGCGTGCGGTCGGTCAGCGGGCGCATGCGCTCGCCGCGGCCGGCGGCGAAGATCAGTGCGTGCCTCATGCCGCCGCCCGGGTCAGGTCGCGGCCCTGCGCGTGGCGCTCCAGCAGGTCGGCGAAATCGGCCAGCTCGGGATAGCGGCGCGCCACCTCGATCACGTAGCGGTACACCTGCGGCACGTCCTTGAGATAGCCGCTCTTGCCGTCGCGGTACCACAGCCGATAAAACTGGCCCAGCACGCGCACGTGGCGATGCAGGCCGGTGAGATCGAACCAGCGCAGGAAACGCGCGGCGTCCACTGCCGCGTCGATCACGCCTGCGCGCAGCAGTCGCTGCCGGTACGACTCCACCCACGCTTCCACGCGATCGCCCGGCCAGGCGATGTAGGCATCGCGCAGCAGCGAGGCGAGGTCATAGGTGACCGGCCCGTGCAGCGCGCCCTGGAAATCGACGATGCCCGGGTTGTTCGCCTCCGTCAGCAGCAGGTTGCGGCTGTGGAAGTCGCGGTGCACGAAGCAGCGCGGTTGCTCCAGCGCGTTGTGCACGATGAGGTCAAACGCCGCCTCCAGCACGTCCCATTCGCCGCAGGCCGGCGTGTGGCCGAGGTGGCGCTGCAGGAACCATTCGGGCATCACCTCCAGTCCGCTCACCAGCACCTGACGGCCGAACGGCGGCAGGTCGTCGGCGGCCACCCGCGTCTGTATCTTCAGCAGGGCGTCCATCGCATCGCCGTACAGGCGGTCGGCGCTGGTGTCGTTCAATGCATCGAGGTACAGCCGCGAGCCCAGGTCCTCGATCAGCAGGAAGCCCTGGTCGAGGTCGCGTGCATGCACTTGCGGCACGTGCAGGCCGGCGGCGGCCAGGCGCTCGCCAATGGCCAGCCACGGGCGCGGATCTTCGCGATCGGGCGGCGAATCCATCACGATCCAGCTTTGCCCGCCTTGCGTGGTGCGCCAGTAGCTGCGAAAGCTGGCATCGGCCGAGGCGCTGTCCAGCGTCAGCGTGGGGGCGTTCAGGGCTTTGCGGGCCCAGGCGAGACGGGCAGCGGCGCGATCGTGCGAAGTCATGGCCGCCAGCTTAGCGAGGCCGCCACGGCATGGCGACACGGCCTCGCTGGATCGCTTCAGCCCGGACCCCGTGCGTGCGTGGGCGCGGCAGACACAGGCTGGCCTGCGCACACGACGAGGTGAAAGGGGTGGGTATGGCCGCCTTGCGCCGGTGGCGGCGGTCACGTTGACCGCGGCCGGCTTAATCAGTACCATTTTGGTCCCGATTCAAGCCCGGCCGATTCCGCCTGCCATGCTTCGCGTCAGCCGCCTCACCGATTACGCCACCGTGGTGATGACCTGCATCGCCGCGCACCCGGCTGACGTGCTGAGCACCGCGCAGATCGCCGACGAGACGCGGCTCGAGCTGCCCACGGTCAGCAAGCTGCTCAAGGCGCTGGGCCACGCCGAACTGGTCGAGTCCTTCCGCGGCGTCAACGGCGGCTACCGGCTGGCCCGCCCGGCCAGCGAGATATCGCTGGCGGAAATCGTCGAGGCGCTGGAAGGCCCGATCGGCATGACCGAGTGCGGCGTGGGCGAAGGCCAGTGCGAACGCGAGGCGCAGTGCGGCGTGCGCGGCAGCTGGCAACGCATCAACAGCGTGCTGGACCAGACCCTGCGCGCGGTCAGCCTGGCCGACATGCTCAAGCCGCCGCCCGCGAAACGAAAAATCGCCGTCACCGTGAAAACCGGCGAGGCCATCACCGAATGAACAGCATGATCAACGACAGCAGCAGCGCCACCGCACTGCGCGACAACGCCGACGTCGCCGAGGCGCTCGGTCGCAGCTACTCGGCCGGTTTCATCACCGAGATCGAGATGACCGGCCTGCCGCCGGGCCTGGACGAGGGCACCATCCGCGCCATCTCCGCCGTCAAGCACGAGCCGGAATGGATGACCGAGTGGCGGCTGCAGGCCTATCGCCACTGGTTGACCATGCCCAAACCGGACTGGGCCAAGCTCAACATCGACCCGATCGACTACCAGGCGATCAGCTATTACGCCGCGCCGAAGAAGCAGCCCAAGTCGCTGGACGAAGTCGATCCGGCCCTGCTGGAAACCTACGAGAAGCTCGGTGTACCGCTGCACGAGCGCGCTGCGCTGGCCGGCGTGGCGGTGGATGCGGTATTCGACTCGGTCTCGGTCGGCACCACCTTCCGCAAGCAGCTGGCCGACGCCGGCGTGCTGTTCTGCTCGATGAGCGAGGCGATCCGCGAATACCCCGAGATCGTGCAGAAATACCTGGGCAGCGTGGTGCCCACCGGCGACAATTTCTTCGCCGCGCTGAACTCGGCGGTGTTCTCCGACGGCAGCTTCGTGTTCATCCCGAAAGGCGTGCGCTGCCCGATGGAGCTGAGCACGTACTTCCGCATCAACGCGCAGAACACCGGCCAGTTCGAGCGCACCCTGATCGTGGCCGAGGAGCGCGCCCACGTCTCCTACCTCGAAGGTTGCACCGCGCCGAAGCGCGACGAGAACCAGCTGCATGCGGCGGTGGTCGAGCTGGTGGCGCTGGAAGGCGCGCAGATCAAGTACTCCACCGTGCAGAACTGGTATCCCGGCGACGAGAACGGCGTGGGCGGCATCTACAACTTCGTCACCAAGCGCGGCGACTGCCGCGGCGACGACTCGAAGATCTGCTGGACCCAGGTCGAGACCGGCTCGGCGATCACCTGGAAGTACCCGTCCGTGGTGCTGCGCGGCGACCGCTCGGTGGGCGAGTTCTACTCGGTGGCGCTGACCCACCATTTCCAGCAGGCCGACACCGGCACCAAGATGATCCACATCGGCAAGCACACCAAGTCGAAGATCGTCTCCAAGGGCATCAGCGCCGGGCGCAGCTCCAACAGCTACCGCGGCCTGGTGAAGATGGAGAAGGGCGCCGAGGGCGCGCGCAACTACACCCAGTGCGACAGCCTGCTGATCGGCAAGCAGTGCGGCGCGCACACCTTCCCGTACATGGAAGTGAAGAACCCCACTGCGATCGTCGAGCACGAGGCGACCACGTCCAAGATCTCCGACGACCAGATGTTCTACTGCCGCGCGCGCGGCATCCCGGAAGAGGATGCCGTGTCGATGATCGTCGACGGCTTCTGCAAGCAGGTGTTCCGCGAACTGCCGATGGAGTTCGCGGTGGAGGCGAAGAAGCTGCTTGAGGTGAGCCTCGAAGGTGCGGTGGGTTGATGCTTTTTCCTTCTCCTTCCGGGAGAAGGTGCCCGAAGGGCGGATGAGGGTGCGGGCCTGCACGGATTTTTCCGCAAGCCCCGAACCCTCACCCCAACCCCTCTCCCGGTGGGAGAGGGGCTCAAGATCAGGAATCCTCATGCTCAAAATCGAAAACCTGCATGCCCGCGTCGAGGGCAAGGAAATCCTCAAGGGGCTCAGCCTCGAAGTGAACGCGGGCGAGGTGCACGCGATCATGGGGCCCAACGGCGCCGGCAAGTCGACGCTGGGCAACGTGTTGTCCGGCCGTGACGGCTACGAGGTGACCGCCGGCAGCGTGACCTACAACGGCATCGATCTGCTGGCGCTGGCGCCGGAGGCGCGCGCGGCGGCCGGGGTGTTCCTGGCGTTCCAGTACCCGGTGGAGATCCCCGGCGTCAACAACACCTATTTCCTGCGCGCGGCGCTGAATGCGCAGCGCAAGGTGCGTGGCGAGAAGGAACTCGACTCGATGCAGTTCCTCAAGCTGGTGCGCGAGAAACTCAAGGTGATGCAGATCTCCGACGAGCTGCTGCACCGGGCCGTCAACGAGGGCTTTTCCGGCGGCGAGAAGAAGCGCAACGAGATCTTCCAGATGGCGGTACTGGAGCCGCAGCTGGCGATCCTCGACGAGACCGACTCGGGCCTCGACATCGACGCGCTGAAGCAGGTGGCGCAGGGCGTCAACACGCTGCGTTCGCCCGAGCGCGCGTTCCTGATGATCACCCACTACCAGCGCCTGCTCGACTACGTGGTGCCGGACTTCGTGCACGTGCTCGCCGGTGGCCGCATCGTCGAGAGCGGCGACAGGTCGCTGGCGTTGAAGCTGGAAGCGCATGGCTACGCCGGGATCGGCGCCAGCCATCCGGCAGTCCCGCACCAGGCGGGAGCGCAGGCATGAACCAGCCGGCATCGCTGCCGTTGGTCGCCTCGCTGCTGGATGCCCCGCTGCCGCCCAGCGGCATCGCCTGGCTGGATGCGGCGCGGCAGGAAAACCGCGCGGCGTTCGCCATCGGCGGTCTGCCCGACACGCGGGTGGAGGCATGGAAGTACACCGCACTGCGCGGGCTCGGCCAGCGCCGCTTTACCCAGGGCGACGCCGCGGCGCAGACGCGCGCGGTGGAGGCATCGACTCTGACATTGCCCGGTGTCTCGGGCGTTCGCCTGGTCTTCGTCAACGGGGCGTTCCGCGCCGATCTGTCGGCGGTGGATTCGCTGCCCGCCGGACTTTCGCTGCAACCGCTGTCGCAGGCCTTGCGGGGCGACGTCGAACCGCTGCGCTTCGCGCTGTCGCGCCACTACCGCGACATCGGCGACGCCTTCGCACAGATCAATGCCGCCAGTGCCGGTGATGGCGTGGTACTGCGCGTAGCCGCCCACGCCAGGATCGACCAGCCGGTGCAGCTGGTGTTCGTCGGCGCCGAGGCCGAACTGGCCTGGCATGTGCGCAATGTGATCGAACTGGGCGAGGGCGCCGAGCTGAGCCTGGTCGAACAGCACGCAAGCCGTGGCGACGCCGCGCAGTTGGCCACCGTGGTCAGCGACATCGAACTACGCGACGGTGCGCAGCTGCATCACGTCATGCTGCAGGATGCGGCGGCCGGCACCAATCTGATTCGACGCAGCAGCCTGCGCCTGCATGCGCGCGCGCAGGCTGCCCTGCACGTGCTGGAACTGGGTGGCGCGTTGGTACGCCACGACCTGCGTGCCGAGCTGATCGGCGACGGCGCACGGGTGCACACCCGCGGCGTGTTCATGCCGCATGGTCGCCAGCACATCGACACCCAGCTGGCGATCCGCCACCAGGCGCTGGACACCACCTCCACCTCGCACTGGCGCGGCGTCGCCAACGACCGCGCACGCGGCGTGTTCCGCGGCGCGATCGTGGTGGCGCCCGGTGCCGACGGCAGCGACGCCAACCTCACCAACAAGAACCTGCTGCTGTCGCCGAGCGCCGAGATCGACACCAAGCCGGAGCTGGAAATCTATGCCGACGAAGTGCAGGCCGCGCACGGCGCCACGGTCGGCCAGCTCGACGAGCGTTCGCTGTTCTACCTGCGCTCGCGCGGCATTCCGCTCGCCGAGGCACGCGCACTGCTGACTGCCGCATTCTGCCGCGCGGTGCTGGACGACCTGCCGAACGTGGCCCTGCGCGAGCATCTATCCACCTTGCTGGTCGCACAGCTTCCCGCTTGACGCTCCAGCTCCTGGGCCTGCCCGCAGGGGCAGGCCGGGAGGGGCGAGGCTCCTGGCCTGAAGATCAAGAGCGCACCCCAGCCCAACCCTCCCCTGCGAGCGGGGGAGGGAGCCCCAACCGGATTCTCCGAATGAACGCACAAGCCAGCACACCGACCGTCTTCGACGTCCAGCGCATCCGCGCGGACTTCCCGTTGCTGTCGCGCACGGTGCACGGCAAGCCGCTGGTGTACTTCGACAGCGCCAACACCAGCCAGAAGCCGGTGTCGGTGATCGAGGCGGTGAACACCCACTATCGCGAACACAACGCCAACGTGTCGCGCGCGGTGCATCAGCTGGGCGAGGAGGCCACGGCGGCGTATGAAGGCGCGCGCGACAAGCTCGCGCGGTTCATCCATGCCGGTTCGCGCGATGAGGTCATCCTCACCTCCGGCACCACCCAGGCCACCAACCTGGTCGCCTACAGCCATGTGCTGCCGCAACTGAAGGCGGGCGACAGCATCCTCACCACGGTGATGGAGCACCACGCCAACATCGTGCCGTGGCAGCTGGTTGCCGCGCGCCGCGGCGCCACGGTGAAGGCCGCGCCGATCGACGAGCGCGGCGAGCTGATCGTGGAGAAGTACGTCGAGATGCTGACGCCGGAGGTGAAGCTGGCCTGCGTCACCCACGTTTCCAATGTGCTGGGCACGGTCAACCCGGTGCGCGAGATCGCGCGCGAATGCCGCAAGCGCGGCATCCCGCTGCTGGTCGACGGCTCGCAGGCGGTGCCGCACCGGCGGGTGGACGTGCAGGCGCTGGGCTGCGATTTCTACGCGCTGACCGGGCACAAGATGCTTGGCCCCACCGGTACCGGCGCGCTGTGGGCGAAGCGCGAACACCTGGAAGCGATGCCGCCGTTTTTCGGCGGCGGCGAGATGATCCGCGAGGTGAAGTTCTCCGGCACCACCTTCGCTGCGCCTCCGCACAAGTTCGAGGCCGGCACGCCGAACATCGCCGGCTTCGTCGGCCTGGCGGCGGCGATCGACTACTACGAGTCGGTCGGCTTCGCGGCGATCGAGGCATGGGAGCAGCAACTGCTGCATTACGCCACGGAACGCCTGCGCGAGATTCCCGGCCTGCGCATCATCGGCGAGGCGGCCGAGAAGGAGCCGGTGGTCTCGTTCCTGCTGGAAGGTGCGCAGGCCACCGATCTGGCGACCCTGCTCGACCTCGAAGGCGTCGCCGTGCGCTCCGGCCACCACTGCGCGCATCCGTTGATGCAGTTCTTCGGCGTGCCCGCCACGCTGCGTGCGTCGCTGGCGTTCTACAACACGCGCGAGGAGATCGACAGTTTCGTCGTCGCCCTGCTCAAGGTGCGCCGCCTGCTGCGCTGAAACGGCGGCGGCTTTCCTGCCGCCGCCACGGTCGGGCATCATGTGCGGCGGAGTCCCCATCGATCATCCCCATGCTTGCCTCGTTGCCATCGTTCATCCGCGTGCCGCTGGCGCTGCTTGCGCTTGCACTCAACATCCTGTTGCACGTGGCTTTCATTTTCGCGTTCACCCTGCTCAAGCTGCTGCTGCCGGTACACGCGATTCGGCAGGCCTGCTCACGCGCCCTGGTCGCCATCGCGGAAAGCTGGATCGGCGTCAACAATGTCCTGTTCGGCGTGTTCGCCCGCGTGCGCTGGCAGGTCGAGGGGCTGGCCGGGCTGCGTCGCGACGGCAACTACCTGGTGCTGTGCAACCACCAGAGCTGGGTGGATATCCCGGTGCTGCAGAAGGTGTTCAACCGGCGCATCCCGTTCCTGCGCTTTTTCCTCAAGCAGGAACTGATCTGGGTGCCCTTGCTCGGCCTGGCATGGTGGGCGCTGGATTTCCCCTTCATGAAGCGCTATTCGCGGCAGGCCCTGCTGCGCCACCCCGAGCTGCAGGGCAAGGACCGCGAGGCGACCCGCCGCGCCTGCGAGAAGTTCCGCCACATGCCGGTGTCGGTGATGAACTTCGCCGAAGGCACGCGCTTCACGCCGGCCAAGCACGACGCGCAGCATTCGCCGTTTCGCTACCTGCTGCGGCCGAAAGCCGGCGGCGTGGCCTTCGTGCTCGATGCGATGGGCGAGGCGCTGCACGCGATCCTCGACGTCACCATCGTCTATCCGCATGGCCCATGCACCATTGCCGACCTGATCGCCGGACGCGTGCGCGAAATTCGCGTGCATGTGCGTGAACGCCCGATAGGTCGCGAGCTGATCGGCAGCTACGACGAGGACGCGGCATTCCGCGGCCGGGTCAAGGCATGGATGAACGACTTGTGGCACGAGAAGGACGCCCAGGCGGCGCGCATGCAGCTGTCGCCCGATGCCGGATCGAGAGGAGACTGAAATGCGTGTGCTGGTCGTGGGCGCCGGGGCTACCGGCGGCTATTTTGGCGGCCGCCTGCTGCAGCACGGGCGCGATGTGACCTTCCTGGTGCGTGAGGGCCGCGCGCGGCAGCTGGCGCAGCACGGCCTGGTCATCCGCAGCGCGGCCGGCGACGTCGACCTGCCCGCACCGCCGACCGTGCTGGCAAGTGCACTGTGCGAGCCGTTCGACCTGATTCTGCTCAGCTGCAAGGCCTACGGCCTGGAGCAGGCGATGGCCGACATCGCTCCGGCCGTGGGCGAGCGCACCACCGTGCTGCCATTGCTCAACGGCATGCGCCATCTCGACCTGCTGGATCACCGCTTCGGTGCCGAGCGCGTCTTCGGCGGCCAATGCGCCATTTCCGCCACGCTCGACGCGCAAGGAGCCGTGCAGCATCTCAACCGGCTTCACAGCCTCACCTTCGGCGAGCGCGACGGCAGCGCGTCCGCGCGCATGCAGGCGATCACCGGAATGCTGGGCCAGGCCGGTTTCGACGCGCGACCCAGCGACGCGATCGTGCAGGAGATGTGGGACAAATGGTTTTTCCTGACCTCGCTGGCCGGCATCACCTGCCTGATGCGCGGGGCGATCGGCGAGATCGAGGCCGCACCCGGCGGTCGCGCGGCGGCGCTCGCGCTGCTGGAGGAATGCCGCGCGACGGCGGCAGCGGCCGGCCATGCTCCCCACGAGCGCGTGCTGGAACGGGCGCGCGGCATGCTGACGGAACCGGGGTCGCGCCTCGAAGCTTCCATGCTGCGCGACCTGCGCCAGGGCCATCCGATCGAGGCCGACCACGTGGTGGGTGACATGCTTGCGCGCGCGCGGCAGGCGCAGTTGCCGGCCACGATGCTGGAACTCGTCCATGCGCACCTCAAGGTCTACGAGGTCCGTCGGCTGGCCACTCCGTCGGCATGAGTCGATCCGGCGTGCGCGCTTGCTGCAGATCATGGCCGGCCGGCACGTCGCGCATTACCATGCGCGGATGACAGAGCCACGCGCCCCCGTCGCATTTCGCACCGCCCGCGCGGCGGACGTCCCTGCCATCGTCGCGCTGGTCGAATCGGCTTATCGCGGCGAATCGGGCTTGCGCGGCTGGACCACCGAATCCCACCTGCTCGACGGCCAGCGCACCGACGCGGCCGATGTCGAGGCGTTGATCGCGCGGCCGGACAGCTGCGTGCTGCTGGCGCTCCGCGACGGTGCGCTGGTGGCGAGCTGCCACGTCGAGCGACAAGCTGCGGCCGGCTATTTCGGCATGTTCGCGGTTGACCCGGCGGAGCAGGGCCACGGCCTGGGCAAGCAGGTGCTGGCCCAGGCCGAACGCATCGCGCGCGAACAGTGGCATTGCAGCGCGATGCGCATGACGGTGATCGTGCAGCGCGAGGAGCTGATCGCCTGGTATGGCCGGCGCGGCTACCGGCGCACCGGCGAACGGCAGCCGTTCCCGTACGGCAACGAGCGTTTCGGCATTCCGCGTCGCGCCGACCTGTGTTTCGAGGTGCTGGTCAAGGAGTTCACCGAGGTGCTTGCATGAACGGATGGATCAGGGTCGGCACGCGCAGCGATTTCCTGCCCGGCGAATACAAGGTGGTGTGGGACGGCGACACCTCGATCGCCGTGTACAACATCGACGGCGCGCTGTATGCGGTCGAGGACACCTGCACCCACGATGGCGGCGAACTGGCTGGCGGCGAAGTGTTCGGATTCGAGGTGGAATGCCCGCGCCACGGCGCGCGCTTCGACCTGCGCACCGGTGCGGTGACCAGGCCGCCGGCGTATGTCCCGATCGCCAGCTTTCCGGTGCGCGAGGAAGACGGCGCGATCTGGACGCGCGACGACCGCTGACTTCGCGCGTCAGCCGCCTTGTTGGCAGCGCGCGGCCTGTGCGGCTGTGGCCGGGGCGCCGCGCACCCGGCCGGCATTGGACACCACCACGCTGAGCGCCTGGCTGTCCCGCCCCGGCTCGCAGAACAGCAAGGTCAGGTTGCTGCCGCCGGCACTGCCGTCAGGCTGGAAGCGCACCTCGTGGCGGCCATTGCTGCTGGTGATGCGCAGACCCAGGTCGTAGGCTGCCCCGGTGCGGGCGGGTTGGCCATCGGGCTGGTGATCGCCGTCGAGGTCCTGTCCGAGCAGCCAGCCATGTTCCCAGCGGTTGTCTTCGCTGCATCGGCTGCCATCCGCACTGGGGCAGAACAGCGTGCGTTTGCCGGTGATCGCCGCGGTGCTGCGCGTGTGTCGCAAGGCGGCGATGAAGTCGCTTTGCGCCGCCTGCAGTCGATTGCGGCTCAACACATGGTGCAGCGGCGGCAACGCGATGCCGGTCAGAATGCCGGCGATGGCCAGTACCATGACTTGTTCGATCAGGCTGAAACCGCGGTTCGCTTTCCATGGCGTCGTCGTCATCTCGCATCCTGCGCTGTGCCGGAACCGGCATGCTAGGACGATGGCCCGTGCCAGCCAGCAGCCCGATGCCGCCCGCGGCGTCGGACTCTGCTGACGCGGCATGTCAGCAGGCCGGATTTAAAATGTGCCGTCCCGCCCACATCTGCAGCTGATGACCGACCGCTTCCAACTCGCCGCCCCCTACCAGCCCGCCGGCGACCAGCCGCAGGCGATCCAGCGCCTGGCCGAGGGTTTCGAGGCCGGCCTGGCCGCGCAGACCCTGCTCGGCGTGACCGGCTCGGGCAAGACCTACACCATCGCGAACGTCATCGAGCGCATCCAGCGCCCGACCATCGTGATGGCGCCGAACAAGACGCTGGCCGCGCAGCTGTACGGCGAGTTCCGCGAGTTTTTCCCGCAGAATGCGGTGGAGTACTTCGTCAGCTACTACGACTACTACCAGCCGGAAGCCTATGTGGTGGCGTCGGACACCTTCATCGAGAAGGATGCCTCGATCAACGAGCACATCGAGCAGATGCGGCTGTCGGCGACCAAGGCGCTGCTGTCGCGCCGCGACTCGATCATCGTGGCCACCGTGTCGGCGATCTACGGCCTGGGCAATCCGGAGGACTACCTGTCACTGCGCCTGATCCTGGCCACCGGCGAGCGCATCGACCAGCGCAAGCTGATCCACCAGCTGACCGAGCTGCAGTACACCCGCAACGAAACGGAGCTGCGCCGCGGCACCTATCGCGTGCGCGGCGAGATCGTCGACGTGTTTCCGGCCGAGTCGGAGACCGAGGCGCTGCGCATCGAGCTGTTCGATGGCGAAGTGGAGAAGATGGCGCTGTTCGATCCGCTCACCGGCGAGACGATCCGCAGGGTGCAGCGCTATACCGTCTACCCGCGCACGCACTACGCCAGCACGCGCGAGAGCGTGCTCAACGCGATCGAGACGATCAAGGTCGAACTGAAGGACCGGCTGGAATATCTGTACAGGGAGAACAAGCTGGTCGAGGCGCAGCGACTGGAGCAGCGCACCCGCTTCGACCTGGAGATGATGGCCGAGGTCGGCTACTGCCAGGGCATCGAGAACTACTCGCGCCACCTGACCCGCCGCGCGCCGGGCGAGCCGCCGCCGACCCTGTTCGACTACCTGCCGGCCGACGGCCTGCTGGTGGTGGACGAGTCGCACGTCACCGTGCCGCAGCTGGGCGCGATGTACAAGGGCGATCGCTCACGCAAGGAGACCCTGGTGGAGTTCGGTTTCCGCCTGCCCTCGGCGATGGACAACCGGCCGCTGCGTTTCGAGGAATGGGAGGAGCGCGTGCCGCGGGCGATCTACGTCTCCGCCACGCCGCGCGATTACGAACTGCACAAATCCGGCGATGCGGTGACCGAGCTGGTGGTGCGCCCGACCGGCCTGGTCGACCCGGAAGTCGAGGTGCGCCCGGTACGCACCCAGGTCGACGACCTGCTCAGCGAGGTGCACAAGCGCGTGGCGATGGGCGACCGCGTACTGGTCACCACGCTGACCAAGCGCATGGCCGAGAACCTCACCGAATACCTGTCCGAGCACGACGTGAAGGTGCGTTACCTGCACTCGGACATCGAGACGGTCGAGCGCAGCGAGATCATCCGCGACCTGCGCCTGGGCGAGTTCGATGTGCTGGTCGGCATCAACCTGCTGCGCGAGGGCCTGGACATGCCCGAGGTATCACTGGTGGCGATCCTCGACGCGGACAAGGAGGGCTTCCTGCGTTCCACCGGCTCGCTGATCCAGACCATCGGCCGCGCTGCCCGCAACGTGCGCGGCAAGGCGATCCTGTACGCCGACAACGTCACCCGCTCGATGCAGGCGGCGATGGACGAGACCGCCCGCCGCCGCGAGAAGCAGATCGTCTTCAACGAGGTGCACGGCATCACCCCGAAAACCGTGGTGCGGCGCATCGCCGACATCATGGAGGGCGCGCGCAGCGAGGTCGGCAACCGGCGTGGCGGCAAGACGCGCACCCGCGACCGCGCGGTGGCCGAGCAGGGCGCCGATTACGCCGGTCTCGGCGCGGCGCAGGCGGCTGCCCTGCTGAAGAAGCTGGAGGCGCAGATGTACAAGCACGCCCAGAACCTGGAGTTCGAGGACGCCGCCCGGCTGCGCGACCAGATCCACCAGTTGCGCGAGCAGGCCCTGCGCTGAGCCGGGCGGCGGGATATTGTCGGGCGCCGCCGGCTCCCGTATACTGCGCGGCTCGCACGGCCTGGCCGTGGCGACGGGCGGTTAGCTCAGCGGTAGAGCACTACCTTGACATGGTAGGGGTCACAAGTTCGATCCTTGTACCGCCCACCAATTCCATGATCCACCGATCGAGTGGAACCGAGAGGGGAATCCGGCCAGGGTTCCCCTTTTTCGTGGGGCGACGGCGCGCTCGTCGCTGGCTGCGCGGCCATCTGATTCGTTCGCCGAACACGTTCGCGTCCGCTGCGCGTGCCCTCGCCAGCCGCGCGATTCGATGCCCTCTCGCCGCTCCCTCGCGGATCGGCGGAATTCCGTCGATTCAGCTTGCAGCAATCTCTTCACGGATGTAGATTGCCCGGACGGTCGATCGTACTCCGGCTGCCAGCGATCTTCGGGTCCGGGCGCGCCGTGAGGCGACGAGGAGATCGGGCACGCAGCTACGCCAAGTCCAACGCCGAGGTGGGGTGGTCATCGGTTTCGACGTGCGACGGCGGGATGTGGTGCTTCAGTAAAGTCGGATGGTGTGCCGAGACGTTGCATGCGTCGCGGCGCATGTCATGCCGCCACTGCCGAACCGCCGGGGGGAACGAAGGGGACGTATGGACTTGCGTGCACAGTCGCCATCGGAATCGTGCCTTGCTCCCGTACGTCGACGCGGTTCGCGCGGGCGCGTTGCCGTGTCGCCCGATCTTTCTGCCGATCGCCAATGCCGCGCGCACGATGTCTCGGTCACGACCGTGCAAGGTCGCCGCCGCGTCTGCGCACCTGCCTTCAATGACTTTTCGTTCCGTTGCCGCCGGGCTGGTCCCGGCCGCGCCGGGGCGGATGAATGCTGCATCTTGAAAACCCAAGCATGCCCACCGGGAGAGTCGCATGGCCAAGCAAAGTAGTCAGAAATTCATCGCGCGCAATCGTGCGCCCCGCGTGCAGATCGAGTACGACGTCGAGGTCTACGGCGCACAGAAGAAGGTGCAGGTACCCTTCGTGATGGGCGTGATGTCGGACCTGTCCGGTGCCAATGCGGGCGAGCTGCCGCCTATCGAGGATCGCAAGGCGCTGGAGATCGACGTCGACAATTTCGACAGCCGCCTGAATTCGATGAAGCCGCGGGTGACCTTCGCGGTGCCGAACACGCTCACCGGCGAAGGCAGCCTGGCGGTGGACATCACCTTCGAGAGCATGGACGACTTCTCGCCGGCGGCGGTCGCCCGCAAGGTGGGCGCCGTGGCGAAACTGCTCGAGGCGCGCACGCAGCTTGCCAACCTGGATACCTACATGGACGGCAAGGCAGGCGCTGAAAACCTGATTGCCCAGGCACTCAAGGACCCGGCGCTGCTGCAGTCGCTGGTTTCGGCGCCCAAGCCCGCCGACGACACCAACAAAGACGGGGAGTAAGCACGCATGGCCACCGAAAAGCTAGCCGAACAGGAAGGCGCCGTACAGACTCTCGACGCCGGCGACTTCGCTGCGTTGCTGAGCAAGGAGTTCAAACCCAAGAGCGACCGCGCCAAGGAAGAGGTCGAATCGGCCGTGCGCACCCTGGCCGAGCAGGTGCTGAACAAGGCCGACATCGTTTCCGACGACGTCGCCCAGACCATCAACGCCTACATCGCCGAGATCGACCGCAAGCTCAGCGAGCAGATCAACCTGATCATGCACCACCCCGATTTCCAGAAGCTGGAAAGCGCGTGGCGCGGCCTGCATCACCTGGTCAACAACACGGAGACGGATCAGCTGCTGAAGATCCGCGTGATGAACATCTCCAAGAAGGAGCTGGGCAAGACCCTGAAACGCTACAAGGGCACGGCCTGGGACCAGAGCCCGATCTTCAAGAAGCTGTATGAGGAAGAGTACGGCCAACTGGGCGGCGAGCCCTATGGCTGCCTGGTCGGCGACTACTACTTCGACCACAGCCCGCCCGACGTCGAGCTGCTCTCGGGCATCGCGCAGGTTGCTGCGGCGGCACACGCGCCGTTCATCTCGGCCGCGGCTTCCACCCTGATGGGCATGGACAGCTGGAACGAGCTTGCCAACCCGCGCGACCTGGCCAAGGTGTTCTCCACGCCGGACTACGCCGCGTGGCGCTCGCTGCGCGAGTCGGACGATGCCAAGTACATCGGCCTGACCATGCCGCGCACGCTGGCCCGCCTGCCGTATGGCGCCAACACCGATCCGGTGGAGGAGTTCAACTTCGAGGAGGACACTGCCGGCGCGGACTCGTCCAAGTACACCTGGCAGAACGCGGCTTACGCGATGGCGGTGAATATCAACCGCTCGTTCAAGGAATATGGCTGGTGCTCGCGCATCCGCGGCATCGAGTCCGGCGGCGCGGTGGAAGGCCTGCCCGCACACACCTTCCCGACCGACGACGGCGGCGTGGACATGAAGTGCCCGACCGAGATCGCGATCACCGATCGCCGCTCGGCCGAGCTGGACAAGATGGGCATGATGCCGCTGGTGCATCGCAAGAACTCGGACATGGCCGCGTTCATCAGTGCCCAGTCGCTGAGCAAGCCGGAGGAGTACGACGATCCGGACGCCACCGCCAACGCGGCGCTGGGCGCGCGCTTGCCGTACATGTTCGCCTGCTGCCGCTTCGCGCATTACCTGAAGTGCATCGTGCGCGACAAGATCGGCTCCTTCAAGGATCGTACGGCGATGGAGCGCTGGCTGGCGTCCTGGATCAACCAGTACGTCGACGGCGACCCGGCCAACTCCAGCGAAGAGACCAAGGCCCGCAAACCCTTGTCGGCCGCGGAGGTGGTGGTGGAAGAGGTGGAAGGAGCACCTGGGTATTACACGTCGAAGTTTTTCCTCAAGCCGCATTATCAGTTGGAGGGCCTGACCGTTTCCCTGAGGCTGGTGTCCCGTCTTCCTTCGGCGGCCAAGAGCTGACCCGGAAGTTTCTCGCAGGTTCGTTCCACGGTTTCAACTGGCAGTACCAGTCAATCGCCGAGCAGCTTCCTCCGAGCGAGAACTGTCCGGTTCACCTGATTTCAACAGACAAGGAGAATTCTCATGGCACTAGACATGCACCTGAAGCTGGAGGGCGGCGACGTCACCTTCACCGGCGAATCCAAGCACACCAAGCACAAGGACCAGATCCAGCTGCTGGCCTGGTCCTGGGGGATGTCGCAGAGCGGTTCCTTCGGCCATGGCACCGGCGGCGGCGCGGGCAAGGCCAACGTGCAGGACATCAGCTTCACCAAGTACCTCGACAAGAGCACCACGTCCTTCATCAAGGCGCTGGTCACCGGCGCGCACATCGGCACCGCGACCTTGTTCGTGTCCAAGGCCGGCGGCAAGCAGGAGGACTACTTCACCATCAAGCTGACCAGCGCGATGGTGACCAGCTATTCCACCGGCGGCTCGGGCGGTGAGGACATGCTGACGGAGAACATCTCGATCAGCTTCGCCAAGTTCGACGTCGAGTACTTCGCCCAGAACGACAAGGGCGTGGTGGCTTCGGCCGGCACGGTCGGGTACAGCGTCGAGGAAGTCGCGGCGAGCTGAGCTGGCGCCTGACCAGGCTTCGCCGGCACCTGCTGTCCGGCGGTCCAGGTGCAGGGGACGAATGCAACGGCTTGTCGCACCCCGGACTTCCGGGTGCGACCAGCGGCGTTTGTCCGCCTGCACCCGGGATCGTCCGGTCGGGGTGACGGCGACCTTCCCGCGCCCGCGGCCCCGCTGCCGACGGGGCGCCGGCATCGAGAGACGACATGACACCCGAAAGCAAGCTCAAAGAAGGCCGGCCGGACGAAGCGTTGCAACTGCTCACGGCGGAAGTACGCAACAACCCGGCAGATGCCAAGCGCCGGGTTTTTTTATTCCAGTTGCTGGCGCTGCTCGGACAATGGGAGCGGGCACAGAACCAGCTCAGCGTCTGCGGCGAACTCGACCCGCTCAACGCCATGATGGTCGGTGCCTATTCGGAGGCGCTGAAAGGCGAACTGGTGCGCGCCGACGTCTTCGCCGGCAAACGCATGCCGGTGATCATCGGCGAGCCGGAACCCTGGCTGGCGTGGCTGCTGCAATCGCTCAAGCTCGGCGCCGAAGGCAGGCACGAGCAGGCCGCGACGCTGCGCGAGCAGGCACTGGAACAGGCTCCCGCGGTGGCGGGCAACATCGACGGCGCCGCGTTCGAGTGGATCGCCGATGCCGACCCCCGCATCGGGCCGTGCCTGGAGATCATCGTCAACGGCGGCTACTCCTGGGTACCGTTCTCGCGCCTGCGCGAGCTGAAATTCGAGGCCCCGAGTGATCTGCGCGACAAGATCTGGGTGCCCACCCAGGTGACATGGAGCAATGGCGGCCAGGCCATCGGCTTCATTCCGGGGCGTTACGCCGGCAGCGAACGGTCCGAGGACCAGGACATCGTGCTCGGGCGCAAGACCGACTGGGTGGAGCAGGGCAGCGACCAGATCGGTCTGGGACAGCGCATGCTGGCCACCGACGTGGCCGACTATCCGCTGCTCGACGCGCGACTGATCACCTTCGACGTCGCCTGAGCCGGAGTGCCGACTTTCCATGGCTGAGCTCACCACCCAGGAACGACTTCAGCCTTCGCTGCTCGATCGCCTGACCGACGACGAGCCGGGCAAGCTGGAGGAAAGCCGCGAGAAGCGCGTGATCTCGGTGTCCCGACTGCGCGAATGCGTCACCCGCGATATCTCCTGGCTGCTGAATTGCGTGAGCCTGGAGGCGAATGTCGAGCTCGAGGAATATCCCGAGGTTTCCCGCTCGGTGCTCAACTTCGGCATCCCCGACCTTACCGGTGCGGCCCTGTCGGGAATCAACGCCGAAGCGCTGCAGCGCCGTGTACGCGATGCCATCGTGGCCTACGAGCCACGGCTGACCGCCAACACCCTGCGCGTCAACGTCAACGCGTTGACCAAGCGCATGGATCGCCAGGCGCTGATTTTCAACATCGAATCGGAAATGTGGGCGCAACCGATTCCGTTGAACCTGTACCTGAAGACCGAAGTCGACCTGGAGACCGGCAACTTCAAGGTGTCGGAGGGCTTCGGCTGATCGCCCATGGACCCGAGACTGCTGCGCTACTACAACCGGGAACTGCAACACGTACGCGAAATGGGCGGCGAGTTTGCCCGCGAGTATCCGAAGATCGCCGGCCGCCTCGGCCTGGAAGGCTTCGAGTGCGCCGACCCCTACGTGGAACGCCTGCTGGAAGGCTTTGCCTTCATGGCCGCGCGCGTGCAGCTCAAACTCGACGCGCAGTATCCGGTGTTCACCCAGCACCTGCTGGAGATGATCTATCCGCATTACCTGGCGCCGGTGCCCTCGATGGCCGTGGTGCAGATGCACCCGGACCTCAAGGAAAGCGGCCTGCTGGCCGGCCACAAGGTGGCCCGGCACACGGCATTGCGCAGCATGATCGGCAAGGACGACCGCACCGCCTGCGAATACCGCACCGCCCACGAGGTCACCCTGTGGCCGCTGGAGCTGGCCGAGGCGAAGTATTTCGAGACCCCCGCCGCGATCGCCGCCGCCGGGGTGGTGCTGCCGGCCGGCAAGATCGTACGCGCCGGCCTGCGCCTGAAGTTCCGCGTCACCGCCGGTGCCCAGGCCAACATGCTGGCGCTGGACCGGCTGCCGATATTCCTTGCCGGCGCCGATGAACTGCCCAAACGCCTGTACGAGCAATTGCTCGGCAATGCGGTCGGCTACCAGGTCCGCGCGCAGGGCGCGTCGGGGGCGATCAACGAGAACCACGACGCCAGCCACATCGAGCGTCGCGGCTACGACGACGACGAGGCGCTGATCCCTTACTCCGGGCGCTCGTTCAGCGGCTACCGGCTGCTGCAGGAGTATTTCGCCTGCCCCGAGCGCTTCCTGTTCGCCGAGTTCACCGGCCTGCGGTCGCTGCTGGCGCGGGCCAAGGGCAACGAGTTCGAGATCGTGGTGTTGTTCGACCGCAGCGTGGCCAGCTTGCACAACGCCGTCGACGTCAGCAACTTCCGGCTGTTCTGCACGCCGGCGATCAACCTGTTCCCGCGGCGTGCCGATCGCATCCACCTGACGCAGGGCACCAGCGAATACCACATCCTCGCCGATCGCACCCGGCCGATGGATTTCGAAATCCACAGCATCGGCAACGTCGAGGGGTTCGGCGACCGGCAGGAGCCGGAGCAGCGCTTCCTGCCGTTCTACGGCTGCGACGAGCGCACCTGGCACGCGCGGCACTCGGCCTACTACACGATCCGCCGCGAGCCGCGGCTGTTGTCCTCCCGGCAGAAGCGCCAGGGTGCGCGCTCCAGCTACATCGGCAACGAGATGTTCATCTCGCTGGTCGACTCCAGCGAGGCGCCGTACTCCACCGAGCTGCGCCAGATCGGCATGCAGCTGATGTGCACCAACCGCGACCTGCCGCTGCAGATGCCGGTCGGCAAGTCCCACACCGACTTCACCCTGGAGACGGGCGCGCCGGTGGAATCGATCCGCTGCGTCGCCGGTCCGACCAAGCCGCGTGCCTCGGTCGCCACCGGCGAGACCGCGTGGCGCCTGCTCAGCCACCTGCAGCTCAACTACGTGTCGCTGCTGGAAAACAACGCGGGCGAAGGCGCCGCGGCACTGCGCGAGATGCTGACCCTGTACTGCGACGAGTTCGACTCCAGCGCACTGCGCCAGATCGAGGGGCTCAAGGCGGTGAGTTCGCAATCCATCGTGCGACGCATCCCGTTGCCCGGGCCGATCACCTTCGGCCGCGGCCTGGAGATCACCCTGACCTGCGACGACGGCGCCTTCGAGGGCACCGGAGCGTTCCTGCTGGGCGCGGTGATGCAGCAGTTCTTTACCCGTTACGTATCGATCAACTCCTTCACTGAAACCGTTCTGCGCACGCTGGAACGCAACGAGGTCGCCCGATGGCCCGCCCGGCTGGGAACACGGCAGACGCTGTAGCGCTGGAGAACGCGCTGCGCGACCATCCCGAGTCCTTCGAGTTCTTCGAAGCGCTCCGGCGGTTGGAGTGCGCATTCCCGGAGCGTCCGCGGCTGGGCCAGTCGACCAAGGTCAGCGATGACTTCGTGCGCCTGGGCCAGACCCCTTCGCTGGCCTTTGCGCCACGCACCGTGGACAGCTACCAGCCCGGTGGCGGCGGCCGGCCGGCGCGCATGCGAGGCCTGTTCTTCGGCCTGTTCGGCCCGAACGGGCCGTTGCCGCTGCACCTGACCGAATACGCGATGGACCGCGAGATCAACGCGCGGGATTCCACCTTCCGCGCGTTCGCCGACATCTTCCACCATCGCATGATGAGCCTGTTCTACCGCAGCTGGGCCGACGCCCAGCCCACGGTGCAGCTGGATCGCCCCGAGGAGGATCGTTTCCAGCTGTACATGGGCGCGCTGGTCGGCCTGGCCACGCCGGATCTGGGCGATCGCGACGCCTTGCCGGACCAGTTCAAGCGGTTCTTCGCCGCACGCCTGCTGCAGCAGGCGCGCAATGCCGAAGGCCTGCAGGGCATGCTGGAGCGCTTCTTCCGCGTGCCGGTGGGCGTCGTCGAGTTCATCGCCGAATGGATGCGCCTGCCGTCCGCCTCGCAGCTGCGCTTGGGCGCCTCGCGCGAGGTTGCAGCACTGGGCCTGACCACGGTCACCGGCGAATACGTGCGCGGCAGCCAGCAGCGTTTCCGCCTGCGCCTGGGGCCGCTCACCCGCGCCCAGTTCAACAACTTCCTGCCCGGCGGCGAAGCGCTGCGGCAACTGGTGGCCGCGGTGAAAACCTACGTCGGCGAGGAAAAAGCCTGGGATGTGCAGTTGGTACTGAAGAAGGCCGATGTCCCGGTGACGCGCCTGGGGCGCGAAGGACGGATGGGCCTGACGACGTGGATGGGCTCGCCCCGGCACGACGACGACGTCGACGAGGTCGTGCTGCAACCGGTGGGATAGCCGCTGGCGGCCGGGTCGACGTGGCAACAGACATGATGGGATTGGCAATCAACTCAGAGGATCAATGACATGGCCGAGATCAGTCGCGGCGCGCTGTTCGGAAAACTCAACAAGCTCGCTTTCCGGTGCATCGAAAGCGCGACGGTGTTCTGCAAGCTGCGCGGCAATCCGTACGTGGAACTGGTGCACTGGATCCACCAGATCCTGCAATTGCAGGATTCGGACCTGCACCGCATCGTCAAGCAGTTCAACCTCAACCCGTCGAACCTGGCGCGCGACATCACCGATGCGCTGGACCGGCTGCCGCGTGGCTCCTCGTCCATCTCCGATCTGTCCAGCAACGTCGAGGAAGCGGTCGAGCGCGGCTGGGTGTTCGCCACGCTGATGTTCGGCGAGGCGCAGGTGCGCACCGGTTACCTGATCGTCGGCTGCCTGCGCACGCGCAATCTGCGCAGCGCGCTGGTCAACATCTCGGCCGAGTTCGACAAGATCAAGCCCGAAGCATTGGTGGAGAAGTTCGCCGAGGTGGTCGGCGGCTCGCCCGAGGACGGGCAGCATGCGAACGACGGTTTCCGCATGGGCGGTGGCAGCGCGCCGGGCGAGGCAAGCGGCGCGATGTCGCCGGCACAGATGGGCAAGCAGGAAGCGCTGGCGCAGTTCACCATCGACCTCACCGCGCAGGCGCGCGACGGCAAGATGGACCCGATCGTCGGTCGCGACGACGAGATCCGCCAGCTGGTCGACATCCTCATGCGCCGTCGCCAGAACAACCCGATGCTGGTCGGCGAAGCCGGCGTGGGCAAGACCGCGGTGATCGAGGGCTTTGCCATGCGCATCGCCATCGGCGACGTGCCGCCGCCGCTGAAGGACGTGCAACTGCGCGTGCTCGACGTGGGTCTGCTGCAGGCCGGCGCCAGCATGAAGGGCGAGTTCGAGAACCGCCTGAAGCAGGTGATCGAGGAGGTGCAGTCGTCCACCAAGCCGATCATCCTGTTCATCGACGAGGCGCACACCCTGGTCGGCGCCGGCGGCGCGGCCGGCACCGGCGACGCGGCGAACCTGCTCAAGCCCGCACTGGCGCGCGGCAACCTGCGCACGATCGGCGCCACCACCTGGGCGGAGTACAAGAAGCACATCGAGAAAGACCCCGCGCTGACCCGCCGCTTCCAGACCGTGCAGATCGACGAGCCCAGCGAGGAGAAGGCGATCCTGATGATGCGCGGCGTCGCCAGCGTGATGGAGAAGCACCACAAGGTGCAGATCCTCGACGAGGCGCTGGAGGCGGCAGTGAAGTTGTCGCACCGCTACATTCCCGCGCGCCAGTTGCCGGACAAGTCGGTCAGCCTGCTCGATACCGCCTGCGCCCGCGTGGCGATCAGCCAGCACGCCGTGCCGGCCGAGGTGGACGACACCCGCAAGCGCATCCAGGCGCTGGAGACCGAGCTGGGCATCATCGCGCGCGAAAAGAACGTCGGCGTGAACGTCACTGCCCGCGAAGACGCCGCCAACGAGAAGCTGGCCACGCAGAAGGCACGACTGGAAACGCTGGAGGCGAACTGGATCAAGGAGAAGGATCTGGTCGAGAAGATCCTCGACATCCGCTCGAAGTTGCGCGGTTCTTCGGCGCCGGTAGAAGGCACCGGCAGTGCGCTGGAAGAGTCGGCCAACCAGGTTGCCGAAGCAAAGGAGGCATCGGCGGGAGAGGCTGCCCTTGCGGGGGATGATCGCGCTGCTGCATTGAAGGAACTGCAGGAGTTGCAGGGCCAGCTGGCCGAGCTACAGGGCGAGCATCCGCTGATCCTGGCCTCGGTCGACCAGCAGGCGGTGGGTTCGGTGGTCTCGGACTGGACCGGCATCCCGGTCGGTCGCATGGTCAAGAGCGAAGTCGAGACCGTGATGAACCTGGCCAAGCTGATGGGCCAGCGCGTCATCGGCCAGGACCACGCGATGGAGATGATCGCCAAGCGCATCCAGACCTCGCGTGCCGGCCTGGTCGACCCGAACAAGCCGATCGGCGTGTTCATGCTCGCCGGCACCTCCGGCGTGGGCAAGACCGAAACCGCGCTCGCGCTGGCCGAGGCGCTGTACGGCGGCGAGCAGAACATCATCACCATCAACATGAGCGAGTTCCAGGAGGCGCACACCGTCTCCACGCTCAAGGGCGCGCCTCCGGGCTATGTCGGTTATGGCGAGGGTGGCGTGCTTACCGAAGCGGTGCGTCGAAAGCCGTATTCGGTAGTGTTGCTGGACGAGGTGGAAAAGGCCCATCCGGACGTCCATGAAATCTTCTTCCAGGTGTTCGACAAGGGCGTGATGGAAGACGGCGAGGGCCGCCAGATCGACTTCAAGAACACCCTGATCCTGCTCACCACCAACGCCGGCACCGACATGATCGCCGGCCTGTGCAAGGACCCGGAGCTGATGCCCGATCACGAGGGCATGGCCAAGGCACTGCGCGAGCCGCTGCTGAAGATCTTCCCGCCAGCGCTGCTGGGCCGCCTGGTGACGATCCCGTACTACCCGCTGAGCCCGGAGATGCTGGGCAAGATCGTCAAGCTGCAGATCAACCGCATCAAGAAGCGCGTCGAGGCCCGCTACAAGATCCCGTTCGAGTACAGCGAGGACGTGGTGAAGCTGGTGGTCGAGCGCTGCACCGAGACCGAGTCGGGCGGCCGCATGATCGATGCGATCTTGACCAACTCCATGTTGCCGGATATCTCGCGGGCGTTTCTCACCAGGATGATTGCGGGCGAGGAAGTGGCGAAAGTGCAGGTCGGTGTGACGGATGGGGAGTTCTCTTACGGGTTTGGGTAAAAGTGCCCGACTGGCCAGAACTCATCTCGCTCGCACTGATCGAATATCTGCATGGGACCGACCTGCGCCCCACCTCTCGACTTGCGGAAGGCAGCCAATGTTTAGAGGGATTCAGCCATCATGAATTACTACACGATTCTCAATTTCGAAGACAGCAGTCCGCAAGTGACGACTGGCAAGGTGAAAGGGGGGCGAGATCCTTCCAAGTTTGGTGCAGGTGCGGCTGCCGCGGGCACGGCGCAGGTCTATGCCAAGCGAGAGGTTACAAAAGGGCGAGCAAGGATGGTCTTCTATCCATGCCAGGAACTCATTGCAAGGGACGCGGCTGGCACCTTATCCAAGGATGACGTCAAGGACATCCGCAAGCATATCGAGAAGTCGCGGACGGTCGTTTTCGTGTTGCACGGCAAGCCGGATGACACCGATGAAGGGTTTTCCACAAGCGGGGGTTCTGTCTGTACGTTCAAGCAACTCGGGCGCCTGGCCAAGCTTCTCATGCCAATACGAGACGAGAAATACAGAATCAGCCTCGTGATGTGCTACGGCGCGCGTTGTAGGAACGTCCGTCTGAATCATGAAGGCATGATTCCCTCCGGCGAGTTGGCCAGCAGCTTTGCTTACAAGTTCTTCCGCGAATTGTGTGGCGCAAGAAACATTCGGATGGTGGCTTGGACCGGGGCGGTTTCCAACGATGGCGACCTCAAGCACACATGCGAAAACGAGGATCAAGTGCTGTACGTCGACAAGAAGCAGGAGGTGGCAGCGTTGCAGAACAGCCCGCAAAAGCAGCAGATTGAGATTGAAAAGGCGGCGCTGCTCCAGAGACTGAAAATGAGCAACGCGGACTTTGGAAACAACGTAATGATGAAGTTTGCAAACAATCCTAATGCCGCTCCCACCAACGAGGTGGAGCGTTTTGCGCTTCGTTATATTCCATATTCACCGGTACGCGCGCAATGGATGATGAATCTGTTTCCCGACAGAAATCAGACCTCCAATTATGGAAAGCTCATTTACGACTTCAGCGGGTCTCAACTGGTCATCACGAATCGGTATGGGGCTACGGGTGGCGTGGCGGTGAATACGGAGCTCTATCGTGGAGGGTTGATCTAGTTTGGTTCTGTGGTCAGTAACGGGATCAGGTTCGGCTTGTTGAATAAGCAATCGCGGGGCCGGGTTCGCGCTTTTTTTTTTGATGCCGGTGGCATCTCCGCCTGTTCGATGGGCACGGAGAAGCACGGGGCGCCACGAGTCATGAGACATTACTTGAGGGGACAGCGATCATGCCTTCCACACCTTTGAGCCGCGCCGAATTCATCGCCATGGGCGAGCTCGCCAAGGCGCGCCGCCAGCTCGTCGTCAACATGTTCGGGGGCACCAAGCTCAAGTTCGGCAGTGCCAGCATGCTGTCGTCGGGCAAGTCGCTGCTGTCGTCCGGCAAGAAGCTGAAGTCGGGCGTCGACAAGCTTGCCAAGGGCGGCAGCACGGCAAGCAAGGTCGCCAGCGTGCCGGGCATGAAGGAGGCGTTCGAGAACTTCATGGTGGAATGCGCCGACGTGGAGAACATCCACGACGTGATCGAGGCGATCGGCGGCGAGGTGCTGCACGAACTGGTGTCGGAGGTGACGCCCTACCTCGGCGTGGTCACCAGCACGGTGAAGCTGGCCAAGGCGGGCAAGGCGGTGGCGCAGGACGGCTACAACCTCTACAAGAGCGACGAATACAAGAATGGCTTCCGCATGGGTGATCCGAGTGCGGCGGCCGAAGCGATCCAGGCGATCATCAAGCGCGACCTGGCCCAGCACTCGGTGAAACTGGGCCAGCAGACGGTGGCGACGGGAGCGAAGATCGGCGGTCTGTTCGCCGACTTCGGCACGGCCACTACCGCGGCGATCGGCGTGGCCAACACGCTGGCCAGCCTGGGCCTCCAGCTGTTCTCGCTGGGCCTGGACATCAAGGACATGCGTGCCGGCAACAAGCGGTTGGCGGCGCCCAACACGCTGGATCTCACGGTGTTCGGCGAGTGCCCGATCCTCGGCTGCTACCTGCTCACCTGCGCCGACACCTCGGCGGTCGCCAACATGTTCGTCGCCGACATCGGCCTGCCGGGCTGGATGGACAAGGTCGAGCTGATGAAGAAGAAGCAGATGGACCCGCTGCTGAAGATCGCCAACAAGAACATCATGGGTTCCCGCCTGCAGCTGGAGGGGCTGAGCAGCAACAAGGGGACGCATGCGAAGAAGGGTTTCTTCGCAGGCATCAAGAGCAAGGCGATGAAGCAGATCGGGTTGAGCTGACTGCCGGCGCGGGCACGGCGGTTGCGAGGGGCGCGCGCGTTACCCGTTTGTACCTCGCCGGACGATAGCGCCGGCGTGTGTGGCGCCGCGTCCGTGGTGCATTGCTCATCGGTCGGGGCAGCCATTTCGCCCATGGGGAATGCTGCGTTCCCTGACGTTCCGTATTGCGATTGATTCTTGTTTACTGTCTAATGATGCGACCGGATCATTTGCCCGGCACCGCGCCGGTTCCGTCTTTCGCGCCCACGCAAGTTGCCGCGGGAAGGGCTGGCGCGCGGAACACGGATCGCCATGAATCAACCCACCTCCTCCGTCGGTAACGCACAGCTGCAGCGCGGTACCTTCTGCACGCGCCAGTTGTACCCGTGGCACTGGATCATTTCGGCGCTGGATCTGTTCGGCCTGTTGCGCTTTCGGCGCCATGCCGCGCCACGCCGGCCGGTCGCCGTGAAGGACATGGCGGCCTCAGAGTCGCCCGCCACGCGCGATGCGGGCGACATCCGCAGCATCGAGGCTCGGCCCGCGGACGCGATGTTGCGCGTGGTGTACGCCAGCCAGACCGGTTTCGCCGAACAACTGGCGCGGCAGACCGCGCAGAGCCTGCAACTGGCCGGTCTGCCCACTCGCATGATCGGCATCGGCGATCTGGCGCTGGACGACCTGCGCCAGGCCGGCCGCGTGCTGTTCGTGGTCAGCACCACCGGCGATGGCGAGCCACCGGACATGGCACAGAGGTTCAGCCGAAAGCTGATGCAACAGCCGGCGTCACTGGCCGGCCTGCATTACGGCCTGCTGGCCCTGGGCGACAGCGACTACGAGGACTTCTGCGGCTTCGGCCGCCAGCTCCAGCGCTGGCTGCAGGCCAGCGGCGCGCAGGCGCTGTTCGATCCGGTGGAGGTGGACAGCGAGGACGACGCCAGCCTGCGCCACTGGCAGCATCACCTGGCCATGCTCGGCGGCGCGCCTGATCTGCCGGACTGGCAGGCGCCGAAATACCAGCGCTGGCAACTGGTCGAGCGCCGCCTGCTCAATCCGGGCAGCGTGGGTGAACCCTGCTTCCATCTGGCGATGAAGCCGCTGGAAGGTCGTGCCGATTGGCAGGCCGGCGACCTGGCCGAGATCGGTCCTTGCCATGCCGCCGAAGCGGTGGCGGCATGGCTGGCGGCGCGGGGGCTGGATGGCCGCGTCGTGGTGCCGTTCGGGCACCAGGAGCGGCTGCCATTGGCGACCTTGCTGGCGCGCTGTCGCCTGCCCGAGCCGGGCGAGGTCGACGGCCTGGACGAGGAAGGCGTCGCCGCGATATTGCAACAGCTGCCGCATCGCGCGTACTCGATCGCCTCGCTGCCGCGGGACGGCACGCTGCAGTTGATCGTGCGCCGGATGCGTGCGCGTGGCGGCTATCCCGGGTTGGGCTCGGGCTGGCTTACCGAGCACGCGCCGATCGGCGCGGAGATCGCGCTGCGCGTGCGCAGCAACGTCAACTTCCATGCGCCTCGCGATGCGCGCCCGTTGGTGCTGATCGGCAATGGCACGGGCCTGGCCGCCTTGCGCGCCCTGCTCAAGCAGCGCATCGCCGTCGGCCGGACGCGCAACTGGCTGCTGTTCGGCGAGCGTCATCGTGCGCACGACTTCCTCCACCGGGAAGACATCGAGCGCTGGATCGGCGAAGGCGCCATCGAGCGCGCCGATTTTGCCTGGTCGCGCGACCAGGGCGAGCGCATCCATGTGCAGCAGCGTCTGCGCGAAGCCGGCGACGAGCTGCGGCGCTGGGTCGACGAGGGGGCGGCGATCTACGTCTGCGGCAGCCTCGACGGGCTGGCCCCCGGCGTCGATGCGGCGTTGTGCGACGTGCTGGGGGCGGGACAGGTCGCGCAGTTGCGTGAGCAGGGGCGTTATCGCCGCGACGTCTACTGACGTCCGCTCAGGCGTAGGCGCGGTGGCGTTCGCGATGCGGCGGGTAGTAGGCGAACACGTGGCTGTTGCTGCCGTAGAAGTCGATGTTCTCGATGTGTTCGCCGCCGAGCCGCTCGGCCAGCCGGTCGGAGGCCTCGTTGCCGATGCGCACCAGGCTGATCACGCGCGGCGCGCGCAACTGGGTCCAGGCGAAATCCAGCGTCGCATTGCCCGCCTCGGTGGCATAGCCCTGGTGGCGATGCGTCGGCTTGAGCATCCAGCCAAGCTCCAGGTCCGGCCAGCCGTCCGGATACATCAGGCCGGCGCGGCCGACGAACTCGCCGGTCTCCTTCAGCTCCAGCGCCCACATGCCGAAACCCCGCAACTGCCAGTGGCCCAACAGCATCGCCAGCGAGCGCCAGGCGTTGGTGCGGTCCAACGGTTGGCCGTCGCCCACCCAGCGGGTGCTGTCCGGATCGGCCAGCATCGCGGCGTAGTCGTTGAAGTGTCGTTCGCTCAACGCGGTCAGGCGCAACCGCGGCGTCTCAAGGGTAGGAATCTCAACCATCACCATCAACCATCACGACCCGGATCGAGCGGGAGCCAGCAGTTCGGCCAGGGCGCGGGTACTGCTGACGAGGCTCTCTTGCCAGGACAACCCCGTTATTGTCTCACCCGTGGCCGCATCGACAAAGTCCTCGGCCTGGCCGGGAGGCAGCAGGTGGCGGTAATCCACGGTGATTTCGCTGCCGGCGGGCAGGTCCGCCAGGGCGAACACGAAACCCAGGTGCCACAGTCCGTTCGGCGTGAAGCTGTGGTTGATGAAGCACTCGTCGGGCCATTCCGGCGACAGCGTGTAGCGGTCCTCGAACCAGCGTGCGCTGGCGTGCCACAAGCTGCGCAGCGCGTCGGAGGCCTCGATGTCGGCCTGCCGGTAGGTCTGTTCGATGCCGTCAGGTGCTGTAAGGATGCGGCCCGCGGCCACCGCCTCGTCGAGGAACAGACCCTTGCCGGCACCGGCGATGGCGGAGGCGGCAATGTGGTAACGCGGGAGGATCATGTCGGCGCGGCGGCGGATGCGGCGCGCGAGTGTAGCGCAAGCGGTGCAGGGCGCGCACCGCTTGCGCCCGTCGCCGCCGGGATTACTCGCTGGCGGCCGCCTTGCCGCGTCGCGGCTTGGGTACGGCGGCGGTGTCGCTGCCGGCGGCGCCGTCGTCGGCGAACAGGATCGCGCTGCGGTTGCGCTCGATCGTGGCCTTGCCGATGCCCTTGACATGTTTCAGGTCGTCGGCCTTCTTGAACGGGCCGTGCGCCTCGCGCCAGGCCACGATGGCCTCGGCGCGGGTCGCGCCGATCCCGTCGAGCGATTTGGCGATGACCTTGGCATCGGCCTTGTTGATGTTGACCGGCGTGGCGGCGAACAGCAGCCCCGGGGCGGCGAGGCCCAGCGCGAGGGTGATGGCGGCGAGCTTGTGGAACATGGTCTTTCCTCCGTGAAATGGCGGGTTGGCGGGTGGATCGCGGCGGTCGACGCCGCGCCCTCACCATGCGCGCCACCGCATGGCCGCGCAGCCGGACCCCGGGTTGCCCCGACGTGCGGCTTGCGCCCCCGCTCGTGTGGGCGACGGCCGCCCGCGACGTCGGTGCCGCTGCGGGTGCGCTGCTACAATGAGCGATTGTTCGCCACGTTGGAGTTGCCCATGGATACCAGCCGCCTGTCCCGTTTCGTCAGCGATTTGTGGGATGCGGAGATCGTGCCGCAACTGGTCGAATACATCCGCATTCCCAACAAGTCGCCGATGTTCGACAAGGACTGGGTGGCGCACGGCTACATGGATGCGGCCGTGAAGCTGATGGAAACCTGGGCGCGCTCCAAGCTCAGCCAGTTGCCGGGTGCCTCGCTGGAAGTGGTGCGGCTGGAAGGGCGCACGCCGCTCATCTACATCGAAGTTCCCGGCCAGGGCGACGACACCGTCATGCTGTACGGCCACCTGGACAAGCAGCCGGAGATGACCGGCTGGGCTGATGGTCTCGGTCCGTGGACGCCGGTGCTCAAGGGCGACAAGCTGTACGGCCGTGGCGGCGCCGACGACGGCTATGCGATTTTCGGCTCGCTGGCCGCGCTGCTGGCGCTGCACGAGCAGGGCATTCCGCATGCGCGCTGCGTGGTGATGATCGAGGCCTGCGAGGAATCGGGCAGCTACGACCTGCCGTTTTACGTCGATCACCTCGCCGAGCGCATCGGCAGCCCGTCGCTGGTGGTGTGCCTGGATTCGGGCTGCGGCAACTACGACCAGCTGTGGCTGACCACGTCCCTGCGCGGCATGACCGGCGGCAACCTCACCGTGCAGGTGCTGGAAGAGGGCGTGCATTCGGGCGATGCGTCCGGCGTGGTGCCGTCGAGCTTCCGCATCCTGCGCGAGCTGCTGTCGCGGCTGGAGGACCCGGCCACCGGCACGATCAAGCCGAAGGAGCTGTACGTCGACATTCCGCAGCAGCGCATCGACCAGGCCAAACTGTCGGCCGAGGTGCTGGGCGAGGACATCTACAGCAAGTTCCCGTGGGCCGAGGGCATGCAGCCGGTCACCAAGAACCTTGCCGAGCTGGTGCTCAACCGCACCTGGCGCCCGCAGCTGGCGGTGACCGGCATCGGCGGCATTCCGCCGCTGGAAAGCGCCGGCAACGTGCTGCGCCCGTTCACCGCGGTGAAGCTGAGCCTGCGCGTGCCGCCCACGCTCAACGGCGCCAAGGCCGGCGAGTTCGTCAAGCAGTTGCTGGAGAAGGACCCGCCGTACGGCGCCAAGGTCACGTTCACCCTGGAAAAGGACGGCTCGGGCTGGAACGCGCCCGCACTGTCGCCGTGGCTGGAGCAGGCGGTCAGCGATGCCTCGCAGCACTACTTCGGCGCGCCGGCCACCTACATGGGCGAAGGCGGCAGCATCCCGTTCATGGGCATGCTGGGCGAGAAATTCCCCAAGGCGCAGTTCCTGATCACCGGCGTGCTCGGTCCGCATTCCAACGCGCACGGCCCGAACGAGTTCCTGCACATCCCCACCGGCAAGAAGGTCAGCATGGTGGTGGCCGAGGTGGTGGCGAAGCACTTCGCGCAAGGCTGAGGGCGAGGAGTGAGTAGTGAGTAGTGAGGAGTGAGAGATAGCCGCATCGCACGCGTCCGCTCATCTCTCACTCCTCATTTCTCACTCCTTTTTCTCCCGCGGAGTCTGCAAGATGACCACCCATTCCCACCTCGCCGCCAACTGGTCCGATATCCGGCGCCGGGTGGACGAGGCCTGCCGGGCCGCCGGCCGCGACCCGGCCGAGGTATCCATCCTGCCGGTCAGCAAGACCTTCGGTCCGGAGCTGATCCGCGAGGGCGTGGCGCTGGGCATGCGCCGCTTCGGCGAGAACAAGGTGCAGGAGATCCGCGACAAGGCACCGCTGCTGGTCGACTGCGGCATCGCTTGGGTGATGATCGGCCACCTGCAGACCAACAAGGCAAAAGACGTGGCGCGGCTGGCCAGCGAAGTGCAGTCGCTGGATCGCCTGGAACTGGCCGAGGCGCTGGATCGCCGCCTGCAGCACGAGGGTCGGGCGATCGACGTGCTGGTGCAGGTGAAGACCTCCACCGAGCCCAGCAAATACGGACTGACGCCTGAACAGCTGCCCGGCTTCCTCGACACCCTGCGCGGCTACGCCACCTTGCGCGTAGGCGGGCTGATGACCCTGGCGATCCACTCCACCGATCCGGTCGAGGTGCGCGGCTGCTTTCGTCGGTTGCGCGAGCTGCGCGACCAGGCGGTTTTGCAAGGGCATGATTTGCCAAAACTTTCCATGGGCATGAGCGGTGATTTTCCGCTCGCCATCGCCGAGGGAGCGACCGAGGTGCGGATCGGCACCGCGATCTTCGGCCGGCGACCCTATCCGGACTCGCACTACTGGCCCGAGTCGTCAGATGGCAAGTAAACCATTTTATTATCAGTAACTTGTGTCAAATGTGCGGTGCGTCCCGAAATACCGAAACGGCAGGGTTCACTTAACCTCAATCCAACATACGAGGGGCCCTGGCTTGGTATTTTCACGGCTCAGTCACGTCGTTGCCGCTTTGCGGTGATGGCCAACTCCGTGAATATCCGGGATTTTCCTGCATGCCAACCCAGCGATTGATCGTGCTTGCTGCGCTTGTGCCTGCGCTGCTGTTTTCCGGAACCCTTCGCGCCGCTAATCTCGACACTGCCTTCAGCGCATCGGCTTCCGTTAGCGTGGCCGCGCCGCTGCTGCAGCCGCTCCCCAGCTTCAGCCCGGCCGTTCGCCTGAGCCAGTCGGTACTGCCCGACAACGCCAGCGACCTGCTGCCCCAGGCGGCGGACACGCAGGCGGCTGCGGCCGAGCCGGCGATCACGACTGCCCGGACTCCGGAAGCCCGCGTCGCCACGCAGAACATCACCGACCTGCGCAAGGCATTGCTGGCCGCGGCGATGGGTCTGCGCGACATCCGCTACGTGCGCGGCGGCCGCAATCCGGCCACCGGTTTCGATTGCAGCGGCTTCGTGCGCTACGTGTTCTCGCACGCGATCGGCCTGCAGTTGCCGAGCACCTCCGCCAGCCAGTTCCTGGCCGGGGTCAAGATCAATCGCGCCGACATCAAGCCGGGCGACCTGGTGTTCTTCCGCACCCATGGCCGTCACCGCATCTCGCATGTGGGCATCTACATTTCCGGCGGACGTTTCATCCATTCGCCGAGCGCCGGCAAGTCGGTGGAAATCTCCAGCCTGGACGACGGTTACTGGGCCAAGCGTTTCGCCGGTGCCAAGCGGCCGGAGGCGATGGCGCTGGCTGCCAACAACAAGGGTTGAGTACCTGCACAGGTGCGTTCTGCAGCCGCCGCAAGGCGGCTTTTTTATGGCCGGCGCCATGGGCCGATCGGACCCCCGCGACATCACCTGCATGGCGGCCGGGCGCGCGCGCCGTTACGCTTGGGGTCGAGCCCCTTTCCCCGGAACCGCCTGATGCCTCTTGATCTGCCGCCGGTCACGCGCAACCTGCTGATCGCCAACATCGTCGTCTACCTGCTGCAACAGTTCTTCGGCGAGGTCTTCCTGCAGTATTTCGCGCTGTGGCCGTGGGGGGCCGACCAGGTGTTCCAGACCACGCAGGGCCTGGCCTCGATCGGCTTTCGCCCGTGGCAGCTGGTGACCTACGCCTTCATGCACGGCGGCCTGACCCACATCGCGTTCAACATGTTCGCGCTGTTCATGTTCGGCGGCACCATCGAGCGCACCTTCGGCGCGCGCAATTTCATCATCTACTACTTTGTCTGCGCAGTCGTGGCGGCGGTGGCCCAGCTGATCGTGGTGCACTGGTTCACCCATGGCTTCTATCCCACGCTGGGCGCGTCGGGCGCGATTTTCGGCCTGTTGCTGGCCTTCGGCATGCTGTATCCGCACGAGAAGATGATGCTGATCTTCCTGCCGGTGCCGATCCCCGCATGGATCTTCGTGATCGGCTATGCGGCGGTGGAGCTGGTGCTGGGCGTGACCGGCACCCAAGCCGGCGTGGCCCATTTCGCCCATCTCGGCGGCATGGTCGGCGGCATCGTGCTGATCCAGTACTGGCGAGGCAAGCTGCCGATCAAGCCGAAGCGGCGGCTGATGCTGTAGATCCGGGAATCGGGGATCGCAAAGGCGGACGCGCCGGGCTGGCGGTGCCCGCCCGGCGTCGCAGGCGGGTCAGCGCAGGGCGAGGAAGTCGGCGCTGACGACGAAACGCACGGCGTCCAGTCGCAGCCGCGCTTGCGGCAGTGCACCGAGCAGGGCGTGGCGCTCGTCGGTGACGGCGGCGATTTCGGTGTCGCTGATCGATGGGTTCACTGTGCGCAGGGCGAGCAGCCGCGAGAGTTCGTTGTCCAGCGATTCGGTGGCGGCGGTCACGGCGTCGTCGATGTGCGCTTGCGCGCGCGTACTGGCCAGCGCTTCGGCGCGTTCCAGCATCGGCGGCACCAGCTTGCCGAGGAACTTGCGGTAGCGTGCCACTTCGATGTGGCGGTCGTTGGCCTTGCGCAGCGCCGTGTCGCTGGGCGTGAAGTCGGCGCGTTCGACCAGGCGGGTGTCCACGGTCACCACCAGCGGCGAGGGCGGCAGGAAACGCTCGGCGTCGAGCCGGCGATCGGCCACGCATTCGAGCACGTAAACCGCCTGCAGCAGTGCGGTCCGCGGAGCCAGCACGTCGTCGACCATGAAGGCGGCATTGCCCTGTTCGCCGGACAGCGCCAGATCCAGCGCACCGGCTACCAGCGGGAGGTCCAGCCGCAGCAGCGGCAGCTCCTCGCGCGACAGCGCCACTTCGCGCGAGAACGTGACCGACTGCGGGCCTTCGGCGAAGCCGGGCAGGGCGTCGGTGGACAGGTATTGCGGGTCGAGCAGCAGCACTTGCGCGCCGAGCTCCTCGGCGTGGATGCCGAATGCCTCCAGCAGGCGCTGCACGAAGGCGTCGCGGCCCGGATCATGATCGTCGCGGCGGAAGGCCTGCTGCAATTCGTCGGCGTGCGGGTCGCGGCTGGAAGCGAGTTCCAGCAGGTGGTCGCGGCCGCCGCGGATGAGTGCCGCCATCTGCTCGTGGCTGGCGCGGGTTTCGGCGAGCAGGGCGTCGAGTTCCTGATCGCGGTTGTCGTCGTCGCGGGCGTGCTCGTCCGCCAGGCGGGTCAGCGGCTCGCCGTAGCGGCGCAGCAGTTCGCGGCCGTCGGCCGGGCTGAGGCGGAACGCGTCGACGCCTTCGTCGTACCAGCGCGCCAGCACGTGCTGGGCGCTGTCGGCCACGGCGAGGATGTGGATGGCGATGTCGTGCTTCTGGCCGATGCGGTCGAGCCGACCGATGCGCTGTTCGAGCAGGTCCGGATCCAGCGGCAGATCCCACAGCACCAGCCGGTGCGCAAACTGGAAGTTGCGGCCTTCCGAACCGATCTCCGAGCACAGCAGCAAACGCGCGCCGTCGGGCTGGGCGAAATAGGCGGCGTTGCGGTCGCGCTGCACGATGCTGAGACCTTCGTGGAAACGCGCCACGCCGACGCCGCTCTTCGTGCGCAGCGCTTCTTCCAGCGCCAGCACCTTGGCCTGGCTGCGGCAGATCAGCAGGAACTTGTCCTGCGGATGTTTCTCCAGCAGGGCGATCAGGGTATCGATGCGCGGGTCGGTGGCGTAGTCGACCTCGATCAGCGCCGGCGGCTGCTGGATGTCGGCGTGGAACTCGGCCAGCAGCGCCTGCCGTGTGCTGTCGTCGACCGTGTCGGCGTCCAGCAGGTGCCATTCGGGCAGGCGTTTGGGAAAGCCGCCGACGCCGGCGCGGTTGTTGCGGAACATCACGCGACCGGTGCCATGGCGGTCGATCAGCGCGGCCAGCAGTTCGCGCGCATGGGCCGGCCTGGTGGAATCGGCCAGCAGTGCGGTGAGCGTCGCATCGCCGTGGAAGGCCTCGGTGAGCGCGGCGTGCTGGCCGGCATCCAACGGCTGGCCGTCGAGCAGGCGGTCGGCGATCTTCGATAGCGCCTGATAGGTGTCGGCCTCGGCCAGATAGCCGTCCAGATCGTGGTAGCGCTGCGGATCGAGCAGGCGCAGGCGGGCGAAGTGGCCGCTGCGTCCGAGCTGTTCCGGGGTGGCGGTGAGAAGGATGACGCCGGGGATCGCCGCGGCCAGTTGCTCCACCATCGTGTAGCGCGGACTGGCGGCTTCCGGCGACCAGGCCAGGTGATGCGCTTCGTCCACCACCAGCAGGTCCCACGGCGCGTCCAGCAGTTGCTGCGTGTATTTCGGCGAGCTTTCCAGGAAGCCGAAGTCGGCGATCACCAGTTGCTCGTCCTCGAACGGGTTGCCGGCGTCGCCGGATTGCTCCAGGGCCTCGCAGCGTTCCTCGTCGTAGATCGCGAAGCTGAGGTTGAAGCGGCGCAGCATCTCGACGAACCACTGGTAAACCAGCGTGTCGGGCAACAGCAGCAGCACGCGCGAGGCGCGGCCGGTGGCGAGCTGGCGCGCGACGATCATGCCCGCCTCGATGGTCTTGCCCAGTCCCACTTCGTCGGCCAGCAGCACGCGCGGCGGGCGGCGTGCCGAGGCGATGCCGGCCACGCGCAGTTGGTGCGGCACCAGTCCGATGCGCGCGGCACCCAGACCCCACATCGGCGAACGGCGCGCCTCGGCGCGCCGCTTCAGACCCTCCAGGCGCAGCTCGAACTGCGCCACGCTGTCGGTGCGCCCACCGATCAGGCGGTCGTCGGCCTGGCTCACGCTCTGTTCGTCGTCGAGCTGGCCTTCGTGCAGTTCGCGGCCTTCGCCGCGGTAGATCAGCAGCTCGTCCTTGATCTCGACGCGCTCGACCAGGAACGCGATGCCCTTGCCGGCGACGCGCTGGCCGGCGCGGAACTCGGCGCGCAGCAGCGGCGCCGAGTCGATCGCGTAAGGGCGCAGCACGCCGGCCTTGGCGAACAGCACCTGCACGCCGCGTCCTTCGACGCGCAGCACGGTGCCGAGGCCAAGCTCGGGTTCGGCGGAGGAGATCCAGCGTTGACCGGGTACGAACATCGTGCAGCCATCGGCGTCGGGGGTCGACGATTATCCGCCGTGCGCCGCGCCGAGGGAACCGCTGCGACGATCAGGTGGCGGACCACTGCCGCAGCAGGTTGTGGTAGACGCCGGTGAGTTGCAGCACGGCAGCGTGGTCGGCGCCGGTGCGGGTCAATGCCTGGATCGAGGTGTCCAGCTCGAACAGCAGCCGGCGCTGGCTGTCGTCACGCACCAGGCTTTGCACCCAGAAGAACGAGGCCACCCGCGCGCCGCGAGTCACCGGGGCCACCCGGTGCAGGCTGCTGGACGGGTAGACGATCAGGTCGCCGGCCGGCAGTTTCACCTCGTGCTCGCCGTAGGTGTCGCTGACGATCAGTTCGCCGCCCTCGTACTCGTCCGGTTCGCCGAGGAACAGCGTGCACGAGACGTCGCTGCGCATTTGCCCGCCGCCATCGGGGAGGGCCATCACCGCGCCGTCGACGTGGAAGCCGTACTGGCCGCCGTCGGCATAGCGGTTGAAGCGTGGCGGCAGGATGCGCAGCGGCAGCGTGGCGGCGTGGAACAGCGGTTGCGCGGCCAGCGCCGCCAGCACCGTTTCGCCCAGTTGCCGACGCAGCGGCGAGGCGTCAGGCAGTTGCTGGTTGTGCTTGACCCGCGCGCCCTGCGCACCCACCGTTTCGCGGCCGTCGACCCACGGCGCCGCGTCGAGCGACTCGCGCATCCGCCTGATCTGTTCGGCGCTCAGTACACCGGGAATGTGCAGCAGCATGGGTCACCCGCGGGAAGTGATGGCGTGGGTCGGCGGGTCAAAAGCGCAACTGCGCGGTGAGCATCGCCGAGCGCGGCATGGCCGGCGTGTAGCGGTAGCCGCTCTTGTTGATCGCCGCGATGTAGTGCTTGTCGAAGACATTGTAGACATTGAGCTGCAGGTCGAGGTGCGTGTTCACCTCGAAGCTGGCCATCGCGTCGAATACCCAGTAGCCGCGGGTGAAGGTCGGCGTGCCGACCGCGCCGTCGCTGCCGCGCTTCATCCCGCCGGCATGGCGTGCGCCGCCGCCGAGGGTGAGGTTGAACGGCAGCCGGTATGTGGTCCACGCGGTGAACGCGCTGGTCGGCGTGTACGGCAGGTCGGCGGAGCCGTCGCTGGTCACCGCGCTGCCGCGGATGACCTTGGCGTCCATGCGGGTATAGCCGGTGCTCACCGCCCAGCGGTCGGTGATCCTGCCGACCGCGCCGATCTCCACGCCTTGCACGCGCTTCCTGCCGACCTGGTAGTACAGGCCATCGGTCGGGTCCTGCACCAGGTCGTTGCTGACCGTGGTGCGGTACAGCGCACCGGTCAGCAGCAGCCTGTCGCCCAGCACGCTCCACTTCGTGCCCAGCTCGACGGTGCGCGCGCGCTGGGGGTCGAGGTCGGGATTGTCGGCACTGTTCGACGCGTTGCTGAGGGTAAGCGTGTTGCCGCCCGGTGGCTCCTGCGACATGGCGAAGTTGGCGTAGATGCTGCCGGCGGCGACGGGCTTGAACAGCACGCCGAGTTTGTAATTGGGCAGGTTGTCGGAGAGGCGCGCGTCCACGCTGGGCAGCACCGTGCCGGCCGGGTGACTGCCGCAGGCCGGGCCGCGCCGGCCGCCGCAGACGTCGGTGCTGACAAACCGCGTGCGGTAATGGTCCAGCCGCGCGCCGGCGTTGAGTTGCCAGCGCTCGCCGAATTTGAGCGTGTCGAACAGGTAGGCCGCGACGGTATCGGTCTTGCCGTTGCCGTGGGCGCCGTTGCGGGCGTAGGCCAGGCCGCCCTGGTCGGGGTCGGGCCGGTACAGGTTCGCCGGGGGCCAGGTGCTGCCGGAGAGCGGGGCAATGCCCTGCGTCGCGGCTTGCTCGCGGCTGAGCTCGATGCCGGCGCTGAGGTCGTGGCCGACCGCGCCGGTGTCGAAGCTGGCGGTGAGGTTGGTCTGGTTGGTGAGGATGCGGTTGGTCTGGTGCTTGAAGGTCGGGTTGCTGCGCGCCACCGTCCAGGTCGAGGGGTCATCCGGGTCCGGCGTCGACAGGTGCGCCGCGGTGGCCGTGAACGAGGTGAGCAAGTAATCCTGGTGCGTGCGGCCCCAGCGCAAGGTGTCGTGCACGGCGAGGTGGTCGGAGAAATCGTGTTCGACGATCGCGGTGAACATGTCGACCTGCACGTCGTCGTGGTCCTGCCGGGTGCCGTAGAAGTTGTGCGGGTCAACCGCAGCGGCGTCGGACAGGAACGGCCGCGTCGGATCGGGACTGGCGTAGCCGGGCAGGCCGATGGTGGAGACGCCGCCATCGGGCACGTTGTCGTGCTTCACGTGCAGGTAGTCGAGATAGATCCGGGTGGCGCTGCCCAGGCCGAGGCCCAGCGACGGCGCCACGCCCCAGCGGTTGTTCTGCACCCGGTCGCGCCCCGGCACGCCGCTGTCCTGGCCCATCACGTTGAGGCGGAAGGCAGCGTCTTCGCCGATCGCCTGGTTCCAGTCCGCGGTGGCACGTTGCTGGCTGGCGCTGCCGTAACCCAGCGAGCCGGAGATGGCGTTGTCCAGCTGCGGGCGCTTGCTGACCATGTTGATCGCGCCGGTCGGCGCGGTGCGGCCGTATTCGGTGCCGTCCGGGCCCTTGGTGACTTCGATCTGCTCGATGTTGAACACGTCGCGCGAGACCGAGCCGAGGTCACGCACGCCGTCGACGAAGATGCTGCCTGAGCTGTCGAAGCCGCGCATGTACATCGTGTCGCCGGTGCTGGTGGCGCCGTTTTCGCCAGCGTAGAAGGTGCCCACGCCGGGGCTGTTGCGCAACGCCTCGGAAAGCGTGGTGGCGCCTTGCTGCTGGATCAGGTCGCGGCCGATGACGCTGATGGTCTGCGTGGTGTCCAGCAGCGGCTGGGTGAACTTGTGCGATGAGAGCTCGTCGATGCGGTAGTCGACGCCGGCGCTGCCTCGCACCTGCACGCGCGGCAGGTTGCGCGCCTGCGCGACCAGCGGGGCGTCCGCGGCAGCCGCGTCGGCGGGCGTGGCGGCATGCGCGGGGGCGAGGGCCAGGCTGCCGAGGAGGGCGGTGGTCAGCAACCCGGGCGCCATCGCGGGGAGGGCGCGGCGGGTGGGGTGTTTCCTGCTCTTGATCGGGCTCATGCGGGGTCCTGTGCGTCGTGTGGAATCAGGCCGGTCCCCGTCCCGCACGCGCGACAGCCATCGCCGTCGATCGAATGGAGTGACGGCGGTGGCCGTGAAGGCGCACACGATATTGCCAATGAGAATGATTTGCAATAACTCACCGAGGCAACAAGGCCCATTCGCCAACGACAGGCATCACACAGCAAGAGGCCCCGCAGCAGCGTGCGGGGCCTCGTGTTTCCTGCTTGTCGATGTTCGGCTGCGGCGGCGAGGCGTTGCGCCTGCCGCCGCGGCGGCGGTTACCAGATCTTCACCTGCTTGTCGGCCGGGCGAACCATCGCGTCGCCGGTCTTGCACTGGAACGCCTGGGCGAACGCCGGCATGTTGGACGGCGCGCCGATCGCGCGGAACTTCATCGGCGAATGCGGATCGGCGTTGAGGTAGACCATCTGCGCCTTGTCGCGGATGCTGCCACGCCACACGCGCGCCCAGTTGAGGAAGAAGCGCTGATCCTCGGTGTAGCCGTCGATCTTCTGCGTGGCCTCGGCCGGCTGATTCTTCAGCGCGGTCTGCAGCGCGTCGTAGGCGATGTTGAGGCCACCCAGGTCGGCGATGTTCTCCCCCAGGGTCAGCTTGCCGTTGACGTGCAGGTCCGGGTGGTCGGGCAGCGGCGCGTAGTTGTCGAACTGGTCGACCAGCTTCTGCGCGCGCTCGTCGAACTGCTTCTTGTCGGCGTCCGTCCACCAGTTGTCCAGGTTGCCGCTGCCGTCGAACTGGCTGCCCTGGTCGTCGAAGCCGTGGCTGGCCTCGTGGCCGATCACCGCGCCGATGCCGCCGTAGTTGATCGCGTCGTCGCCCTTGGCATAGAAGAACGGCGGCTGCAGGATCGCGGCCGGGAAGTTGATCGTGTTGTCGGTGGGGTTGTAGTACGCGTTGACCGTCTGCGGCGTCATGAACCATTCCTGGCGGTCGGTCGGCTGGCCGATCTTGGCGATGTCGTAGTCATGGTCGAACTGCTGCGCCGCCTCCATGTTGGCGAAGTAGTTGTCCGCGGTGATCTTCAGGCCGTCCCAGCTGCGCCACTTTTCGGGGTAGCCGATCTTGGGCAGGAAGGTTTCCCACTTGGCGATCGCCTTGGCCTTGGTTTCGTCGCTCATCCAGTCGAGGTTCTGGATGCGCGCCTTCAGCGCGTTGCGGATGTTGGTGACCAGTTCCTCGGCGCGCTGCTTGGCTTCCGGCGGGAAATACTTGGCCACGTACAACTGGCCCAGCGCCTGCCCCATGGCGTCGTTGACCGCGCTCAGCGAGCGCTTCCACTGCGGTTTCTGCTCGGGCTGGCCGCGCAGGGTCTTGTCGTAGAAATCGAAACGGGCGTCGACGAACGGCTCGGACAACACGTCGGCCGCGCCGGAGATCGTGTGGGCGGTCAGATAGGCCTTCCACTGGGCCAATGGCGCGCTGGCCAGCAGCTTGTCCATTTCGGCGAAGAACTTCGGCTGCGAAAGCGAGAAGCCCTTGTCGATGGTGACGCCCTGCGCCTTGAAGAAATCGTTCCAGTCGAAATGCGGAGTGACCTTGTTCGCCTCGGCCACGGTGACGAAGTGGTACTGGTTCTCCGGCTTGCGCATCTCCACCCGCGGGATGGAGTGCCTGGCCAGCTCGGTCTCGAACTTCATGGCCAGGTCGGCCTGGTTGGCCGCGTCCTTGGCCGGCGTGCCGGTGAGCTCGAACAGCTTGGCCAGGTATTTCACGTACTCGGCGCGCACGTCCTTGTACTTGGCATCGGTGTAGTAGTCCGGCGTGGGCAGGCCCAGGCCGCCCTGCACCGCATAGGCGATCTGCATGCTGGCGTTCTTGTAGTCGGCGCGCGCGCCGAAGCGGAACACCGCGCTGTCGCCCTTGGCGAAGGACTGGTTGAGCCAGGCAGGGATGTCCTTGTTCGACTTCAGCGCGTCGATCTTCGCCAGGTAGGGCTTGAGCGGCTCGAAGCCGGCCTTGTTGCGCGCGTCCATGTTCATGCTGGAGCGGTACAGCCAGCCGATCTTCTGCTCGATCGAACCGGGCGTGGCGCTGTCGGCGTTCTTGTCGGCCGCGTCGACCAGCGCGTGCTGGTCGGACAGGCTCTTCTCGCGCAGCAGGTTGAACGAGCCCCACACGGTCTGGTCGGCCGGAATCGGGTTGGCGGCGATCCACTTGGCGTTGACGAACTGGTTGAAGTCGGCGCACGCCTCGGCGGCCTGGCCCAGCTCGCTGATGTCGAACACGCTGGGTGCTGCCGCCGTGGCGGCGCTGCTGGATGCGGGGGCCGCGCTGGCCGCGTCGGCCGGAGTCGCCGGCGTGCTGGCAGGTTCCTGCTTGCCGCACGCGGTGAGCGCCAGCGCGGCGCTGACGGCGAGCGCGAGCGGTTTCAGAAGGGTCTTGGTCATGCGGATTGCCTCCATGGATGGTTCGCCCGCAGGCGTTGCGTGGGTGTCCGGATGGCCGGTGTTCGACGGCCGGCAAGGCCGTGGCCATGCCGATTCACGCTAGGCCAAACGTCATGGGTCAAACAGTGTCAAAGGTCAGGGGCCGGCATGCAAAAGGGCCCCGCATTCGCATGCGGGGCCCCGGTTCTCAAACGGCTGCGACGAGCGCGGTTACCAGATCTTCACCTGCTTGTCGGCCGGACGCACCATCGCGTCGCCCGGCTTGCACTGGAACGCCGCCGCGAACGCCGGCATGTTGGACGGCGCACCGATCGCGCGCAGCGGGGCCGGGGCGTGCGGGTCGGTGTTCAGCCGCAGCAGCGCCTGCTGCTCGCGGATGTTGCCGCGCCACACGCGCGCCCAGTTGAGGAAGAAGCGCTGGTCCTGGGTGTAGCCGTCGATCTTCTGTGTGGCTTCGGCCGGGTGCTGCTTCAGCGCCACCTGCAAGGCGTCGTAGGCGACGTTGAGGCCGCCCAGGTCGGCGATGTTCTCGCCCAGGGTCAGCTTGCCGTTGACGTGCGCGTCGGGTTTGTCCTTGATCGGCGTGTAGTCGTTGAACTGCTGCACCAGCTTGGCCGTGCGGGCGTCGAACTTGGCGCGGTCGGCCTTGCTCCACCAGTTCACGTTGTTGCCGGCGCCGTCGAACTGGCTGCCTTCGTCGTCGAAGCCGTGGCTGGCTTCGTGACCGATCACCGCGCCGATGCCGCCGTAATTGATCGCGTCGTCGGCCTTGGCATCGAAGAACGGCGGCTGCAGGATCGCGGCCGGGAAGTTGATCGTGTTGTCGGTGGGGTTGTAGTACGCGTTGACCGTCTGCGGGGTCATGCCCCATTCCTTGCGGTCGGTCGGCTTGCCGATCTTGGCGATGTCGTAGTCGTAGTTGAACTTCGACGCTGCTTCGAGGTTGGCGTAGTAGTTGTCCGGCACGATGGTCAGGCCGTCCCAGCTGCGGAACTTGTCCGGGTAGCCGATCTTGGGCAGGAAGGTGTCCCACTTGGCGATCGCCTTGGCCTTGGTTTCGTCGCTCATCCAGTCGAGGTTCTGGATGCGCGCCTTCAGCGCGTTGCGGATGTTGGTGACCAGTTCCTCGGCGCGCTGCTTGGCCTCGGGGGTGAACTCCTGCTTGACGTACAGCTCGCCCAGCGCCATGCCCATCGAGCCGTTGACCGCATTCAGCACCTGCTTCCAGCGCGGCTTCTGCTCCGGCTGGCCGGAGAGGGTCTTGCCGTAGAAGGCGAAGCGGTTGTCGCGGAACGGCTTGCTCAGCGCATCGGCGGCGCCGTCGATGGTGTGGAAGCGCAGGTACGCCTGCCACTGGCTGGCCGGCGCGCTGGCCAGCAGCTTGTCGAACTCGGCGAAGAACTTCGGCTGCGACAGCGAGAAGCCCTTGTCGATGGTCACGCCCTGGGCCTTGAAGAAGTTCTCCCAGCTGAAGTGCGGGGTGATCTTGTCCGCTTCGGCCACGCTCACGAAGTGGTACTGGTTTTCCGGGGTGCGCAGTTCGACCGGCGCCAGCGAGGCGGCGGCCAGGCTGGTCTCGAACGCCATCACTTCATCGGCCTGCTTCTTGGCGTCGGCGGCGGACACGCCGGTCAGCTCCAGCGTCTTGGCGATGTAGTCGAGGTAGGCCTTGCGCAGGTCGGCATGCTTCGGGTCGGTGTAGTAGTCCTTGGTGGGCAGGCCCAGGCCATCCTGGAAGGTGTAGCCGATCTGCGTTTCGGCGTGCTTGAAGTCGGCGCCGGCGCCGAACTGGAACACCAGCATGTCGCCCTGGGCGAAGCTCTTGTCGAGGAAGGCGGCCACGTCGTTGCCGTTCTTCAGCTGATCGATCTCGGCCAGCTTGGGCTTGATCGGGTCGAAGCCGGCCTTGTCGATGGCGGCCTCGTCCATGCCCGACTTGTACAGGTTGCCGATCTTCTGCTCGATCGAGCCGGCGGCAGCCTGGTCGGCGCCCTTGGCGGCGTTCTCGACGATCGTGTGCTGGGTGTTGAGGCTGTCCTCGGCCAGCTTGTCGAACGCGCCCCAGCGGGGGCGGTCGTTCGGGATCGGGTTGGCGGCGACCCACTTGGCATTGACGAACTGGTCGAAGTCCGTGCACGCCTCGGCCGGCGCACCCAGCTCGCTGACGTCGAAGATGCTCTTGCTGTCGACGGCCGCGGTGCTGCCGGCGGCGGCCGGTGCGGTGCTGGCGGTCGGCGCCGGTGCATCGGCCGGGGTGGCATCCTGCTTGCCGCAGGCGCTCACGGTCAGGGCCAGGCTGACCGCAAGGGCCAGGGGCTTCAGGTACTGCTTGGTCATGGATATCCCTCGATGGGTGGATCTGGACGGTTTGAGGTTGCGGACATGGCCGCGCGCAAAAGGCTCCCCGGGCGCGCGGACGCAGCCGTTCACGCTAGGCCAATCGACAGGGGCCAGACAGTGTCAAAGGTCAGGGGGTGAGGGGCTGAGGGCGTGCCGGACCGGCGCGGCCGGCAGGCTGTCCGGCGCCACCGCGCCGCCGGAAATGATGAAGGCCATGGCCTGGTCCATGGTCCAGTCGGTGGGGACGAGCTCGTCCACCGGCACCAGTTCCAGATAGCCGCCGGTGGGGTTGGGCGTGGTCGGGATGTACACCGCGGCGATCTCCCGGCCACTGCCTTCCTCGATCATCACCCGGGTCACGAAGCCCACCACCTTCATGCCGCGCCGCGGAAAGTCCACCAGCACCACGCGCTGCATGCCGCTGGGCTTGTTCTGCAGTACCGCCATCAGCTTCTTGGTGCCGCCGTAGATGGTCTGCACCAGCGGGATGCGCGCGAGCAGGTTGTCGAAGGCATTGAGGAAGCGCTGGCCGATCACCCGGTTTGCCACGAAGCCGAGCAGGTACAGCGAGCCCAGCGTGATCAGCAGGGCGGCGATGTAGGTGAGCCATTCCATCTTCAGCGACTCGGCGGCACGCGGTGCCACCAGCGCCAGCGTGCCGAGCAGGGCCTCGACCATCGGCGCGCCGATCCCGGCCAGCACGCCCAGCACGAAATTGAATACCAGCCAGGTCACCCACAACGGGATGAAGGTCAGCAGGCCGGTCAGCAGATAGCGTTTGAGGCGGAGCGGGGGCATGGATCGATCCGGCGGGTCGTGTCCCGCATTGTAGGCGACCGGCGCGGCGACGGGCGTGGTGGCGGGCTTCCGGCGATTGGGTTAGCGTGCTGGCTCCACATGGGGATGGGGGAGTCATGAAGAAGCTGATCGGCGTGCTGCTGCTTGCATGGTTTGTCGTCGGCGCGATCCACGCGCAAGCAATACCTTCGTCCACCGCAGCGGCTCCGGCGCCGGCGGTATCCGCGGCGGCGGCGTTCGACGCCGATGCTGCCACCCAGGCCTACATGGCCGAGCTGACGCCGGCACAGCGAGCCAATTCCGATGCCTACTTCGAGGGCGGTTACTGGCTGACCGGCTGGGATCTGCTGGTGGCCCTGGGCGTGGCGTGGCTGCTGCTCGGCACGCGGCTCTCGGCGCGCATGCGCAACCTCGCCGAGCGACTCACCCGCTGGCGCTGGCTGCAGACGGCGATCTACGCGATCCAATACATCGTGCTGACGACCGTGCTGACCCTGCCGTGGGCGCTGTACGAAGGTTATTTCCGCGAGCACCAGTACGGCTTGTCGAATCTGGGCCTCGGCGGCTGGCTGGGCGAGCAAGCCAAGGGGCTGGCGGTGGGGCTGATCTTCGGCACGCTGGCGCTGGTGCTGATCTATGCGGTGATCCGGCGCGCCACGCGCACCTGGTGGTTGTGGGGCGCGGGGGTGGCCATCGTGTTCGTGATGTTCATGGCCACCATCGCGCCGGTCTACATCTCGCCGCTGTTCAATACCTACCAGTCGCTGCCGGAGAGCCCGCTGAAGGAGCAGGTCCTGTCGATGGCGCGCGCCAACGGCATCCCCGCCTCGGACGTGTACTGGTTCGACGCCTCGCGGCAGAGCAAGCGCATCAGCGCCAACGTCAGCGGCATGTTCGGCACCACCCGCATCAGCCTCAACGACAACCTGCTCAAGCGCAGCTCGCCGGAAGAGATCAAGGCCGTGCTCGGGCACGAGATGGGCCACTACGTGCTCAACCACATCTACAAGGGCATCGTGTTCTTCGGCGTCATCATCGTGATCGGCTTCGCCTTCGTGCGCTGGGGCTTCGGCTGGGCGCAGCAGCGCTGGGGCGAACGCTGGCAGTTGCGCGACGTGGGCGACGTGGCGGGTTTGCCGCTGATCGCGGCGCTGTTCGCGATCTTCATGTTCTTCATGACGCCGGTGAACAACACCATCACCCGCAGCATGGAGGCCGAGGCCGACGCGTTCGGCCTGAACGCGGCACGCCAGCCGGATGGTTTTGCGCATGTCGCGGTGCAGTTGTCCGAGTACCGCAAGATGCATCCCGGTCCGGTCGAGGAGTTCCTGTTCTTCGACCATCCCAGTGGCTGGCAGCGCATCCATCGCGCGATGGTGTGGAAGGCCGAGCATCTGGATGATCCGGGGGTTCGCCGCCAGGGTGCCGACATACCGCAAGCGGCGCGCTGAATCGGGCGCCTGCGCGCCTCAGCGGCGACGGCGGTCCGGATGCGGCCTCAGCACTGCACCCGGCCGCCGGCGAGTTGCGTGCACGGCTGGTAGGTCGGCGGTGGGGGCGGCGTCCAGCGATGGCCGTGATCGCCGTCGTGGTCGTGCGGGCGGTGTCGATACGGCGGCGCCGGCGCCCCCCAGTAGAGCGGCGCGTAGTCGTCCACCGGCTGGGACAACGCCTCGCGATACTGGTCGTTCTGCTGGCGCAGGGTGTCGTTCTCGACCTGCAACTGGTTGCGCTCGGCCTCCTGGTCGAGCTGCGCCTGCCGGCGCGCGGCATCCTCGCGCTGCTGCGCGGCGAGCGCCTCGTCGTAGCGGCGTTGTTCGGCGTCCTCCTGCGCCTGCCGATAGGCGGCCACGCGCTCCTCGTACAACGCGTCGAGATGGCGCGCGTGGGCGTACTGCCTGGCGAGGTCGTGCTGGCCCAGGCGCAGGTAGCGGTCGATCACCTCGCTGTCGTCGGCCTGGTGCAGCAGCTGGCCCTTGCCGTCGGCACAGGGGTGATCGGTATAGGCTACGCCGCCGCCGGCCTGCGGGCACTTGTAGATGTTCTGGGCGCCGGCCGCCGGGGCCAGCAACCACAAGGCCAGCGCCAGGCCGGGCAGCAACGATGAGGCGATCGAGTCGTTCATGGTGATGGCCACTTTGCGGCAGCGCGACTGGATGCCGCGTGACTGGAAGCTTGCCCCCGGCGCGTACCTTCGTCCAGCCCGCAGGCGCCCGGTTCAGCCGCGCCGCGGGATCTGCAGGCCGCGCGCCACCGCCGGCCGCGCCATGCCGCGCTCCAGCCAGGCGGGCACGTGCACGAGGCGGTCGTAGTCGACCAGCTCGCGCGCCTCGTAGAAGGTGATCAGGTTGTTCACCCAGCCCAGCGTGGCGATGTCGGCGATGCCGTAGTCGTCGCCCATGATCCAGTCGCGGCCCGCGAGGCGAGCCTCGAGTACGGCGAGCAGTCGTTTCGATTCGTTGGCGTAGCGCTCGCGCGGGCGCTTGTCGGCGATCTCCCTGCCGGCGAACTTGTTGAAGTAACCGAGCTGGCCGAACATCGGGCCGATCGACGCCATCTGGAAGAACACCCACTGGATGCACTCCCAGCGCCGCGCGGGTTCGGCGGGAATGAAGCTGCCGGTCTTGTCGGCCAGGTACAGCAGGATGGCGCCGGATTCGAACAGCGCCAGCGGCTCGCCGCCGGGGCCGTCGGGGTCGATGATCGCGGGAATCTTGCCGTTGGGGTTGATCGACAGGAACTCCGGCGTGTGGCTTTCGTCGTTGGTGATGTCGACCAGGTGCGGCTCGTACGGCAACCCGGTTTCCTCCAGCATGATCGACGCTTTCACGCCGTTGGGCGTGTTGAGCGAATACAGCTGGATGCGTTCGGGGTGCCGCGCGGGCCAGCGCGCGGTGATCGGAAAACGGGACAGGTCGGGCATGCTGTTTCGTCCTGGTTGCGGAATCGCCCATTGTGCCCCGACGGGCACCGTGTGCCGTGAAATCAAGCCGCCGCAGCGGCGCGCCCGGCTTGCCGCCACGCGCGCAAGCCGATCGCCGCCAGCACCACGAAGCCGGCGTAGAGCACCGAGGTGATCAGCAGGTGCTTGTAGATGTATTCGCCGACATAGATCACGTCCACCGCAATCCACAGCCACCACGCCGCGATGTGGCGGCGGCCCTGCCACCACTGCGCGACCAGGCTGAAGGCGGTGAGTGCCGCATCTAGCCAGGGCAGCGCGGCATCGGTCCACCGATGCATCGAATAGCCGAGCAGCAATGCCGCGACGGTACCGATGGTCAGGTGGACGATCGCCTGCATCAGCGGCAGCGGGGCGAGCTGGACGCGACCGTCGTCGTCCAGGTTCTGCAGCCAGCGTCGCCAGCCGTAGACGATCAGGCCGGCGAAGGCGAGCTGCAGCAGGGCGTCGGAATACAGCCTGGCGTCGATGAAGATCCAGCCGTAGACCAGCACCGACACCAACCCGACCGGCCAGCACCAGGGCCGCCGCCTGGCGGTGAGCCAGACGGCCCAGGCGCTGATCAGCGCGCCGGCGAGTTCGATCCAGATCACTGGAAGTCGTAGCTGACGGAGAGCCGCGCCAGCCGCGGCGCACCCGGGAACAGGTAGCGATCGCCGCCGGCCGAACCGGTGTCGCGCCAGTAGAAGTGGTTGAACACGTTGTCCACCGACAACCGCCAGGTCAGCGCGTGGCCGCGCCACGGCGTGGTGTAGCGCAGGCCGGCGTCGAACACGTCGTACGACGGTACGCGCACGGCGCCATCGGGCGTGGCGACGTTGGCCGATGCGTGGCGCCAGCCGCCGAGCAGACTCAGCGCCGGCGCGGACGGCAGGCGGTAGTCGAGGAATACGGCGGTACGCAGGCGCGGCACGTTGGTCAACTGGTGGCCCTCGTACGCGGGCGTGCCGCTGCCTTCGGCGCGGGCCTGGATGACGCTGGCGCTGGCGATCACGCGCAGGTTGTCGCCGAGCCGGCCGTTCGCGCCCAGCTCGACACCCGTATGCACTTCATTGCCTTGCTGCACGAAGGTGAATCCCTCGGGCGTGCCGTCCGGCCGGGCGAACTGGAAGGGCTGGTGGATGCGGTAGAGCGCGCCGCTCAGCGCCAGCGCATCGGTGGCCTGCAGCTTGACGCCGGCTTCGAGCTGGCGCGACAGCCGCGGCCCCAGCGTGCTGCCGCCGTTGCTGGTCCAGTACGGCGCCTCGATGCCCAGCGACAGGCCTTCGCTGTAGCTCAGGTATACGGTGGTCGGTGCGTTCGGCTGCCACAACACGGCGGCCTGCGGCAACGCCTTGCGCAAGCGGGTGGTGCGCTCGGGCGCACCGCTGTCGTCGTAGCTGCGCTCGTGCAGGCGTGCCAGTCGGGCGCCGGCGATCAGCTGCCAGCGCTCGCCCAGGTGCATGCGATCCAGCGCGAACAGCGAATGCTGCCAACTGGTGAGCCGGCGCACCGAAGGGCCGGGCTGGTTCGGCGAGGGCGCGAAGATGGGTGGGTCGGCCTGGTCGATGTTGCCGGTGCCGACGTAGTCGTAGACGTAGGCGCGGCGATCGATGGTGCGACGGAACGCGCCGGCGCCCAGGCTCAGTTCGTGGCTGAGCGCGCCGGTGGCGAAACGGCCTTCGAGCACGGCGCGGGCCTCGTCGCTGATGCGGGTGTCGTCGGGGCTGCGGAAATCGTAGATGTCGTAGTCGCCGTTCGGCGCGAAGAACCAGCCGGGCACGCTGCCGTCGGCGCATTCGCTGGCGTAGAAGCAGCCGTAGGCGAACGCCACGTTGTCGTCGATCACGCTGCGGCTGTGGCCGCCGGCGACGCGCAGGTGCCAGTCGTCGCTGAAGGCGTGCTCGATGCGCACGCTGCTGTTGGACGACCGGATACCCACCGGCTGCTGCCACGGCTGATAGCCCAGCATGCGCGTGGCGTCCGGGTGCGCCGGCAGCGTCGTGCCGCCGAGCAACTGGTAGCCCGACACCGAACGCTGGCCGCTGGTCTGGTAGTTGCCGTCCAGCTCCAGCGTGGTGCGCTCGCTGATCTTCCAGTCCGCCGCCAGCGCCAGCATGCTGCGTCGGCCGTTGGCGTGGTGCACATACGAATGGATGTCCTCGTGGGCCGCGTTGACGCGCACGCCGAACTGCGGCGTGAGCCAGCCGCCGACGTCGACTGCGACGTGGCGCGAGCCGTGCGAATCGGTGCCCAGGGTGACGCTGCGCACGTCGGCCGGCCGCTTGCTGACGTAATTGACCACGCCGCCGGGCTCCATCACGCCGGCTTCCAGGCCCGCCAGGCCTTTCAGGATCTGCACCTGCTGCACGTCTTCCAGCGGCACCTTCTGCTCGCCGGCGATGGTCAGGCCGTTGCTGCGAAAGCCGGTAGCGGGGTCCAGCACGTAGCCGCGGATCGCGATGTCCTGGTAGTAGCCGACCGGCGCGTAGTTGTCGCCCAGCGCGGCATCCTCGCGGGCCAGTTCGCTGAGCGTGCGGATCTGCCGGTCGTCCAGCTGCTGGCGCGCCACCACGGTGATCGACGCCGGCGTGTCGTGCAGCGTGGCGCGGCCGTAGCTGTCGAGGTCGCTGTCGCGCGGGTGCTCCGGCGCCTGTCCGCGCACGTGCACGGTGGCCAGATCGACGGCCTGCGGGGTATCGGGTTGCGGGGTGGCGCTGCCGGTGGCGGCCGCGCCGTTGGCGGCAAGGGCGGCAAGCAGGGCCAGGGCGAGGGGAGTGCGGGTCATCGTCGTCGTCTTCGGGTAGCGGACGAAGCGACGGCGAACCGGTACGTTCGCGAGAACGATCCGACTCTGCAAGCTCCCTACGCCGGTATTGACCGGATCAGGTTCCAAGGGACTCTCTCAGCCCGGCGTTTTGCCGGGCACCCCCGCTTCAAGAATGCGTATTGAAACACGAATGGGCGCGGCCTGCCGAATCGCCCTGGCGTGCCGCAACGCCACCGGCGCGTAGGGCGGGCACGGCCCGCCGGCTTTTCGTGTCGTGCCACCGTGAATCGAGGAGCAAGAGCGGCGGGCCGTGCCCGCCCTACGCGCCGGTGGCGAGGGTGCGGATGGTTTGTAACAGGGCCTGCCCGGCGGATGTGCGGAACCATGCCGCGTGCCCGCGCAGGAAGGTGTCCCAGGCGATGTCGGCGTGCGCGGGCGCATGCGTGATGGCGTGGAAGTACTCCACTTCGGACAGGGCGAAATCCACGTGCACCAGCGGCAGCAGGTCGGCCAGCAGTTGCAGGTCGTCGCGGGCGAGTGGGCGGATTTCCCGATAACCCTCGATCAGCGCGCGGGCGATGGACGGATGGATCGCCGCCGCACCGGTATCCAGCGCCAGCCATGCGACCGCATTGCGCTCGATCGCGGTGGCGAGGTCGAACAGCGCGCAGTTCGCCGCGGCCAGGCCGAAATCGAGCACGGCGGTGATGTCGGCGTCGTCGCCGCTGCCGCTCCAGCAGAGGTTGGAGACGTGCCAGTCGCCGTGCGTCCACAGCCGTGGTTGCCGGGCCAGCGCTGGCTGCAGGCGCGCGTGCCATGGCGCGAGCAGGTCGGCGAACTCGCGCTGCCAGGGCCGGCCGCGCAAGTAAACGGCGAGGCCGGGTCGCTGCGGCAACTGCGATTCCAGTGCCGCCACCGGATCGGCAGCGGCGATCAGCTCGCTGCGTGCCACCAGAATGTGGGTGCTGCGCTGGGGCGCCGCGTAGTCGGCGCCGGCGTCGTGCAGCCGCGCCAGCATGCGGCCGGCGCGGTGCGCGTGGAACGGGTTCGGCAATGGCTGCCACGAGACCAGCTCGCGGTACAGGTCGATGCCCGCGGCGCGCCGATGCACTTCGTAGACCCAGTCGCCGATGGCGATGGCGGTGTCGCCGTCGGCGTCGCGCAACACGTCGGCCAGCGGCAGTCCGTGCCGGCGCAGGTGCGCGATGTAGCGGTGTTCCTCCGTCAGCGTGGCGGCCGAGCGCACCCGATGATGATGGCGCTTGACGAACAGCGTGCCGGCTTCGGTGTCGACCAGACAGGCCGCCGAGAGCGGGCGCGGACTGTGCCAGACGACTCGCCGCAAGGCGCCGGTTTGCGGAAAGCGGCTCAGCAGCACCTGCAGTTCCGGCGCGACGAGAGCCGGCCAGTCGGGAGCGATATCGTCGCCGGCCAGGCCGTGCACGAGGTGATCGGGGTCTGCAGGGGCGGTCGGCTTTGGCATCGGCACGATTATCGCCCAGCCGCTGCGCCTTTCGGCCGACGGTGTTTTTCGCGTCTAATGACGCTCTTTGCCCGGGTCCGTGCGCATCCCATGAGTGCCTTGCTGCTGCTGTTCGTCTGCCTGCTGCTCGGCGTCGTGGTGGCGCGTTTCGCGCGGCCGCCGGCGGGCATCGTGCAAGGCATCAACTGGTGGGTGCTGAACGTGGCGCTGGCGGCGCTGGTGCTGGAGCTGATCCCGAAGCTGAAGTTCAACCCCGACCTGTGGTTCGTGGTGGCCGCGATGTGGCTCACCTTCGGCGGCGCCTGGTTGCTGTTCGGCCTGCTCGGCCCGCGGCTGGGCTGGTCGCGGCAGCGCACCGGTTCGCTGATCCTGGTGTGCGGGCTGGGCAACACCGCCTACATGGGTTATCCGATGGTGCAGGCGCTGCACGGCAAGGCCGGCCTGGCGCTGGCCGTGGTCGCCGATCAGCTGGGCGCGTTTCCGGTGCTGGCGTCGGCGGGCATCGTGGTGGCGTCGCTTTATTCCGGACGCACGCCGCAGCTGCGCCCGATGCTGCGCCGCGTGTTTTCGTTTCCGCCGTTCCTGGCCTTGTTGCTGGGCATAGCGGTGGGCCGCCTCGGTGGCTGGCCGGAGTGGCTCGACGGGGTGTTCGCGCCGATCGGGGCCACGCTGACGCCGCTGGCGCTGTTCTCGGTCGGTTTGCAGTTCAAGTTCCATCCCGGCCAGCGTCAGCTCGGCGCGGCCGCCTGGGGGTTGGGCTGGAAGCTGCTGCTGGCGCCGCTGCTGTGCTGGCTGATGGGCACGGCGGCGGGCGTGGAGGGCCTGGTGCTCACGGTGGGCGTGCTGCAGGCGGCGATGGCGCCGATGGTGTCGGCGGCGATCCTGGCCGACGAGTACGAGCTCGACCCGGCGTTGGCCAACACCGTGCTGGGCGCGGGCATCGTGCTGTCGCTGCTGACCGTCCCGCTGGCCAACTATCTGATGGTCGGCGCGGCGTGGTGAGCGACGCGGTGCGGACGCTTGCGTCGCGGCCGCGCTGCGTCGAGACTGGGCGGGGATTTCCCGGGGGAAGGGGCTCGCGTCATGTCCGGCTTTGAGCTGATACGGCGGATTTTCGGCAACGAACACGGCGAGCGTCGTGCGGTGCCGCGCAGTGGCGTGCCCAAGGAAGCGCACATCCTGGTGGTCGACGACTCGCCGACCATTCGCGCGGTGCTGGGCAAGATGCTCACCCAGGACGGCCACGTGGTGTTCAAGGCGGCCGACGGCGAGAGCGCGCTCGAGCTGGCCCGCAACGAATTGCCCGACCTGATTTTCCTGGACATCGTGATGCCCGGCATGAACGGCTTCGCCGTGCTGCGCGCGTTGCGCCGCGAAGCGCTCACCCACGACATCCCGATCGTGATGATCAGCGGCAACCTGCAGGCCACCGAGCAGTTCTACGTGCAGCGATTCGGCGCCGACGACTTCATGAAAAAGCCGTTCGGCCGCGGCGAGGTGTTTGCGCGCCTGCAGCACCTGACCCAGTCCGGCCGCCTGGTGGTGCGACCGCGCACCAGCGTGCCGGTGGCGGCGGCCGAGCCGGTGCTCAGCGCCGACGAGCAGGCGGCCATTCCGGACATCGCCATGCCCGATCCGCAGGATCTGGTGCCGCCTCCGGGCGAAACGAACTGAGCGGCATGCCCGAGGAACGCGGCGAGCTGCGTCTCGACATCTGGCTGTGGGCGGCACGCTTCTTCAAGACCCGCGGCCTGGCCCGCACGGCCATCGAGGCGGGACGGGTGGAACTCGGTGGCGCGCGCTGCAAACCTTCCCGGGCCGTGCACGTCGGTGATCGGCTGCAGGTCAGCCGCGGGCACGAGCGCCTGGAGCTGGACGTGCTCGCGCTGGCATCGCGGCGCGGGCCGGCCAGCGAGGCGCAGTTGCTGTATCGGGAAACCGAGGCCAGTCGCGAGGCGGCCGAGGCATTGCGCGAACAGCGTCGCCTGAGTGGCGCGGCGCTGGATCATCCAGCGCATCGACCCGACAAGCAAGCCCGTCGGCAATTGCGAAAGATCAAGGACTTGCGCTGACAAGTTCAGGCTGAGTACTGCGTCGCACATTGCTGCGTCGCTCTGCGCGAGCATGCGCGACGTATCCACGAGTGCGCCCCGCGCGCACCACTCACGACCCGGGGAGAAGGCATGGACGGACTGGCACGCATCAGTGGCATCGGCTTCATCAAGCGCCTGCTGGGCGGGCATGCGGTCGAGCCGCAACACGTGCAGACCACGCAGGGCGCGCGCATGCTGGTAGTGGACGATTCGCCCACGATCTGCGCCGTGCTCGGCAAGATGCTCAGCCAGGATGGCTACCACCCGTTGAAGGCGGCCGACGGCGCGGCGGCGATCGAGCTGGCGCGCAGCGAGTTGCCGGCGCTGATCTTCCTCGACGTGGTGATGCCCGGCATGAACGGTTTCAGCGTGCTGCGCGCGCTGCGCCACGATCCGGCCACGCGCGACATCCCGATCATCATGATCAGCGGCAACCAGCAGGCCACCGAGCAGTTCTACCTGCAGCGTTACGGTGCGGACGACTTCATGAAAAAGCCGTTCGACCGCGACGACGTGTACGAGCGCATCGGCAGCCTGGTGGCCGCCGGGCGGTTGCCCGCCCGCGATACCTCGGTGGCGGAGAACACGCTGCTGTCTGCCTTGTCGGCGGAGGCGCTGGACGGCATTCCCGACATCGCCATGCCCGATGCCGGGACGCCGGGAACGACCGAGGCGCCGCTGCCGCTGCATCGCGTGGCTTGACAGCGCGCCGGCTCAGTCCAGCGATTTCAGCCGGTACAGGGCTTCCAGCGCCTCGCGCGGCGTCAGCGTATCCGGATCGATGCGTTCCAGCTCGCGCTGGGCGGCCGAGGGTTGCGCCGGCGCAAACAATCCCAGTTGCGGCGAAACTTCAGCGGAGGGCGCTGCGCTGGCGTGCCGGTGCATGCCGCGTTCGAGTTCGGCCAGCGTGCGCTTCGCATCGGCGATCACCGATTTCGGCAGGCCGGCCAGCGCGGCCACCTGGAGACCGAAGCTGCGGTTGGCCGGGCCGTCCTTCACCGCGTGCATGAACACCAGCTGCTCGCCGCGCTTCTGGTCGTGCAGCTCGACCGCATCCAGGTGCACGTTGGCGATCGCCGGGAACTCGCCGGCCAGTTCGGTCAGCTCGAAATAATGCGTGGCGAACAAGGTGTACGCGCGGCAGTGCCGCGCCAAGTGCACGGCGGCGGCGCGGGCCAGCGCCAGACCGTCGTAGGTGCTGGTGCCGCGGCCGACCTCGTCCATCAGCACGAGGCTGTCGGCAGTGGCGTTGTGCAGGATGTTCGCCGTCTCGCTCATCTCCACCATGAAGGTGGACTGGCCACGCGAAAGATCGTCGCCGGCGCCGATGCGGGTGAAGATGCGGTCGATCGGGCCGATCACCGCGCTGGCCGCCGGCACGTAGCTGCCGATGTGCGCAAGCAGCACGATCAGCGCGTTCTGGCGCATGTAGGTGGACTTGCCGCCCATGTTCGGGCCGGTGATCACCAGCATGCGGCGGGTGTCGTCGAGCCTGAGGTCGTTCGGCTCGAACGGCTCGTCGCGGACTTTCTCGACCACCGGGTGGCGGCCGCGCTCGATCGCGATGCCCGGTTCGTCGGTGAGCTGCGGGGCGCTCCAGTCGAGCGCTTCGGCGCGCTCGGCCAGGGTGGCCAGCACGTCCAGTTCGGCCATCGCGGCGGCGGCGATTTTCAGCGGTTCGAGTTTCTCGGTGAGCGTGTCGAGCAGCGCCTCGTACAGCGCGCGCTCGCGCATCAGCGAGCGTTCCTTCGCCGACAGCACCTTGTCCTCGAACGCCTTCAGTTCCTCGGTGATGTAGCGCTCGGCGTTCTTGGTGGTCTGCCGGCGCGTGTAATGCGTAGGCGCCTTGTCCGACTGCGCGCGGCTGATCTCGATGTAGTAGCCGTGCACGCGGTTGTAGCCGACCTTGAGCGTATTGATGCCGCTGGCCGCTTTCTCGCGTTCCTCCAGCTCGACCAGGTACTGGTCGGCATGGGTGGACAGGCGGCGCAGTTCGTCGAGTTCCGCGTCGTAGCCGTCGGCCACTACGCCGCCGTCGCGCTGCAGTACCGGCGGTTGCTCGACGATGGCGTGGGCGAGCAGGGTGGCGGTGTCCGCGTGGTCGCCGATGCGTTCGACCAGGGCATGCAGCAGCGGGCTGTCCAGGCCGTCGATGCGCTGCTGCAACTCCGGTGCAGCCAGCAAGCCGTCGCGCAGGGTCGAAAGATCGCGCGGGCGCGCCGAGCGCAGCGCCACGCGGGCGAGGATGCGTTCGAGATCGCCGATGCCGCGCAACTGCTCGCGCAGGGGTGCGCCGCGGCGGCTGTCGATCAGCATGCCGATCGCCTGATGGCGCCGGCGCAGCACGTCGTGCGAGCGCAGCGGGCGGTTCAGCCAGCGGCGCAGCGCTCGCGCGCCCATCGGCGTCACGGTTTCGTCGAGCACGCCGAGCAAGGTGTGTTCGGTGCGCCCGCTCGGGTGGGTGTCCAGCTCCAGGTTGCGCCGCGTGGCCGCGTCCAGCGCGATCGTCTCGCTGGCACTTTCCACGGCCATGCCGGTGAGGTGCGGCAGCGCGCTCTTCTGGGTTTCCTCGAGGTAGCCGAGCAAACAACCGGCGGCGGCCACGGCCAGCGGCAGCTTGTCCACGCCGAAACCGCCGAGGTCGTGGGTGCCGAAGAAACGGTTCAGTTCGCGCTGCGCCGCGTCGCTGTCGAAATGCCACGGCGGACGCTTGCGCAGGCCGGGCAGGGCGCTGACCAGCTTCGGCCAGGCCACGTCTTCGCCGACCAGGGTCTCGGCCGGCTGCAACCGTGCCAGCTCGGCGGCCAGCGCCTCGGCGCTGGGCACTTCGCTGAGCAGGAAACGGCCGCTGGAAAGATCGACCCAGGCCAGCCCGTAATCGCCGCGCGCGCCGGCGGCGATCGCCAGCAGCAGGTTGTCGCGGCGTTCCTCCAGCAGCGCGGCATCGGTCACCGTGCCGGGGGTGACCACGCGCACCACCTTGCGCTCGACGATGCCCTTGGCCAGTGCCGGGTCACCCATCTGCTCGCAGATCGCCACCGACTCGCCCAGGCGCACCAGCCGCGCCAGGTAGTTCTCCGCCGCGTGGTATGGCACGCCGGCCATCGGGATCGGCGCACCGGCCGATTGCCCGCGCTGGGTCAGCGTGATGTCGAGCAGCCGCGCCGCCTTGCGCGCATCGTCGTAGAACAGCTCGTAGAAATCGCCCATGCGGAAGAACAGCAGCACGTCCGGGTGCTCGGCCTTGGCGGCGAGGTACTGGCGCATGAACGGGGTGTGCTTGGCGTGGTCGTCGTGACTCATGCAATCGGATCTGGAAGGGGAGCAGGCGCCCGGCCGGCGACATGCCCGCGGCCGGATTCCGGGGCGCGAGTCTGGCACGGAGTTCGTGCCCATGGTAACGGCGTGCGTGATCCCGCGCTGCGACTGCCGGTGAACACGCCGGTGCGGGCGGCGAGATTCAGGTCGGCAGGTTGGTGCTGCGCTGGACGCGCGGCGGTGCGTCGTGTTGCGCGCCCTCACCGCTGCGCTGGCGCATGCGCGAAGGAGGCCGCGCGGGCATGCCCGGGCCGGCGAGCACGCGCGAGGCCATCCGCGGCGATGGCTGTTCCATCTCCCGCCGCCGCCCCAGGCAAGCGGTGAACAGCGCATACATGGCCAGCAGCACGACGAAGGCCACCGCGTTGGCCAGCGCGCCGGCAAGCTGGTGGATGACGTGGCCCAGCACCGGCATGATCGCGGCGAACGCCACCAGGCAGATCAGCGTGTCGCGTGGCTTCAGGCCTGCATCCATCAGCAGGTGATGGATGTGGCCGCGATCGGCGGTGAACGGGGACTCGCCCCGGTGCAGGCGGCGGAACATCACGGTCAAAGTGTCGAACACGGGTAGCGCCACGCACCACAGCACCAGCCCGGGCGAGAGCTGCCGCGACTGGCCCTGACTCATGCCGATCAGCGACCAGGCCAGCAGGTAGCCCAGCATGACGCTGCCGGCATCGCCCAGGAACACCTTGCCGACGCGTCCGAACAGACCCAGGTTGGCCGCCAGATACGGCACCAGTGCGGCAGCGATCACCGCCACCGCGGCGAACTGCAGGTTCGATCCGGTGTGGCGGCCGAGCAGCTCGATGCCACCGGCGGCGACCAGGGCCAGGCAGCCGGCCAATCCGTCGATGCCGTCGATGAGGTTGAACGCATTCAGCAGGCCGATCACCGCGACCACGGTGAACGGTATCCCCAGCCAGCCGAGCGTGAGCTCGTGGCCATGCACCATGCCCAGCGAACGGATGTAGACGCCCGAGCTGATGACCACGATGGCGATGGCGGCCAGCTCGGTGACCACGCGCACCCACACGCGCAGGTCGAGCAGGTCGTCGGCCACGCCGACCACCACCAGCATCAGCGTGGTCCAGATCACGGCGTCCTCGAACGGGGTGAATACATCCGCGTGCCACCACCCGGCCAGCATGCCGATGGCGATGGCCAGGCCGCCGACCAGCGGCGTGTCGAAGGCGTGCCGCTTGCGACCCTGGTCCGGGTAATCGACCAGGCCCAGGCGGCGACCGAGCGGCAGCAGTGCCATCAGCGAGACAGCCGACACGCCGGTGGCGATCGCGCAGCTTTCGAGTATCCGCGGGTCGAAGGTCATGGCAATCCTGCTTGTTCTTCGCGTCGCCGGCAGCCTCGATGCTTTCGCAAGCCCGGGTCGCTGCATCGTTCGGTGACGCTGCTCGGCCTGTTCGAGATGCCACACGAACGGCTCGGTGGAGGGGCATGCCGCATCGGCGAAGGGTCGACTCCGCGACCCTTCGCCGCCCAGCCCGGTCATTTGCTGTTGTTGAGGTAGTACTGGCTGGACGCGGTGGCGCTCAGCGCGCTGGTGAGCGGCAACAACTGGCTGGTGAAGCGATTCCAGCGAGTGATGCCGGCCGCGCTGGCGAACACCACGTCGCCCGGTTGCACCTTGAAACTGTCGGCCAGCGCGAACGCGGCAGGCGATTTCGCATCCAGCTCGTACACGGTCGGCCGCTGGTTGGGGTCCTCCTTGTGCAGCGCGCCGCGCACCACGTAGACCATGCCTCTGGAGGTGGTCTCGTTGAGGCCGCCGGCCTGTCCCAGCGCCTGGGTCAGGGTGAGGTTCGAGGTGTTGAAGCGCAGCGCCTGCGGGCGCAGCACTTCGCCCATCACGTAGACCTCCTGGTCGAAGTTGAACGGCACGAACACGCGGTCGCCCGGGCGCAGGTAGATCTTGCGGGCCAGCGCCTTGCCGTCGTGCGACGGGCTCAGGTCGAGGTGGTAAGACTCGTCTCCGCGCGTCAGCACCACGTTGGAGAGGTCGGCATTCTTGCTGTCCACGCCGCCCGCCACGCCGATCGCCTCGCCCAGCGTCAGCGGCACCGTGGTCACCGGCTGCGCGCCGGCCTTGACGAAGGCGCCTTCCAGCACCACGCGCTGGCTGCCGTAGCCGGCGACGCTCACGTCCACCAGCGGCGCCCGGATGAAGTGCGACAGCCCCGAGGTGATCGCCTGGCGCGCCTGCTCGATGGTCATGCCGGCCACTTTCACCACGCCGGCGTAGGGGAAATACAAGGTGCCGTCGGGCCGCACCAGCCGCTCGTTGGCGGCGGTTTCCTGCTGTTGGCCGGCGGGCGAGGTCAGCTCCGGGTGGTCCCACACGGTGATGTGCAGGGTGTCGCCGGGGCCGATCCGGTAGCCTTCCGGGCGATAGTCCAGCAGCGCCGGCGGCAGCGCCGAGGTCGTGTCGGCCGCCGCGTTCTGCTGCTGCGTCTGGACCAGGCTCGGCGTGATCGGCACCAGCGCCACGTAGCTGTTTTCGCCGCCGAGCGAGCTCTTCGACATCGACTGCCCCGGCGCCCAGACGCAGCCGGCGAGCGATGCCACCAGCAGCATGCCGGCCACGCTGCGCATCGACGCCGCGGCGCGCGCCCTGCCGCGCTTGCCCTGCGGGCGGATGTCGTTGCGGACCTCGCGGCGGGGCATCGTCGGAACTGCAGCAAGCGCACCTCGGTTCATGTCGGATTGCTCCTGTCATTCGGATCGGATAATGGCATTGATGCAATATCGAGCCGGCCCAATAATCCGCGCCGCGGATGATTTGTCCAGTGCATGGATTTATTGGATGTTCATTCACATGTCCCGGCAGTGAACCATTTCATCGGCATTTCACGTTTCAGTGCCGATGTCCGGGTTGACAATTCCGGCGCGCCGCGCGCAAATGCTTCCTTCGACAACGGCGCATTGCGTCATGTGGCTCTACCGTTCACGCCGGCCCTCGCGAGGCGGCGTGCCGCAAGAAATTGCGCTGCGGCCGCGGCGAAAGCCGGTATCCATGGCCTGAATCCGATCGCATCGAGGCCTCGTGCGGCAGCGAAGGATGGAGGCGGCAAAACTCCGGTGGGTGCGGCGGATATTCGGCGCGATGGCGCGTCGCATTTTGTTTCGATGGTGGGTGATCGATGCGCCAACTTGGCTGATTCATGAATGACGTGAATATCCGTTTCAAACCGGAATGTCTTCGGCATGAAATGCATGAGCAGATAATGGTTTCATATGGAACATTCACATTTTCAAGGTCCACTGTGGATGCGCCCGGGTAATCGCGTCGCCGATGCCCGCGAATGCCGGTTCCCGGGCATGGCCGTCCGCCGTGGCGTCCGCGTGTCCAGCTTCGTTCCGGAGAGAGTCCCGTGAAAGCCATCAGTGGTCCCGCGATCCAGATCCAGCCCGACGACGAGATCGATCCCCGTGCCCTGGTGGGCACCTTGCTGGACCACAAATGGCTCATCATCAAGGCGACCCTGGGCGCCCTGGCGATCGGGCTCGCCTACCTGCTGGTGGCGACGCCGCAGTACGAGGCCAAGGCGATGGTGCAGGTGGAGCAGGCGCCGAGCTTGCCCGGATTGAACCTGGGCACGCAGCAAAGCAGCCCGTCGAGCCCCGCGGCGGCGGACGCCAAGGCGATCCTCACCGCGCAATCGGTGGTCGGCGAGGCGGTGCGCAACCTGCATCTCTATATCGACACCAGTCCCTATCGCGTGCCGGTGATCGGCGGTCTGGTCGCCCGGTTGCACGACCTGACCTCGGGCAACGAGGTCAACGCGCCCTGGTTCGGGCTGAACGGGTACGGATGGGGCGGCGCGCACCTGGACATGCCGCAGCTGAACGTGCCCGACCGGTTGCTGGGGGAGGACATGACGCTGACCGCCGGCCCGGACGGCAGCTATGTGCTCACCGAGGACAGCGACGTGCCGTTCTCGCCGGGGATGCAGTTGCTGCAGGGCCATGTCGGACGCGTGTCGAGCGGGTCGGGCGTGACCATGCTGGTCAAGAGCATGCGCGCCAACCCCGGCATGCGCTTCCACGTGGTGCGCAACGACGAGGTGACAACGATTGCCGGCATCCAGCAGGCGATCTCGACCAGCCAGCCGGTGCAGGGCTCCAACATCATCTCGCTGGCCTATGACAGCGCCGATCCGCACCAGGCGGTCAAGGTGCTCGAGCACGTGGTCAGCGCGTTCCTCGCGCAGAACGTGGGGCGCAATTCGGCCCAGGCATCCAGCAGCCTGAAGTTCGTGCAGCAGCAACTGCCCGACGTCAAGAAGAAGCTGGCCGACGCCCAGGCCGCGCTGGCCGCGTTCCAGCTCAAGGCCCATTCGGTGGATGTGCCGATGCAGACGCAGACACTGCTGAGCGAGATGGCCACGATCAACAACAACATCGACCAGCTCAACATCCAGAAGGCGGAGGTGCAGCGCCTGTACACGCCGCAGCATCCGGCCTACAAGGCGATCATGCAGCAGATCGGGCAGCTGCAGGCGCAGCGCGCCGCGATCGACAAGCGGATGACCACGTTCCCCGACACGCAGCGCCAACTGCTGCGCCTGACCGGCGACGTGCAAGTGCTCAACAACACCTATACCGGGCTGCTCAACGAGGCGCAGCAACTCGAACTTGCGCAGGCGGGCACGGTGGGCACCGCGCGCGTGGTGGATGCGCCTTCGGTCGACATCACCCACCCGGCCAAGCCGCGCAAGCTGCTCACCCTGATGGGCTGCGCCTTTCTCGGCGGGTTCCTGGCGGTGGCGTACATCTTCCTGCAGCAGATGTTCCGGCGCGGCCTGGAAGACCCCGCCGAGATCGAACAGCTCGGCGTGGAGGTGTATTCCGCGATTCCGTTGAGCGAGCAGCAGATCGAGCTGTCGCAGCATCGTCGGCGCCTGCTCGGCAAGGGGCGCTCCGCGCTGCTGGCGCTGGCGGCCCCCGACGACGTGGCGTCCGAGGCCATGCGCAGCCTGCGCACCAGCATGCGCTTCACCCAGCTCGGCGCCAGCGACAACCGCTTGATGGTCTGCGGCTCCAGCTCGCAGGCAGGCAAGACCTTCGTCTCGTCCAACCTCGCGGCGGTCAATGCGCAGGCGGGCCTGCGCGTGTTGCTGATCGACGCCAACATGCGCGATGGCGACCTGCACCAGGTGCTCGGCGTGCGCGCGGACGGCGGCCTGTCCGAGCTGCTGGCCGGCGAGCTGGAGGTGGCTGAAGCCATCCGCCCGATCACCGGCCTGGGCGGCGAGCTGGATTTCATCCCGCGCGGCAGCAAGCCGTCCAATCCGTCGGAGCTGCTGATGCAGCCGTACTTCGGCGCGCTGCTGCGGCGGCTTTCGCCGGCCTATGACCTGGTGGTGATCGACAGCCCGCCGATCCTGGCGGTGACCGACGCGGCCATCATCGGCCATCACGTGGGCACCAGCCTGCTGGTGGTGCGCTACGGGCTCAACCAGTCGCGCGAGGTCGAGCTGGCCATACAGCGCTTCCGCCAGGCTGGCGTGACGATCAAGGGCGTGGTGTTCAACGGCATGGAGAAGCGAAGCAACGGCTTTTCCACCTACGGGTTCCTCGGATACGGCTTTGCCCAATGATCCGCGCCGAGATCAGCGACTTGGCTGAGCCGGTGCCGCGGCCGTCGAACCGCGACGGGTCCGGCTCGCGCCGTCGGCCGGGTTTCGGCGCGGATACGTCTTTCCGCGCGGCGGTGCGGGAGATGGAGGCGGTCGGCCTGCGCGTGCGCACGCAGCCGCATGCCGGCTCCGCGCCGTACGGCGTGTTGTCCGGCCGCACCGGTTCGCGCTTCTTCCTGCTGCCGCTGCGTCCGCGTGCGGTCAGCACCGGTGCGCTGGCCCTGGTGCAGCCGGTGCGGTGGGTGCCGCGCGCGGTCAAGGGCGTGGCCAGCGTCGGCGCGTGGCTGGGACTGGGGCCGCTGTTGCCGCACAAGGTGCATGTTTCCGGGGTGGGCGACCTGGCGCGCATGGCGGATGCCGGTGCCCGCCACGGCGCCTTCCTGACCGGCACGCCCGGCCCGCATCGCAAGCTGAGCGTGCAGCTGATGGACGACGCCGGCCACATTCGCGCCTACGCGAAGGTGTCGCTCGTGCCGGCGGTGCAGGTGCTGCTGCAGCGCGAAGCGCAGGTGTTGCGCCTGCTTGCGGCGATGGACCTGCGCTCGGCGTGGCTGCCCTGCGTGTTGCGCAGTGAAGTGCGCGGCGGCACCGCGATCCTCGCCACCGATGCGGTGCGGACGCCTGCCGCCCGCTGCCTGACCGACCTCGACGCCTTGCACCTGGATTTCCTGCAGGAACTCGCTGCGCGCACGGCGTCGTCATGGGCTCGCAGCGGAGCCTCGCTGCTGGACGAATGGGGCGCACGCCTTGCGCAACTCGGTGACGCTCTGGCGCCGCCGTGGCGACAACGCCTGGATCGCGCGATGGCGGTGCTGGCGGCGGAGCCGTCGCTGATCGCATCCCGCGGCCTGGCCCATGGCGACTTCACGCCGGTCAACTGCTTCCGGCAGGACAGCCGCCTGTGCGTCTTCGACTGGGAATACGCCGGCGCCGCGTATCCGGCCGACCACGACCTGATCTGCCTGCTCGACGCGGTGGCGCGGCTGGGCGGCGATGCGCCGGCCGCGCGGGCGCAGGGACTCGAACAACGGTTGATGGGCGAGCTGGGACGCTCGCGCAACGAAGCCAATCGACGCCTGATCGCCTTCCACTGCGTGCACGCGCTGCGCAGCCTGGAGCGGCAGCCGTCGCAGGCGGATACCGGGTTGGACTGGTACGGCGCCGACGAGGCCGCGCGCACGCTCGATGCGCTGTTGGCGCGGGCGTCCGCCTCGTGAGCGCGTCCAGGGATGCCTCGGTGGAAGCCATGAATGACACCGCCGCCGCCCGCACGATCAGCTCGCTGCCGGCACTGCACGCGTCCAGCTTGCAGCTGCTCAAGCGCGGCGCCTCGGGTGCGTTCCTCGTCACCGTCGGCGGCACCGGGCTGAGCTTTCTGGCCAACCTGGTGATGGCGCGGGTCATCGGGCGGCACGAGTTCGGCGTTTACGCGCTGATGTTCAGCTGGGTCAGCGTGCTGGCGGTGATCGCGCAGGCTGGCCAGGACATCAGCATGATCCGGTTGCTGCCGTCCTATATCCGCGAGGGCGCGTGGGGCAAGGTGCACGGCCTGCGGCGGGGCGTGGGCATGATCGTGCTGGCCACCAGCTGCTGCATCGCGCTGGGCGGCTGCGTGGTGGTGCACGTGCTCGGCGCGAATCAGAGTGCGAGCTGGCGGCACACCTTCTACATCGGCTTCGCGATGCTGCCGGTGTTGACCCAGCTGCAGCAGAGCGGGGCGTTGCACCGGGCGTTCAAGCGACCGGTGGTCAGCGGGCTGTACCAGACGCTGGGGCGTCCGCTGCTGCTGATCGTGTTGCTGGGCGTGCTGGTGTTGAGCGTGCGCGAGATCGACGCGCCGTGGGCGGCGGCGGCGTCGCTGGCAGCCGCGGCGCTGGCGCTGGCCGGCTCGGCGCGGCACCTGCAGCGCAGCTGGCCCGAGCAGGGCAGGGCGGCGGCGCCCGCGTACGAGATCCGCCGCTGGCTGGTCGTCGGCTCGCAGATGTCGATGCTGTCGATCATCGTGGTTTCCGGCAGCCGTCTGGACGTGCTCATCCTGGGCGCGCTGATGGGTCCTGGCGACGTCGGCCCGTATTACGCCGCGGTGCGCATGGCCGGCTTTGCGCTGTTCGCCCAGAGCGCGGCCAACGTGGTGCTCGCGCCGATGATCGCCGAGCGCTACGACGCGCACGACATGGGCGGCCTGCAGCTGGTGGCCACCCGCGCCGCGCGTTTCTCCTTCGCCGGCGCACTCGCCGTGAGCCTGGGCTTCGGCGTCGCCGGGCACTGGTTGCTGGGGCTGTTCGGCCCGGGCTTCGACGCGGCCTATGTGCCGTTGCTGATCCTGCTGTGCGGCTACTGCGCCACCACGTCGCTGGGTGAGGTCGGCTTCATGTTGTCGATGACCAGGTTCCAGCGGCGGGCCTCGATGCTGGTGCTGGTGGGCGTGGCCGCCAATGCGGCGGTGGCATGGCTGCTGGTGCCCAGCCTCGGCGCGACCGGCGCGGCCATCGGCGCGGTGGCGTCGCTGCTGGTCTGGCGCGCCCTGGCGTGGCGCGCGGTGCGCGCGCGACTGGGCATCGATCCGTCGATCTTCGGCGTACCGGCAAAGGGGGTGCCGCGATGAGGGTGGCGCTGGTCATTCCGACGATGGGCGGCGGCGGCGCCGAGCGCGTGATGGCCACGCTGGCCAATGCGTGGGTAGCCGACGGCGCGGCCGTGACCCTGATCACGCTGGCGCGCAGCCATGGCGACAAGTACCCGCTGCACGCGGCGGTGCAGCGGGTGGGGCTGGACGTGGCGGCGCCCTCGCCGCATGCGTTGGTGGCGCTGCGCAGCAATGTGCTGCGGCTGCGCGCGCTGCGCCATGCGCTGCGCGCGGCGCGGCCCGATGTCATCGTCAGCTTCACCACTACCACCAACCTGATGGTGGTGCTTGCCGTCACCGGCTGGCGCGTGCCGGTGATCGTTTCGGAGCGGGTGTTCGTCGCGGCGCATCCGCCGCGGGCGCCCTGGCGGCTCCTGTACCGCGTGCTCTGCCGTCGCGCCGCCGCCGTGGTGGCGCAGACGCGTCGCGGCGCCGACGACCTGGAGGCGCGCCTGCAACGTCCGGTCGAGGTGATCCCCAACCCGGTACGCGAGCTGCCGCTGGCGGGCGTGCGTCGGACCCCGCGCGGGCCAGGGCGCATCGTGCTGGCATCCGGCCGGCTGGAGGCGCAGAAGGGTTTCGACATCCTGATCGGCGCCTGGGCCACGCTCGCCGCGACGCACCCGCACTGGCGCCTGCGCATCACCGGCGAAGGCTCGATGCGTGCGGCGCTGAACGAACAGATCGACCGGCTCGGCCTCGGCGCCAGCGTGGAGCTGGCCGGGTTCGACGACGACCTCGCCGGCGCGATGCGCGAGGCCGACATCTTCGTGCTCTCCTCGCGCTTCGAGGGCATGCCCAATGTGCTGCTGGAGGCGATGTCGCTGGGCCTGGCCTGCGTCAGCACCGATTGCGAGACCGGTCCGCGCGAGATCATCGAGCACGGCAGCAACGGCTGGCTGGTGCCGGTGGCCGATGCGCCCGCGCTGGCCGCCGCGCTCGGCACGCTGATGCACGACGAGGCGCTGCGGCGGCGCCTTGGCGCACGCGCCATCGAGGTGCGCCACACCCATTCGCTGGCCTCGGTGTTCGCCCGCTGGCAGTCGCTGGTGACGCGCGTGGCGGCGCAGTGCGCGGTGCGCGTGCGCGCGAATGTGCCGTCGAACGGCGCGGACGACGCGCGCAAGCCGCGCGTGCTGTTCCTGATCCGTTCGCTCGGCCGTGGCGGCGCCGAGCGGCAGCTGGCGACGCTGGCGATCGGCCTGCGCCGCGACGGCTGGGAGGTGGCGGTGGCCTGCTTCTACGCCGGCGGCCCGTTCCAGCACGAGCTGGAGCGCGGCGGCGTGCCGATCATCGACCTGCACAAGCGCGGGCGCTGGGACGTGGCCGGTTTCCTGTGGCGCCTGGCGCGCGCCTTGCGCGGGTACCGGCCGGACATCGTGCACGGCTACCTCACCGTCGGCAATCTGCTGTCGCTGTTCGCGCCGCTGGCCAGCCCGGGTTCGCGCGTGGTCTGGGGCGTGCGCTCCTCATTCATCGACCGGCAGCGCTACGACTGGATGTCGCGCGCCACCTTTGCGCTGAGTTGCCGCATGGCGCGCCGCGCGGACCGGATCATCTTCAACTCCCGCGCCGGCTCCACGCTGCATGGCGCGCAGGGTTATCCCGCCGACCGGCTGGTGGTGATCGCCAACGGCATCGACACCGGACACTTCCGCTTCGACGCGGCCTCGCGCGCGCGGATGCGGCGCGCGTGGGAGGTGCCCGACACTGCGCTGCTGGTGGGGCTGGTCGGGCGGCTCGATCCGATGAAGGACCACCCGACCTTCCTGCAGGCGATCGCGGGGCTGGCGCACGATGCGCGCTGGCGTTTCGTCTGTGTCGGCGGCGGCGATGCGGGTTACGCCGAGCAGCTGCAGGCGCAGGCGCGCGAGCTGGGGCTGGCCGAGCGCCTGGTCTGGGCCGGCCCGTGCGAGGACATGGCCGCGGCCTACAGCGCGATCGACATCCTGGCGTCCTCCTCGCGCGGCGAAGGCTTTCCGAACGTGGTCGCCGAGGCGATGGCGTGCGGACGGCCGTGCGTGGTCACCGACGTCGGCGATTCGGCAGATCTGGTGGGGGACACCGGCATCGTCGTGCCGGCCGGCGACCCGGTGGCGCTGCGCGACGGCATCGCGCGGATGCGCGAGCGGATGGCGCGCGATCCGTTCGCGGCGGCGCACGCTGCGCGCGCGCGCGTCGTCGACCAGTTCAGCACTGCGCGGCTGGTCGGCCATTCGGAGCGCGTGCTGGAAGAGGTGCATCGTCGCCACTGCACGCTGGGCGGGGCGACGTCATGAACGCCCGCTTCCTGCCGCGCACGCCGGTGGACCTCCTGTTGGCGGCCTTCGTGTTGTGGTTCGGCAGCGACGCCAGCGATTTCCTGTTCACCACGCGCGGCCTCAAGCCGCTCTATTCCTACGTGGCGGTGATCGGCTTTGCCGCCTTCTATGCGGTGGCCCAGGGCGCGGCGGCGCAGTCGCTGGCCATCCTGCGCGACGGCGGCACGCGTCGCTTCGTCATCTGGCTGCTGCTCTACATCGTGTATGGCGTGCTGATCTTCCTGCAGTCCTCGCAGAGCCACACGGCGTTGCAGGCGCTGATCACGCTGATCGAGATGGTGGCGATCGGCATGGCATTCGCCACGCTGATGGTGCATCCACGGCGGTTGCACATGCTGGGCGGGATGTTCCTGCTGCTGGCCCTGTTCGCCGCCGGCATGAACCTGCTCGATTTCATCCATCCGCGGTTCTCCAACGTGCCCGGGCGCGCGGCCGGGCTGTACATCAACCCCAACGTGGCCGGCTATGCGCTCGCGCTGGTGATGTTGTGCGGCATGGACAGCGTGCCGGCGCGCTTGCGCTGGCTTTTCGTGCTGGTGTGCGGCGTCGGCGTGCTGGTCACGTTCTCGCGGTCGGCGTGGATCATGTGGGGCGTGGCGCTGATCTGGCTGGGCCGGCACGATCGCACGCACGGCGCAAAGTGGAAGCTCGCCGTGATGACGCTGTCCACGCTGGCCGGCATCGGCATCCTGCTGTCCCTGTTCAGCGGCGAGCTGGGCGAACTGCTGGCCGGCACGTCGTTCGCCCGCTATCTCGATCCGAACACGCTGGCGCGCATGGGCGTGGGCGGCTCCTCGCTGTCGGGCGATTCGGCTGCCACCCGCATGGACCTGGTCTGGTTCTCGCTGCACGAGGCGGCGCAAAGCCCGCTGTTCGGGCATGGCAGCGGCTATGTCTACGAGTGGGCGTTCCCGGTCGGGCCGCACGACATGTACCTGCGTTTCCTGGTCGAGGGCGGCGTGTTCGGGCTGGCTTTCTACCTGGCCTTGCTGGTCGTGTTGTGGCGGGCCACGTCGGGGCTGCAGCGCGTGCTGGTGTTGCAACTGGTGATCGCCAGCTTCTTCTCGCACAACCTGCTGGAAAGCCCGACGATCATCCTCGTCATCAGCTTCATGCTTGCGCGGCAGGCGCTGGAGAAACGCGAGCTCGCGGTGGCGCGGTGGTTGGCGTCGCCCCGCGTGGGGGTGCCGGCGTGAAGATCTGCCACGTCATCACCGGGTTGAACGCCGGCGGCGCCGAGATCGCGCTGTGTCGCCTGCTCGAATCATTGCCCGCCCCGGCGTACCGGCATGCGGTGGTGGTGCTGGGCGGCGAGGGGACGCTGAGCGCGCGCCTGGCCGAATCTGCCCGGGTGCACCACATGGGCATCCGGCCCGGCCGCGCCGGCCCCGGCGACGTGATGCGGCTGCGGCGATTGCTGGCGCACGAGTCGGCCGACCTGGTCCATGCCTGGATGTACCACGCGCACCTGCTCACCTCGCTGGCGCTGTGGGGGCAGTCCGTGCCGCACCTGTGGAGCGTGCACCATTCACTGACCGACCTGGCCACCGACAAGCCGCTGACGCGCGTGGTGATCCGCCTCAACGCGGTGTTCTCGACGCGGCCCAGCTGCGTGCTGTATGCCTCCCAGCTCAGCGCCTCGCAGCACGAGGACTACGGCTTCAGCCGCTTGCGCACGGTGGTGATTCCCAACGGTTACGACACCGGCGTGCTGGTGCCGGACCCGGCGGCGCGCGCGCGCATCCGCGAGGAGCTGGCGGTGCCGGGCGATGGCCTGGTGATCGGCATGGTGGCGCGCGTGCATCCGACCAAGGATCACGGCAACTTCCTGCACGCAGCGAAGCTGTTCCGGGAAAGCCATCCCGACAGCGTGTTCGTGCTGGTCGGCGACGGCGCGACCGCCGCGAATGCGGAACTCGCCAGCCAGGTCGACGCCTTGCAATTGCGCACCCATGTGCGCCTGCTCGGCCGGCGCCAGGACATCCCGGCGATCAACGCGGCGTTCGACATCGCCACCCTGGCCTCGCGCGGCGAGGCCTTCCCCAATGCGGTGGCCGAGGCGATGGCCTGCGGCGTGCCGTGCGTGGCCACCGACGTGGGCGATGTGCCGCTGATCGTGGCCGACACCGGTGTGGTGGTGCCGGCGCGCGATTCCGCCGCGCTCTGCGCCGGCTGGGCCAGCCTGGCCGCGCTGCCGCCGCGCGAGCGGCACCAACTGGGTCTGCGCGCGCGCCAGCGCATCGTCGACAACTACACGGCCAGGCTGCGCACGCGGCGTTACGCCGATCTGTATTCGTCCATCGTGCAGGAGCGACAAGCATGTGCGGAATAGCCGGCTTCTGGGATGCCTCCCACGCCTTCACCGCCGAAGACGGCGGCGCCATCGTGCGGCGCATGACCGACGCGCTGAGCCATCGCGGCCCGGACGACGACGGCCATTTCCAGGATGCCGCGGCAGGCGTGGCGCTCGGCCATCGGCGTCTTTCGGTGATCGACCCGACACCGGGTGGCCACCAGCCGATGACTTCGGCCAGTGGACGCTACGTGATCGTGTTCAACGGCGAGGTCTACAACCATCACCGCCTGCGCCGCGAGCTGACGCCGCTCGGCGCGACGTTCCGCGGGCGCTCGGACACGGAGGTGATGCTGGCGGCGATCGAGCAATGGGGGCTGGAAGCGGCAGTCAGGCGCTTCGTGGGCATGTTCGCTTTCGCGTTGTGGGATCGCCGCGAGCGCACGCTCGCCCTGGTGCGCGACCGGCTCGGCATCAAGCCGCTCTATTACGGCTGGGTGGGTTCGCTGTTCGTGTTCGGCTCCGAGCTGAAGGCGCTGCGGCGCTGCCCGCGGTTCGCCAACCCGGTCGACCGCGACGCGCTGTGCCTGCTGCTGCGGCACAACTACATCGGCGCACCGCACGCCATCTACCGGGGCATCCGCAAGCTGCTGCCGGGCACCTGGCTGAGCGTGGACCAGGGGATGGCCGCCTCGCGCGTCGACGCGTCGACGCTCGCCACGCGGGCGCAAGTCTACTGGTCGGCCCGCGAGGTCGCGCAGGCCGGCGTGGCCGATCGCCTGCACCTGTCCGACGCCGCGGCCACCGACGAGCTGGAGAAACTCCTGCTCGACGCGGTCGGCCTGCGCATGGAGGCCGACGTGCCGCTGGGCGCGTTCCTCTCCGGCGGCGTGGATTCCTCGCTGGTGGTGGCGCTGATGCAGGCGCAGTCGATGCGGCCGGTGCAGACCTTCTCCATCGGCTTCCACGAGAAGGGCTACGACGAAGCGGGTTACGCCCGCGCCGTGGCCGAACACCTTGGCACCGAGCACCACGAGTTGTACGTGACCGCGCGCGACGCGCTGGACGTGGTGCCGAAGTTGCCGTCGATGTTCGACGAGCCGTTCTCCGATTCCTCGCAGATACCGACCTACCTGCTGTCGCGGCTGGCCCGGCGCCAGGTGACGGTGAGTCTCTCCGGTGACGGCGGCGATGAGTTGTTCGGCGGTTACGAGCGCTATTTCAAGGCGCGCGCGATCGAGCGCGGCCTGGACTGGATACCGGCGGGGTTGCAGCGGCGGCTCGCGCGCTCGCTGTCGCATCGCGCCGGTTTCTACGAGTCGCTGCTCGCCGGCGCCAATCGCTGCGTACCGGCACGCATCCGCCTGAAGCGGCCGCGCTCCAAGATCGGCGTGCTCGCCAGCATGCTCGACGCCGGGCCACAGGAGCAGCGCTATCGCCTGCTGATGTCGCATTTGCGCGATCCCGCCCGCGTGGTGCTGCACGGCGAGGAGCCGCCGACCGGGCTGAGCCACCCCGAGCTGGGGCCGCAGGTGCGGGAGGTGTTCGAGCGGATGATGTACAGCGACCTGGTCAGCTACCTGCCGGGCGACGTGCTGACCAAGGTCGATCGCGCCAGCATGGCGGTGAGCCTGGAGGCGCGCGTGCCGCTGCTGGATCACCGCGTGGCCGAGTTCGCCTGGCGCGTGCCGATGCGGCAGAAAGTGCGCGGCGGCGAGGGCAAGTGGCTGTTGCGCCAGGTGCTGTACCGGCACGTGCCGCGCGCGCTGATTGACCGCCCCAAGAAGGGCTTCGGCGTGCCGATGGGCGAGTGGCTGCGCGGGCCGCTGCGCGAGTGGGCCGAAGCGCTGCTGGAACCGGCACGGTTGCGCGAGGAGGGTTACTTCGAACCCGAATACGTGCGCGCGATGTTCGTCGACCACCTGGCGGGGCGGGTGCACGAGGGCGGCCGGCTGTGGGACGTGCTTATGTTCCAGGCCTGGCTGCGGGAAACCCGGCAGCCGGACGCGCACCCGCGCGATGCGGTCGCGAACGCGTGCGGCTCGCACGCGCCGGCGGGCTTTTGACGTGGCATGGCGAGCTGACGACATGAACGGACAGAACGCAGCGTGCGAACGGGTGCCGCCGACCGGCTCCGCGGGGTGGCTCGCCGAGCTTGCCTTCACGCCACGCAAGGAATCCTGGGTGGCCTCGTCGGCGGACCGCTTCTACAAGATATTCCGCCGCAGCGACGACCCGCTGCGCGACTGGCTGGACCCGACGTGCATGGAAAAGGCCGGCCGCGAGTACGCCGATGCGCTGCTGCTGCGCGAGCTGAGCGAACACGTCTGCACGCCGTTGCGGCTCGACCATGCATGCGTGGTCTATCCGCGACTCTCCGGGCCGGACCTGCGCCCGATGCTGCAGCAAAAGCACGGTGCCTTCGGCCCGCGGCATCGAGCGCAAGCCTTGCGCAAGGCGATGGTGGTGCTGGCGCAATTGCATCGCGCGCGCTCGAATCCGGCCGGCTACCCGGCCAAGGACTACCTGCACGACGGCTACCTGGTGCCCGACGCGGAGGTCGCACGGCGCATCGGCGAACGCGAGCGCACGCTCTTCATCGGCGGTTTCGAAGTGCGCAATTTCCGCTACGACGAGGAGCGCGAGGACTGGTTGTTCTTCGACCCGCAGCACGTCTACCTCGGCATGCCGGAGGACGACGTGGCGCGGTTCGTGATCTCCCTGCTGATGATCAACTGGGGTCAGGGCGGCGGCGTCACGCTGTGGCAGGGGTTCGACGTGGAGGACCTGCTCGCCGCCTACGAGGATGCCGCCGGCTTCCTGCTCGACGGCACCCTGCTCACTTATTTCCTGCGCGAGACGATCGCCATGCGTCGACATTTTGCACAGAAGGCGCTGCGCAACATGGCGGGCGCCAGGCGGGTCATTGGCCGACCGTATCTGGCCGGCTATTTCATGCAACTCAACCACTGGGCCGCAAACCATGAATTTTGACTATGAGCGCGATACCCGCGGCTTCTATCAGAACGACGATACGGCGCGGCGTTACCACCAGATGTTCATGTCGCCGAAGGGATGGCGCAATCTTCCCTCGCGGCTGGTCGCGCGACGCGAGCGGCGCGCCATCGAAACCCTGCTCGACCAGGTGCCGCACCGCACCGCGCTGGACCTTCCGGCCGGCACCGGCAAGCTCGCCGGCATCTTCGCCGCGCGGGGCACCCGCGTGGTGGCCTCGGACATCTCCGCCAGCATGCTGAAACTGGCCGAGGCCGAATACGCCCGCGCCGGCTGCACCGACGTGCGCTTCCAGGTGGAGGACGCGACCGACCTGGCGCGTTTCCGCGAAGGGTCGTTCGACGTGGTGGTGTGCCTGCGGCTGATGCACCGCGTGCCTTCGGGTCTGCGCCGGCGGATGCTGCGCGAGTTCGCCCGGATCGCGCCTTGCACCATCGTCTCGTACGGGATCGAAACCGGTTTCCACAAGAAACGGCGTGAGCTGCGCGCGGCGGTGTTCGGCGGCGGGCGGGACCCGCTGTGCTTCTGCAGCGTCGGGCAGGCGCATGCCGAGCTGTCAGCGGATTTCGAGGTGCTCCGGCAAATATGGATCGCGCCCGCCTTGTCGCAGGAGATGGTGTTCCTGTTGCGCTCCCGGCGCGACCGGGCCGGCGTGTTCGGCGCAGCCGACGCAGCGGGTTCCGCGCCATGAGGGCGGTGCATGCGTCGCCGCGCGCAACGCGGGCGTTGCTCGGCGCGGTCGCGCTGCTGCTGTTCGCAGCCAGGCCCGTCAGCGCAGGCTGCCCGAAACTGCTGATGTTCGACGGCACCAATTTCCACACCCAGGCGACCGACGGGCAGGCTGCCTATTGGGGCGACACGGTCGGCGTGCAGGGATTCTTCGCCAACCGCGTCATGGCCTCCTGGCAGGACGATGTCGGCACCCGCACGGACAGCAAGTTGTGGCGGCAACTGGGCCTGTTCCAGTCCGTCTATGCCCGCCACGGCGTGACCGACAACTTCATCAAGGTGGCGCTGTACAAGCCGATCGACTGGCACGACCCGGATGGGTTGAAACAGGTGGTGCGGAACTTCTCGCACGCCGCGGCGCTGGCGCGGCATGCAGGGCTCAAGGGCATCGCGATCGACCTGGAGCCGTACGAGCCGACCTGGGTCGACAGCGGCGAGCTGTCCGCCACCGTGCAGGCCGAGGCAAGCGCGATCGCCGAGGCCATGCGGGCGGCCTATCCGCAGATGACCCTGGTCGTCATCAAGGACGCGCTTCACCAGAACTATCCGCGCACGCCGCTCGACGAACTGGTCTCGAAGTTCGGCACCGATCCGGGCCCCTCGCGTCATTTCTGGCATGGCGGCTATGCGCTGGCCATCCCGTTCCTGCACGGGTTGCTGTCGGCGAACTGGGCGCATGTGGTGATTGCGACCGAAGTCACCTACGACGGCTCGGACATGGCCACGCCGGTACGCCAGACGCAGCGCAACTACGACGTCTTCATGGGCACCGAACAGGCCAGTCGCAGCGGCCTCAGCGTGGCTCCCGGACTGTGGCCGCTGGGGCATTCCTACACCGACAAGTCCGCCCGCGATACGCCGCAGGCATTCGCCGAGCACCTGCGGTCCGCCTACAGCGCGGCGGAAGACTACGTGTGGATCTACGGCTACGGCAGCGCGTGGCAGGCCGACGGCCCCTATGGCGGCGCGCCGGTCACCGCCGACTTTCCGCAGTACACCGCCGCCATCCATGCGATGCGCGCGTCCTGCACGGCGAGCGCTGCCGACCCGCAGGCGCAAAGGCAGGCACACTGAGGAGGCTCGATACCCACCGTGAAGATCGTCTTTTTCGCCAACACCGACTGGTACCTCTACAACTTCCGCCGCTCACTGGCGCTGGCCGCGCAGTCCAGCGGCTACGAGGTGCTGCTGGTGTCGCCGTCCGGCGCGTACGGCGAGCGGCTGCGCGGCCTTGGCCTGCGCTGGCAGCCGCTGGCAGGGATGGATCGGCGCAGCCTGAATCCCGCCCGCGAACTGCAACTGCTGGCGAGCCTGGTGCGGCTGTTCCGGCGCGAGCGCCCGGCGCTGATGCATGGCTTCACGATCAAGTGCGCGGTGTACGGCTCGCTTGCCGCGCAGCTCGCCGGCGTGCCGGCGCGGGTGAATGCGGTGGCCGGGCTGGGCTACGTGTTCGCCAGCAACGACCGCAAGGCGCGCTGCCTGCGGCCGATGGTGCGCGCGGCGCTGCGTCTGGCCATGCGCGGGCGGCGCACGCGGCTGATCCTGCAGAATCCGGACGACGAGATGATGTTTCGGCAATCCGGCCTGATCGGTGCCGATCGCATCGACCTGATCCCGGGCTCGGGTGTGGACTGCACGCGGTTCAGTCCGCGCGCGAACGCAGACGGTCCGCGCAGGCCGCAACCGTGCGTTTTGCTGGCCGCGCGACTGCTGTGGGACAAGGGGGTGGCCGAATACGTCGAGGCGGCGCGCCTGCTGCGCGGGGCCGGCCGCCGCATCCGCTTCCTGCTCGCCGGCATGCCCGATCGGGGCAATCCGGCGGCGGTGCCGGAAGCCACGCTGCAACAGTGGGTGGAGGAAGGCGTGATCGAGTGGCTGGGGCACGTGGACGACACCAGCGAGCTGTTCCGTTCGGTGGACATCGTGGCGCTGCCCACATACTACCGCGAAGGCCTGCCGAAATCGCTGATCGAGGCCGCCGCCTGCGCGCGACCGTTGATCACCACCGACATGCCGGGCTGTCGCGAGGTAGTGACGAACGAGGTCGATGGCCTGCTGATTCCGCCGCATGACGCCGCCGCGTTGGCGCGCGCCATCGCCCGCCTGGTCGATGCGCCCGAACTGGCCGCCCGCCTGGGCGCCGCCGCGCGGGCCAAGGTACTGGCGAATTTCGACGAACGCCTCGTCATCGAACGCACGCTGGCGGTATACCGCGAACTGCTGCAGCCCGACCGCATGGCGCACGCCGCCGCCGTCGACTGACGGCTCGCCTGATCCCCGCGCGGGGTATCGGCTGCGCGCAGATGACCCGCTGCGCGCGTCGGATTTCGCGGCGCGGTGCGCTTGCGCAACCGGCAGGGTGACCGTCATCAGGGGAGACGTGCACGCGCGCACGGTGGTCATGGCCTGGAATGTGCTTGAATCCCCTGCAGGCTCTGCCGAGCCGGCCATCCGTCGCGCCACCGGACGGGTGAGCGACCATTCCATGTCCACAAGCGACGCCACGCGTCCGCGATTGCTGCAACCGGGAACCATACCGATGACCCTCACCAGTCTTGGCATCCTGCTCATTGTCAACGGCGTGCTGCTGTGGGCCATCATGGCCGCGCTTCACCGTCACACGGTGGCGCTGAAAAACCTGCAACTGCAGATGGAAACCCTGCTTGGCCGACACGGCGCCGACGCGGGCGGCGAGATTCCGGCAGTCCGCCCCCGGGATGCCGGAAAGCCGCCGTCCCGGTCGCGGCCCGAGTCGGTGGACTCCTCGACACGCTGAATGGCTTGCGCCGACGTCCGACTCGCCGTCTTGGCGTGGTCGCGCGGAACGGGTAGAACGGTGCCGTTCGCGCGTGGCGACGACCACGCCCCATCCCCGGAGCCCCGTATGGATATGCCGTCCGTTCCCACCGATGCCGAACTGCTGGCGCTGGCCGGTGAGGTGGCCGTGGAAGTGCAGCGCTGCCGCTTGATGCTGGTCACGGCCGAATCCTGCAGCGGCGGCTGGATCGCCAAGACGCTGACCGACCTGCCGGGCAGTTCGGCCTGGTTCGACGCCGGCGTGGTCACCTACAGCTACGAGGCCAAGGAGGCCCTGCTCGGGGTCAACCCGCGCACGCTGGAGCATGCCGGCGCGGTCAGCGAAGAGACCGTGCTGGAGATGGTGGCCGGCGCGCTGGCGCGCTTCGGTGCCGGCGTGGCGGTAGCGGTGACCGGCATCGCCGGTCCGACCGGCGGCATGCCGGGCAAACCCGTCGGTACGGTCTGGATCGGCTGGAAACGCCGCGGCGGTTACGCCCATGCGCGGATGTTCCATTTTTCCGGCGATCGCGAGGCCGTGCGCCGGCAAACCGTGGCGGCGGCGCTCGAAGGCTTGCGGAAAACCCTGACGGAATGAGGCGCCGCGCGCTGCCGGACCGGCTTGACGAGTGTGGGATACTGCACGTTCCGATCATGGCCCGTTGCCGCGCGCGGCCGAGCCCGCATGATCGCAACCCGTGAGATTCGATCCGGGCATCATGCCTCCCACTCACCGCCCAACCGGAATACCAACGATGGATGACAACAAGCGCAAGGCGCTCACCTCCGCCCTCGGCCAGATCGAGAAGCAGTTCGGCAAGGGTGCCGTGATGCGGATGGGTGACCGCGTCAACGAGGCGATCGAGACGGTTTCCACCGGTTCGCTGGGCCTGGACATCGCGTTGGGCGTCGGCGGCCTGCCGCGCGGCCGCGTGGTCGAGATCTACGGCCCGGAGTCCTCCGGCAAGACCACCATGACCCTGCAGGCCATCGCCAGCTGCCAGCGCGCCGGCGGCACTGCCGCGTTCATCGATGCCGAGCACGCGCTCGATCCGACCTACGCGGAAAAGCTCGGCGTCAAGGTCGACGACCTGCTTGTGTCGCAGCCCGACACCGGCGAGCAGGCGCTGGAAATCGCCGACATGCTGGTGCGCTCGGGCGCGGTGGACATGGTGGTGGTCGACTCGGTCGCCGCGCTCACCCCGAAGGCGGAAATCGAGGGCGAAATGGGCGACTCCCACGTCGGCCTGCACGCGCGCCTGATGAGCCAGGCGCTGCGCAAGCTCACCGCCAACATCAAGAAGTCCGGCTGCCTGGTGATCTTCATCAACCAGATCCGCATGAAGATCGGCGTGATGTTCGGCAGCCCCGAGACCACCACCGGCGGCAACGCGCTGAAGTTCTACGCCTCGGTGCGCCTGGACATCCGCCGCATCGGCGCGGTGAAGAAGGGCGACGAGATCATCGGCTCGGAAACCCGCGTCAAGGTGGTCAAGAACAAGGTGGCGCCGCCGTTCCGCCAGTGCGAATTCGAAATCCTGTACGGCGAGGGCACCTCGCGCGAAGGCGAGATCATCGAGCTGGGCGTGGCGCAGAACCTGATCGACAAGTCCGGCGCCTGGTACAGCTACAACGGCGACCGCATCGGCCAGGGCAAGGAGAACGTGCGCCAGTTCCTGCGCGACAATCCGGCGATCGCCAACGAGATCGACAAGCAGCTGCGCGAACGCCTGTTGGTGCCGGTGGGCAAGGCAGCCGCGGCCGGTCCCGAAGAGGCGCTCGAGGAAGCGTGAGCCGTGATGGTTGACGTTCCGTTGCATGCGCATGGCCCGGCTCGCCCGGGCCATGCGCGTTTTGGCCAGGTGCCGTATCTCGGCGCGACGATGCATGTCTTCCCGGCCGGTCCGCCCGGGCGTGGATCCGCAGGATCGGAGTCGAAGGGTCGCCCTTCGACTTCGCCACGCCACGCCCAGGCAGAACGGCGGGGGGAATTTGCCCGTACCCGGTATGCGGTTGCATGGCCATGACATGAACAAGCGTCCTGGCGCGGGCAACCCGACCAAACCCCAACGCAGCGCCTACGAGAAGGCGCTGGGCTTGCTCGCCCGCCGCGAGCATTCGCGCAAGGAACTGAAGACCAAGCTGCGCCAGGGCGGCTACGAGAGCGAGGAAACCGCTGCGGCGCTGGATCGTTTGGGCGAGCAGCACTACCAGGACGACGACCGCTTCGCCGAAGTGCTGCTGCGCAGCCGGATTGCCCAGGGCTACGGACCCATGCGCCTGCGCCAGGAGCTGAAAAGCCACGGCCTGGCCGACGCTCGCATCCGCGAGTTGCTGGACGCGGCGGAGGTCGACTGGGACGCCTCGGCCGCCGCCCAACTGCGCCGGCGCTACGGTGGCGCGGGCACGAATGACCCCGCCGAACGCGCCCGCCGGGCACAGTTCCTCTTGCGCCGCGGCTTTGCCGCCGCCACAGTACGACGTGTTACCCACGCCGAAGTGGACGACGCCGACGATCTTCCCTGACATCCATCGCCACCCGGCGGTGGCGGAGCGATTGGCGCCAAGCCGGTGTGACCCCCTGCCGCCAGCCACCGCGATCCGCATGAAAACCTCCGAAATCCGTTCCGCCTTCCTCGACTTCTTCCGCGCCCGGGGCCACGCCATCGTGCCGTCCAGTTCACTGGTGCCGGCCAGCGACCCGACCTTGATGTTCACCAACTCCGGCATGGTGCAGTTCAAGAATGTGTTCCTCGGCAGCGAGAAACCCGGCTACGTGCGTGCGGCCGACGTGCAGCGCTGCCTGCGCGCCGGCGGCAAGCACAACGATCTGGACCAGGTCGGCTACACCGCGCGCCACCACACGTTCTTCGAGATGCTCGGCAACTGGTCGTTCGGCGACTACTTCAAGCATGAGGCGATCGGCTGGGCGTGGGAGCTGCTGACCCAGGTGTTCAAGCTGCCGCCGGAGCGGCTCACCGTCACCGTCTACCACACCGACGACGAGGCTTTCGCGATCTGGCGCGACGAGATCGGCGTGCCGGTCGAGCGCATCATCCGCATCGGTGACAACAAGGGCGCGCCGTTTGCCTCCGACAATTTCTGGCAGATGGCCGACACCGGCCCGTGCGGCCCGTGCACCGAGATCTTCTACGACCACGGCGCGCACATCGCCGGTGGTCCGCCCGGTTCGCCGGATGAGGACGGCGACCGCTACATCGAAATCTGGAACCTGGTGTTCATGCAGTTCGACCGCGCCCCCGACGGTACGCTGAGCCCGCTGCCGGCGCCGTGCGTGGATACCGGCATGGGCCTGGAGCGGCTTGCCGCGATCCTGCAGCACGTGCATTCCAATTACGAGATCGACCTGTTCGCGCACCTGATCCGCGTCGCCGGCGAACTCACCGGCACGCCCGACTTGGCCAACAAGTCGCTGCGCGTGATTGCCGACCACATCCGCGCCTGTTCCTTCCTGATCGTCGACGGCGTGCTGCCCTCCAACGAGGGGCGCGGCTACGTGCTGCGCCGGATCATCCGCCGCGCGCTGCGGCACGGCTGGATGCTCGGCGTGCGCGGCGACTTCTTCTGGAAGATGGTGGCGCCGCTGGTGGAGGAGATGGGCGAGGCCTATCCGGAGCTGAAAGAGAAGCAGGCCATCGTCGAGGATGCGTTGCGCACCGAGGAGCAGCGTTTCGGCGAAACGCTGGAACACGGCATGCGGCTGTTCGACGAGGCCGCGGCGAAGTCCGGCAAGACCATCCCGGGCGCCGAGGCGTTCCGCCTCTACGACACGTACGGTTTCCCGGTCGACCTCACCGCCGACATCGCACGCGAGCGCGGCCTCGACGTCGACATGGCCGGCTTCGAGCAGGCCATGAACGAGCAGCGCGAACGCGCCCGCGCCGCCGGCAAGTTCGAGGCGAGGGGACAGATGCCGGCCGAGCTGGCCAGCCAACTGCCGCCTACCGTGTTCCTCGGCTACGAGGCCTTGGAAGACCGCGGCGGCAAGGTGCTTGGCATCGTGCGCGGCGGTCGCCATGTCGACCGGTTGGGCGAGGGCGAGGAAGGATTGCTGATACTGGATCGCACGCCGTTCTACGCCGAATCCGGCGGCCAGGTCGGCGACACCGGCACGTTGTTCGGCACGTCCGGCCGTTTCGCGGTCGACGACACCTTGAAGATGGGCGGCGTGTTCTTCGGCCACGCCGGCCACTGGCACGGCACGCAACCGCTGCGCAGCGGCGACCTGCTCGACGCCCAGGTGGATCCCGCGCGCCGCCAGGCGATCGTGCTCAACCACTCGGCCACGCATCTGCTGCATGCGGCGCTGCGCGAGGTGCTCGGCACCCACGTCACCCAGAAGGGCTCGCTGGTGGCGCCGGAGCGCCTGCGTTTCGATTTCTCGCACCCCAAGCCAGTAAGCCATGGGGAATTGGCTCGCGTCGAGTCGATGGTCAACGCCGAGGTGCGCCGCAACGCGGCCGCCGAGGTGCACCGCATGGGTTACGACGAGGCGATCGCCACTGGTGCCATGGCACTCTTCGGCGAAAAGTACGGCGATGAAGTGCGCGTGCTGAAGATGGGCGACTTTTCCACCGAACTCTGCGGCGGCACGCACGTCAACCGCACCGGCGACATCGGCCTGTTCAAGATCGTCGGCGAATCCGGCGTCGCCTCCGGCGTGCGTCGCATCGAGGCGGTCACCGGCGACGGTGCGCTCGCGCATGTCGCCGAGGAGGAGCGCCGCCTCGCCGATCTCTCCCGTCTGCTCTCCAGCAGCGGCGACGACGCCGTGGAAAAACTGCGCCAGTTGTTCGATCGCCAGAAGAAACTCGAGCGCGAACTGGATTCGCTGCGCAGCAAGGCCGCCGGTTCCGCCACTGCCGACCTGACTGCCTCGGCTGCAGACGTCGACGGCATCAAGGTGGTCGCTGCGCGCCTGGAAGGGTTCGACGCAAAGTCGCTGCGCGACAGCGTCGACCAGCTCAAGCAGCAGCTCGGCGATTGCGTGGTGCTGCTGGCCGGGGCTGCCGACGGCAAGGTCGCGCTGATCGCCGGTGTACACGGCAAGGCGCTGGGCCGGATCAAGGCCGGTGACGTGGTCGCCCATGTCGCGGCGAAGATCGGTGGCAAGGGCGGCGGTCGACCCGACATGGCCCAGGGCGGCGGTTCCGACAGCGCCGACTTGCCGGCGATCCTGGCGGGTCTTGCCGACTGGGTTTCCTCGCGTTGATTCGGCTTAACGACTGCTGCAGCGCCGATTGCACCGGGGAATCGTGCTCAGTTAGTATCCGCGGAGGTCGGTTTTTCGCCAAAAGGCGCAAAGCCGCCAGTCAGGACGCTTAAGGAGTGTTTTGGCTGTGAGCCGGGAAGGCGGTAGGGCCTTCGACGGATCAAAAACGTCGAGCCGCGGATGGACTCACGCTCAGGGGTGAGGCAGGGTCAATCCGCAAGCCTGTGACCAGCAGCATTTTATGGAGTAGCAATCATGTTGATTCTGACCCGCCGGGTCGGTGAGACCCTGATGATCGGCGACGAGGTGACCGTCACCGTTCTTGGCGTGAAAGGCAATCAGGTACGCATCGGCATCAACGCGCCGAAAACCGTGGCCGTCCATCGCGAGGAAATCTACCAGCGAATCCGCGGTGAACACGACGCCGGCAGCGCTCCGGACGACAGCGGCGACCACTGACCACCGTTTCAAGACTTTACCTGGGCCGCGCCGATCAGTATCCTTGCCGGCTCCGCAGTCATGCGGCAAAACCCCGGAGAGATGCCCGAGTGGCCGAAGGGGCTCCCCTGCTAAGGGAGTATCGGGTCAAAAGCCTGATCGAGGGTTCGAATCCCTCTCTCTCCGCCAATGAAGTAACGTAAGCTGTTGATTTAAAGCAACTTGCGCGCAAGACAAGACGGCTGGTATGCCATTGGGTATGCCAGCCGTTGTTGTTTCTGGTTCTGACGTGTTGGGCTTGGTTGAGCTGTCTACACTGGATACAGCTATAAACGAAGAGGTGCGCACCAAGCGGTGCGCACCTTTTTAGTTGTACGACTTACAGTCTACCCGCCAGAGGCGGAACTGAATTGTCACGCGGTAACTACGGGTCTCGACTCACAAAAGAACAGCGGGCCGAACATGACGCTTGTCAGTCGCGTTGCGTGAGACCCGGATCCGGACAATGCAATCACGCACGCAAAGAACGGGGTCGTCCTGGATGCTTCCTGCTTTCGTATTTGCCGACAGGCACTCGTGTTGGGCTATGTCGTGCGCACGCTACTGAAGGTGGCATTGCACTTGGGCTAGAAACGAACCCCAAGGGTCAGTTCACGCGGAAGAGCCGGCGCGGTTCATTGTTTCCGGCGGCCCATTGTGCGAATATTTACCCAGTGCATCATGGGGTAGCGTGTGTTCGACCACTAACAAATATGGAGTAATCATGCTAAGCGGCTCAGGCCCCGTCGTTATCGACCTTTTTTGCGGCGCTGGCGGTCTCAGTGAAGGCTTACGTCAGGCAGGATTTCGGCCTGTGGTGGGAGTGGACTTCGACAGGCACGCGGCGGCGACCTACCGCTACAACCATCCTGGCGTTCCTGTGATTGAAGGGAACGTAGAGTATGTCACGGGTGAGCAGCTCATCGCCCTTGCGGGAACTTCGGACATAGACCTCTTGGCAGGCGGTCCTAGTTGCCAAGGCTTCAGTACGCACGGAAAGCGGCTGCAAGACGATCCCAGAAACTTTCTCTTTAAGCACTTCGTTCGACTAGTTGACGAAGTCCGGCCAAAGATGTTCTTGATGGAGAATGTCAAGGGTATGCTCACTTATGGGAAGGGTGAGTTCAGGCGTCAAATCGAAGGCGCATTCGCGGAAATCGGCTACCGCACCGACTTCAGCCAGGTTCTTGCAGCCGACTATGGAGTTCCACAAATGCGGCGCCGAATCCTGTTCATCGGAACACGGTTCGACCACCTTCGTCTTTCCTTCCCTAAACCCACCCATTCGGATTCCAAATTAGGCTTGAAACCCTATGTGACAGTTGACGAAGCAATTGGCGATTTGCCGTTAATAGGCAATGATTACGAGAATCAAGCTCGTGCGTACGTCTGTCGTCCGAAAAATCCGTATCAGGCTTACTGCCGGACAGGTGCTCCGAAGAAAATCACGACTCACGTGGGGCGTCCGTTATCGAAGCAGGCACAGGCGTTGGCAAGGCATATATCTCAGGGCCACGGCCTTCGTTCAGCCCCTGTCAAAGTGCTGCCAGAACGCTTCAAGAAGATGCGGACGATCTCCACCGGCGCGCTGCGCAAGGATTGCACCACCCTGTACTTTCGCTTGGATCCAGCCAGACCGGCTTACACCATTACCTGCAACTATAGAAATGTCGCGTCTGGTCCATTTCTTCACCCATTCGAGGACCGGGCGATCTCCCATCGCGAGGCAGCGCGCTTCATGAGCTTCCCCGATCGTTATCAGTTCATGGGGGCAAGCTTTCCACGACAGATCGGAAATGCGGTTCCGCCGCTCCTAGCGCGTGCGATTGGGGATGAGATTTTGAAGTCGCTTATGGAGTTCGAGTCTGCTAATGCTAGGCGTGTAGCCTGATGTCGAAGAAAATTCGGGCTGATCGTGTTGCACTTGCGTTGAACAACATCGGGGATTGGCGGAACGTTGCCAAGTCCCAGGGAGCAACTCATCTGTTTCCGATGCTGGCTCTCATCCAGAGAGGCGCTGGTGTTGCACCGGGTCAGGCGGTGCTTATGAACGAAACGCCGCATGAGTTTGAGTTCTGGGATAAGTATTTTCGTTTGAACGATGGCAACGAGGCGAAGCCATATTTCAACCCGGTGACATTGCGTCGAGCAGAGGCGGGTTTCCCCCACAGTAATTCCGCGACCATCCGCAAGAATACGTTTGCGGGTAAGTGGGGGGCGGCGCAACGAGTTGACTCGCCAGATGGGGAGAGTTGGATGCTCTCCGAGAATTTTGCAGCCATCTTCCGCGAGAAGGTTCTAAGCAAGGGCCAAGAGATTCACCGGGCTCCTGTCTTGGATCTCGCGGTCCTGATGTTCCGGGACGACAATTTCGACGATACCGATGACGCGAGAGCTCTTGAGCAGCGCTTTCGAGAGACCTTCCCCATGCGGGACGTCGATTTCGAGAGCCTCTTCGTCTTTCATCCCGAAGAGCAGTCTAAGCTCTTTGAAGATGCGCAGCACCCGCAGGACTACGAGGCGGCAATCAAATCAGCTCTTGTCGATGATGTAACGTCAGCGTCGTCTATTCCGGCCGCGACACCATCGCCTGCAGCGATGCACCTAGATGATCCGATTTTGGTGCAGGTTCAACAGCTCCTTTCGCTAGGTACATCTGGCATTATTTTTACCGGGGTTCCTGGCACCGGAAAGTCCTACTACGCAAAGCGCGTTGCTAAACACTTGGTTCAGAATGTTGACACTGATATTTTTAAGGTTCAGTTTCATCCGTCCTACGGCTACGAAGACTTTGTAGAGGGTTATCGGCCAGATCAGTCGTCGACGTCTGGCTTTCAGATCGTTGACAAGACTTTCCTGCTCGCCTGTAAACGCGCGGAGGAGCTTAAAGCAAATAATGGTTTAGCGGTTATCATCGTTGACGAAATAAACCGCGGAGATCCAGCGCGCGTATTCGGCGAACTCCTAACTTACATTGAGAGGACATATCGGGGCGAACAGTTTACGCTACCTTTTTCCGGCAGACTTAGTTCGGTCCCCGACAATCTCATTTTCTTGGGGACGATGAATCCATACGATCGAAGCGTTACGCAAGTCGATGCCGCGTTCGTGCGTCGTTTCGACCACATCGAAGTTGCGCCTTCGCGCGAGGTTGCTGAGGAGCTTTTAGAGAGCTCGGCTGGTTTTACTCCCGCCCAAATCACGGAAATTGGTCAGTGGTTTGAGACTGTACAGCGCATGGTGCCCTTCGGCATCGGGCATTCGTTCTTTGCCGACGTGAAGAACCTTGAGCACTTGAAGCTGGTGTGGCGATACAGAATGAAGCCGACTGCCGGGCAGGCTATTGAGCTCAACGACGGTGCAATTGACAATTTGGCCGCAAGCTTCGGTGCCCTGATCCGGCGAATCGAAGGTGCAGCCGACGATGCTTGAGATAATTGAGTGCGAAGAGTTCGGAGACCTTTCGATCCGTGTCAGTGCACTCCTTAAGGACGGAGAGTTGCGACTCGACGAGCGCATAACGACAAGGGGCTATCTATCCGCAACATTGAAGGGCGGACAGATTACGCTTCGTACGACGAAATACGTTGGAACTATTCCTCTCACCGCTGATCTTTCCGTTCGCGTCAAGCCAAGAGCGACAATTTCAAACCTGTCTTATATGCTTGTGAGATCCGGGGTTATCCCGACCGCGATCTCTAGTTTTTCACGTGGGTATTTGCCGAGATTCACCACGGTCGCTAACGTCGAAAGGGTCTTCGGCCGATCACTGGTTGATGGCGCGAAGCTCATAGCCAAACGCGGTTTCATGAAGGAGTATATTCGGCCGCTAAATCCGTCGCCTTGGCGCGGCAGGCTATTGGCGTCGGACACAATCCGACGCCACGCATCGAAAGGAGTCCGGTATCGGCACGAATTCGATCTAAGCATACTTTCACCGTCGATCATCGAGAACATCGCTCTAAAAAGCGCACTTACGCAGACGACAGATTGGTTTCAGCGAAATGATCGCCGGAACCCCATAATCGCGGAAGCAAAGGCTATTCTTCACGACCTCTGGCCTGTCGCGGTTTGGGATGGGATGCAGAGTGATTTGGTCACTCGGCTTTCCCAGCGCATCCGTGCGTTATCACCTCGGTTGCCACATTATCGCGACCCCCTTTGGGCATCGCTACTTATTCTTCAAAACTCACTGCCCGATATTGCATTTGACGGTTTTGTTCGACTGGATTCCTTGATAGTCGATGTGTCAGCCGTGTTCGAGGCGTTTCTCCGGAGAGAGTTAGCGGACCGGCTTCGGCCACTAGGTTATGAGGTCCAAGATGGCAACCGAACCCCAAGACCACTTTTTACAGACGCAGGGCAGTACTCTGTCCACCCGGACATCATTATCTGGCGAGACGGTTCGGTGGTTGCATTGTTGGACGTTAAATACAAACCTTCCCCCAAGGAACAGGACCGCTATGAGGTACTTTCTTTCATGGATGCCATGGGGGTAAGCGTCGGCGGTTTCGTCTGTCCCGCAGTAGAAGAGGATACGTCTAGGTATGTTGGTGAAACCGCATCAGGCAAGAAGTTCTTTTCCATTCGATACGATCTGGCGGTGGTTGACCCAGACGCTGAGTCCGATCGCTTCGCTGAAAATGTAATTCGCATGCTGGTCGGAAGCAGAGATTTCGACTAAGAACGGACAGAAGGGGGCATATTTGGTGGTCTTGAACAGGCTCTCGCTGTAAGGGTTGTCGTTGCTTTGCTGGGGTCGGGAAAAGCTGGCCTCGATGCCCAGATCGACGAGCAGCCCGGCCAGCGTCTTGGAGCGCATCGGCGCACCGCGATCAGCATGCAGCGTGAGTTGGTCCTTGGGGACCGCCTCGCGCAACGCCGTCTGCTCCACCAGTTCGCGCGCCAGCGCGGCGGACTCACGCGTACTCAGCAGCCAGCCGACGACGTAGCGGCTGTACACATCGAGCACGACGTAGAGATAGACATACGTCCATTTCACCGTCGTCTTGAGTTTGGTGATGTCCACGACCACAACTGGTTCTGCGCCTCGGCCAGCAGCTCGGGACGGGCGTACACCGGATGCACACGTTGCTCGCGCCGCTCACGCACCGCCTTCTGCGCGGCCAGCAAGCGGTACATGGTGCGCACCGAACACAGGTAACGCCCCTCATCGAGCAAGACGGCGTAGATCTGTTGGGGTGCGCGGTCGACAAAGCGCGGGCTCATCAGTTCGCCGAGCACAGCCGCCTGCTCGGCGGCATCGAGCTTCAGCGGTGGCGTGCGGGTGACCGCCGTCCGCACCTTGGGCCTGCGCTGTCGGTGTAGCGTCGCCCGTGACAGGCCCAAGCTGGTACACGCCCGCACAACGCCAACCAAGGCCGATAACGCCGGCAGCGCACTCATGGCTGCTCCTCGCCGCTCGGCAGGCCCAGCAACGCACAGAGTTTTTTTTGGCGTCGATGATCGCTTCGGCTTGCGCCAGCCGCTTTTGCGCACGCGCCAGGTCGCGTTCGAGCTGGTTGATCCGAAGCTTCTCCGGGCGCGCGGGATCGGGTTTGCGTCCGCGCTTGGGCTCCGCCGTCTGCGCGTCCAGCGCTGCAACCTGGCGATGCCAATGGGTCAGGTGCGAGGAGTACAGCCCTTCACGATGCAGCATAGCGCCGAGCTCACCGTCGGGCAGTCCTGCGGCCAAGGTGACGATCTTGCGCTTATAGCCGAGCGTGAACCGCCGGCGTGTCGCCTCCGGCACTTCGGTCGAGGCATGCACCGTGGTCGAGGATACTGCCGCCGTGGAAGACGAGGGGGAAATCATTGATGCTGGGGTGTCCATGAGATGAGCCTACCTTCAGTAATGGCGATGAGGTAGTTGTCTCAGGTCACATTGGCACCGGGGATAGGAAGGTACGCTGTCGACGCCCATAATGCCGAGTTCTACTGTAACGGTGTGGAGCTCGCAAGTGGTGGGGCAGCGAATATCTTCGAGTCAGCACGACTCTCGTCGAACACGTACCCTCATTGACAGATCGAATGTCGTGGTGAGGGCTGCAGTGGCGCCCATAGAGATCAGCCCTTCAAGACGGTGAGGTGGCCTGCGAGCTGGCGCGGACAACGCCTACACGCCGCAGCTCCTTCCGCCGATGGCCCCACGCCTATTTTTGGTGGCATCTTGGTGGTGCCCGGTGAGTCTGGACCGATCCGACTGCCTGTCAGGCGCAAGCCGACACGGAACATAGTCTTGGTGGAACCGACGAACTGGGCGCTTCGCCAGGCACGGCGCATCAAGCTCATCTTCACTGACCCACCAACCACACCGGGGGCTTGTGACCGGCGAGGGATGCGATGAATGTCCTGCCAACGTCGATGACCAGTCTCCCCAGCCACTTCCGCTGGATCATCCCGATCGTATTCATCGTCGATTTGCTGAAGTTCCCCAGGGTGGCAGTCCGGACCAAGGAAGGCGATGCCAGCCCCTCCCCTGTGTTCCCGTGGCAAGATGATCCCAAAGAGACTGGAATCGCGGCTAGGGGCAGGGAAATAGATGGAGTTTCTGATAGTCATTGGGCTTCTCTGGCTCATCGGGACGATCTTTGGCAACATAAACCCCCGTCGCGCCAAGCCGAAGGTCGATCCCGCCTTGGAAGCCGAACGACGGGCTAACCAGAAGCGGGAAGACGACAGGTTTCAAGACGCGTTCGAGCAGTGGGATGCGCATCTGTCGGTCATAATGGGCAGTGGTCGATGGATTTCCAAGGGAACTGTCTCCCGGTTCCTGGCCAAGCACCCCGCGCCCAAGCACCCTCGCAAGACCTGGAGGCAGGCGGTCGGTGAGCCATCGCCCGAAGAGACCTTGCGGCTCCGGTTCGATAAGGCGAATGCGAGCCACCTGGCACGCCAGAAAGTGGTGCGCAGGGATTTCTTCAACACAGTGGAGAAGAACCCGCTGACCGACGAACAAATTCATGCTTGCATCTGCATGGACGACAGCGTCATGGTCGTGGCCGCCGCCGGCTCGGGTAAAACCTCCACCATGGTGGCCAAGACCGGCTACGCCCTCCACGAAAAATTGGCCACGCCGGAACAGATCCTGTTGCTGGCGTTTAATACAGCCACTGCCGAAGAAGTAGGGCAGCGTATCGCCGAGCGACTGCGTGGCGTGCCCCACGTGGACAAGGTGCGCTCCAACACGTTCCACGCCTTCGGCATCAATGTCATCGGCAAGGCCACCGGCAAGAGGCCGTCGCTTGCGCCCTGGGTGAGCCCTGACAACCCCGGCGCCGATATCCGCGAAGTGTCCGACATCATCAAGACCTTGGCGGGCCAGGATGCGGCATTCAAGCGCGACTGGGATCAGTTCCGCACGATCTATGCACGCGATGTCGGCAAGTGGGGCCATCGGCAAGAGCCCGACGCCTATGCCGACGGCCGGAGAGGGTTCCTCACCGCCCACGGCGAAATCGTCAAGAGTAAGGAAGAGCGAATCATCGCAAATTGGTTGTTCTACAACGGTATCAGGTACGACTACGAGCGGGCCTATGAACACGACACGGCCGACAGCCAGTATCGCCAATACTTCCCCGACTTCTACTACCCCGACGCCAACCTCTACCACGAACACTTCGCGCTCAACGAAAAGGGCGAGGCACCCAAGGAGTTCAAGGACTACCTCGAAGGCGTGGAGTGGAAACGCCAACTCCACGTGGACAAGGGCACCGCGCTGGTCGAGACCACATCGCACGGGCTGCTGACCGGGCAGGCCATCCCCGCTCTGGAACAGGCGTTGATCGCTCGCGGCGTCCAGCCGGTATTCGATCCCACGCGAAAAAACGTCGGGTTGCCCCCTGTCGACGAGAAGGACCTGGCTAGGTCGTTCCGGGTGTTCCAACAGCACGTCAAGAACAACGGCCTGACCCACGTCCAACTGCAGGCGGCCTTGAAGGAGCAGTCCAAGGACGGCTACGGCGCACGCTTGCGCATGTACCTTTCCCTCTACGAGCGCATCGCGAGTGAATGGGAACGTCGCTTGCGGGAGGGCCAGTTCATCGACTTCGAGGACATGCTGATACAGGCGGCTGCGCATGTGGAGTCTGGGGCTTACAAAAGCCCGTACATTCTCATCTTGGCCGACGAGTTCCAGGACAGTTCCCGCGCCCGCATCCGGCTATTGAAGGCCTTGGCCGGCAACCCAGGCGTGCCCACCCACCTGTGTGTGGTCGGCGACGATTGGCAAGGCATCAATCGGTTTGCCGGCTCCGATATCTCCGTCATGACGGAGTTCGAGAAGACCTTCGACTTCGCCACGCGTCTGACGCTCAACACGACGTTCCGATGCCCGCAGCACCTGTGCGACGTGTCCAGCCAATTCATTCAGGTCAACCCCGCCCAGATCAAGAAAACAGTCAAAACGACCAATCCGCTGACTAAAACGCCCATGCTGGCCTACGGGTTTGTCGAGGACGAGATGATCCCCGGCTACATCGAACAGCAACTGGCCGACATGCATTGCTACGCTGTGGCAGGCAAGCTCAAGCCGGCCAAGGGGGCCCACATCACCATCCTGTTACTGGGCCGCTATCGGCGCGACATCCCGGACTCGTTGGCGCAGTGGCAGCAGCGGTTCGGCGACCGATTGAAGATCGACTTCAGGACCGCGCACGGCTCCAAGGGGTTGGAGGCCGAGTACGTCTTCGTCCTCAATGTTCTCCAAGGCACTCATGGCTTCCCCAGCCAGATCCAGGACGACCCCGCGCTCCAGTTGGCCATGCCCGCGCCTGACCCTTACCCGTTCGCCGAAGAGCGCCGCCTGTTCTACGTGGCCATGACCCGGGCCAGCAAACAGGTGCGCTTCTACACAACGCTGGCCCAGCCATCCCAGTTCTTGGTAGAACTGGTCAAGCGCAACCACCTTGTAATCGAACCTTTGGGCGGAGAGGGGGTAGAGCCGTGCGCCCGACCTGACTGCGGTGGCGTCATGGTGCCGCGTGGCGATGACACGTTTCTGGGTTGTTCGCGCTTTCCGGCCTGCGACCAGACGTGCAAGCTGACCGATCCGGCCATCGTGCGATGCTCACAGCGGATTACGGTGCCGGTGGTCGCCGGGCAAACCTGCCCCGTATGCGGGAAGGGCGTGATCCAGGAAAAAAACGGCAGGAATGGCCCGTTCTACGGTTGCTCACGCTTCCAGGAAGGCTGCAAGGCCACTGCCAACATCCCCAAGCGCTGACCTACGACTTTATATGGCCGTGCCGCACACACGACCTAGGATGATGGGCGAAGTGGATGGCCCGAGCTCATTGGCTTGCGCGGCCAGCTCGACTGCAAGACGTTGCCCGCATAGCGGTGCTTGGCGTCAGCACACTGATCCATCCAAGGTAGGAGATATGTCGATTTGGGCAACTCCGCTTGGCGGTGAAGTTGCGCAGGCTACCGCACCTGCGCCACTTCATCGGTTAGGGTGCTGCACTTCGAAGTTGAATCCGCCGACGATGGTTGGAGGGTTGCAGTGGAGCCGCACCGACAAAAAAAGAAGTCGCCAGCCCGCGAGGGGCAGGAGCCTACGCCCCTGCCCCTCGCCCGACTACCCACCATCACTGGTCGTCATCTTCTTTGCTGCCCAGCAAATACTTCGCGAGGCCATACAGCGCAAAGCCATACACGACCAAGCCGCCGACGAAACCAAACATCACCATCACCTCCTTTTCGCTCAGTGCGAGCTCGCCGTTGCCACGCGCGCTTCGAGCTTGCCGCGCAAGGTGCTGGCACCATTCGAGGCGCCACTACCGTGATCCGCAGCCGCGCTCTCGCCTTCGGGGTAGAACTCCTCCACCACTGCCGGCACGTCTTCTTCCAGTTCCTCAAACGCACCGTTGGCGAAGCCCCTGCGTGCGGACTCGTCCAGCGCACCCTGGTCGAAGCCGCAGGCCCGCCGCTGTTCGTCCAGCTCCCGCGCCTGTGCGATGGCTTGCTCCAACGTGAGCCCAGAGCGCACCACCAGATCGACGTAGTAGATCGGCGTCCCATAGCTCATCGTGGTTGATTTGCCACGCAGCTTCAGTTCCAGTGGCAGGCAGGCCAGCAATCTGCCGGACACGGCGCTGAAATACTCCAGCCGTGCCGCCAGCGTGCGGATGGTGTTGAAGGACGTGGTGCGCAGCACGAAGCTACCCAGCGCATCGTCATCACCCACGACCACGTTCAGCCGTGCGTAGGCCTTGCATGCCCCTTGCGAGAACGCGCAGGCATCCGGCCCCGGGCAGGGCATCGTAGCTACACCTTCCTTGCCCGTGCGCCGGCAGGTCTCGCCGTTGCCCACGCAGACCGGTCGGCCCGTGGTGCGGTCAAACAGGGAATAGTCCGCCCGCAGGTTGAGGCCCGGGTCGTTGAACAGTAGCCGCACCGGGATTGCGCGCAACTTCTGACCCTCGGCTTCCTTGCGCAATTTCTCGTCCAGTGGATGCAACAACCAGCCGTCGCGCCCCTGCACCTGGCTGGTCAGGGTGAACTGGTCGTCCTTCTCCGGCAGGCGCTTGCCGTTGCGCTCCACCACCCGGCCAATGGAAATCCGCCCGATCACGGGCGGGGTAATAGCCAAACCTTTCAACATGTCGTTGTCCTCTGTCAGTTGTTGGGAGACCGCGACAACACAAACCGACGAGAGCCAGGGCGAGTCGCCGAGTACATGGCGACAACATCCGGGCACTCGGCCATCAGCCGCTTCGTATCCAGCGTGGTGCTGTCCTTGGCCCGTTTGAATGTCACCTCGCCATGAGCGAAGACCGCCTTACTGGCATCGCCCATCGCTTGCTGGATCATCTGCTTGAACGATTCGGCTTCATGCTCCATCGCTTCCAGCTCACCCTTGAGCGTTGTCAGTGCATCGAAGGCACGGCCGAGGTCTTCATCGCCGGAGAAGTCCAGGCTGGTGTCGTTGCCTCGATACAGTTTCCGCAGGGCCTTGGCCGCCGATTCACTGCCATCGGCCGGCGGCTCGATGTCCTTCTCCACGTAGTCCCAGAACCGGGTTTCCAGCACGACCAGACGGGCGATCACTTCGTCGTCCCGTTCGATGCGGTGGATTTCCAGTTGCTGGCCGCACAGCAGCACAGCCACGTCGGCAGCGGCTTTGCCGGTCACGGCCAGCTGGTGCTGTACCTGCAACTGGACGTACTCGGGAACGCCGTCCTTCCACAGCCGTGCGCCGAACTCGCCGGCGGTCTTGCACTCCAGCACTTGCACGCCGGGCACGCCGACGATTTCGCGGTCGATGTTCGCCAGCATGAAGGGGAACGTTGGATGCTGGAGCACGGCATTGAGCTTGCGCACCTTGTGACCGGTGCGCTCCTGGTAGGCGGTCGCCACCATCGGTTCCAGCAGGGTGCCCCAGTAACGCGGATCGTCCTGACCGGGCCGTACTTCGTCCGGCGGCGTGCGGCCGGTTTTTTCCATCCACAGTTCGAGCTGACTTTTGTACGGACACAGCCCTACCGCGGCGGCGGCATCCGAGCTGCCGATGCCGTTCCTGCGCACATCCAGCCACTGCCCATAGGGCAGTTTCTTGGTATCAACCAGCCTCACGGCCGCGTTTTGCTTGCTCATCGGTTTCCTCCGGGCATAAAAAAGCCCGACCGACGCATGGGCATCAGTCGGGTGGTGGGTGGTTGGTTCTCAAGGTGTCGCTACCAACTGGCGCTGTAGTAGATGTCCCAGCCTTGCTCTTGCAATTGCTTGGCGTGATGCAGGACTTTCAACGTGTAATCGACTTCGCCGCCATCCAGCGTTTCATTAGCGTCAGCGGTGAAACGCCCGCTGACGCTGGCCGAGTCGTCGCTTGCCCGTTCGAGCTGCTCTTCCAGCTCGATCAAGGTGTCTACCGAAACGAACGCCGGTCGACAGTCGTCGACGCCCTCCTGCACGTTGCTCACAAACCACCGGTGCAAGGCATCGAACTTGCGCCAGTAGCCCACCCGCACCGTCACCCCGCTGACTTCCAGCAGGGAGGCATCCTGGCCCGGCTTCTCCTTTGGCGGCATATAGCCGATGGCCGCACCAATGGCGCGGCGCATCGGTTCCGTTCGCGGATCGCAGGGGGCAACGTACCGCTTGGCTTCCAGGTACATATCCAGTCCCATCGTCGATCTCCGTCAGGCCAGCAACTTCAGCGCTTCGTCCCAGGCACGCTGCTTGATCTGCGCCCCTTGACCGAACCACGCCGCATCGCGGCGGTGATCGTCACTACGCGCCCGGCGGTGGTGATCGACGAACTCGGTCACGCTGTTGACCACACCCCACGCCGTGCCCCGGCTGGACGCCATCAACGCACCGCGACCGCCGCCTTCGTACAACGAACGGACGGTGGCAAGCGCCTGCTCGTTGACCACCACGGCCTTGCCGTCCGGCGCGGCGTAGGTGAGTACCCGACGCAACAGCCCTTCGACCGTATCGGGGTCGACCGGCCGCTCCACCAGCGCCTTCATGCGGGCGACGAAGCCATCCCACGACGACACGGTGATGCCCAGCTGGCGCTTCACCGCATCGGGATCGAACTGGCTACGATGCGGTACCTTGATGGCACCGTTGGCGTTCCCCAGCGCAATCGACAAGGTGTTGTTGCAGACCACACGCACCGACGTGAACTGTGCCGTGGTCGCCAGCGTCCCGTCGCAGGCAGTGGCCAGCAGCAGATAGCCGTCGACGCGGTCACGGCCCTTGAGCGTGGTGCTCTGGCCGGTCTTTGCCAGCGCCCAGAACTTGCGACCTTCACGCAAGACGCCGGCCGTCTCCAGTTCAAAGCCATTACAGGCGGTCAGGTCGCGATAGAACTCCAGAATCTCGCCGGGCTGCACCACGTGAAAGCGCTTGGAGACCACGGCCAGCGGCGCCTTGGTGTCCGAACGGTACAGCACCTTCTGCTCCGGGAAGGCGTTGATCACGCCCATGTGGTTGTTGCCGGAGATGTAGCGGACTTCGGACGCTTCGATCTGCCAGTCCATGCCCGCCTGCTGCTTCCACGTGTCGATGGATTGCTGCGGGGCCAATCTGTTGCCAAGACCGTGCCACGGCTTCTCGCCGGCGTAGGCCATCGTTTCAACCAGATGCATTGTCGTTTCCTCGTAAGTTGGCGGCATAAACGCACAAGGCCCGGACATGCCGGGCCTTGTGCGCTGCGCGTGTGTTGGATCGGATCAGGGGGCTTTGAAGCCACCGCAGTGGGTGCATTTGACGATGCCCACCAGAACTGCCGTAGCAACGACCAGGATGCAGTAGACCGTGTCGAGTTTGCCGCTCATGTCGTCGGGTATCCTTTGCGAACGCTGCGATACGGAGCGTCCAGACGCGAAGCCAAAGACCATGGACTTCACGGGGGTAATATGGATCTGAGATCTCGTTGAATCGAAGTCACTGATACGCGAGCCATCCGTGTTCGCAGATTGAGGGCAGGGCGGCAGTGAGCGCCTGCATCACATCAGTCCCCGGACAGCCATGCTGACGCACTCGTCACCCACGACGATGTGGTCCAGAATCCGCACCCCGATCAATCGCAAAGCGTCACGAAGCTCGTTGGCGATAGTCCGGTCGGCGGCACTCGGTTCGGCGATTCCGTTGGGGGTGGTTGTGCGCCAGAATGGCTGCGCAGGCATTGACGCTCAGCGCCGCCCGTACAACCTCACGGGGATAGATGCTGGCGCCGTCGACGGTACCGCTGAAGAGTTTCTGGCAGTCGATGATGCGATGCCGATTGTCCAGCCAGAGAACGTGGAACTCTTCATGCGACAGGGCACCCAGGCGCATGCGCAGGAAGTCGTTGGCATCGGTCGGGCTGTCGATGCTGCCCTGACGTTTGAGCCTTTCCCCGAGGATGCCTTCGGCCGCGGCAAGCACGTCCTGCTCTGTTGTTTCGCTGTCGAGCTTATAGCGGGTGTAGGCCGTGGATCGAACAACTTTCATAGGTGGCTCCTTGTGATGGGCACAAACGCATAGAGCCTGGCTTCACAGCCAGGCTCTATGCGTTGTCGCGAAAGATGGGGAAAATGCGCGCCGAAGCGCCTAGCCGCTACAGGTTCGGATCGCGCCATGTCAGCGGAATGCCAGCGGCGTTACGGACGCGTTCCGACTGACCCGGGCGCAGAGCGAGAGCTACGGAAGAATTACAACTACTTCTGCTGCACTAGCAGATGTTCGTAATACGGCCGCACACGTCGATCGAGGATCGCATACATGCTCGCGTAGTCGTTCATGCTTGGGTCGAGCCATGCGTCGATGTCGTCTCCCTGAATGGGAACGGGACACCGGTCGTGGCCAGCCGCAACCACTTCAAGAGGCGGGTCATCGGTGATCGCGGCGAACGTGTAGAACCCGGGATCGTCGCCGACTGCCTCGACATAGGTCCAGAGACAGGCAACGAACAGGTATTCACCAGTCGAAGGCTTGAACAGAATCTCCACGCTTTGCTCGCGCTCACCTGGAATTAGAGCACGCTGCTGCAGATTGTGCAGATACACGCTTTCGTAGAAGCGATCCACGATCATGATGCCGTGGTTGTAGCCGAACACCTTGCGCCACACGGTCGAAAGCTTGTCACGCCGCGCGTTGTACGTGCCTGGCTTCTCGATCTCATCGGTTTCTGTCCAGCCCGGCAGGCGACAGCGGTAGCGCATCGGAACGACCATACGCTCGCCCGTTTGAGGATCACGGATCATTACCGGAGCGAAGTGGCCAGGCCAGATTCTGTCGATGCCATCGGCCGGCGCAGGTAACGCCAAATCTTCCAGCTTTTTCCTTCCTGCCTCAAGCTTGTTGGTCGCAACGCGGAGGTCGTTCTCGGCCTTTTTGGTCGGCTTACCTGACGCGAGCTTGGCGCTCGCCTCGACGAGGCGCGCTTCCTGGACGCCGATCTCAGACGCGATCAAGGCGATTGCTTCAGATTCTGCATCGCGAGCCAATTCGACCGTGCCAATGTCCAGCACGCCACTGGTGGCATCGGTCATCGCGCGTCGCAACGCCTTCGGGACAACCTTGACCCAGCTGCCCTTCTTCTTGGTCCAGCCCGCGAGCTTGGTGAATTCCTTAAGAGCGAGTTTTCCGCCGAAGCGCTCGTATTTCCTGAAGTCCGCCAAAATTTGCGCCGAATAGCACATGTCGGGGCCTGCTTGATCTGACGGATCTAAGCATAGTGCCCAAGCCCAGTTATTACCTTCCTGCCAGATCTGTTGCGCAGACACATGCAGTTGCCGCCCCAATCGCCCGCCATCCACGGGGCGATGCGAGTGGGATGATCCGCGTACACGCTCCAGAAAGACCGGCAAGCCATCGGGTCCGGCACATGGAAACCCACCTCGCCCAGGGGGGACGCCATCGCCTGTGCCTAAGAGCGGCCGAAAAAGAGAGGCCAGCCTTGCTCCGGCCTCGTATGCAGCCGGCAATCCATCGAAGCTGAACAGTGGGTTGTCGCCTACACGCCTCCAGTCCATTCCCCGATTCACATAGCGCATTAGCCCCGGCAAACTCTGTCTGCCGAGCGAGTCTGGCCCAAACCGACTAGGTGTCAGGCGGAAGCCGACCCAGAGTGTCTGGCGGAACCGACGAGCGAGGCACACGACTGCACAGGCGGCGGCGCTCCAGCTTGAAAAAACGTCAACTGCTACTGCGTCCCCAGCAGATCATGGTAACTTCCTGGCTGGCCTATAGGGGGTTGCCATTTTCGCAGTTTGGTGTAGGCTGCCATCGCCCCAAACTCTGAAGACAGAGCCGGAACGTCGGACCGAGCACGCTGCACCTTGCAGCGCAAGCAGATTGAGGCAATCCATCTTGTTTAACATTTTCGTGCGCACGATTCATCGTGCGCGCCGTTAGCGAGGGTGCCTATGATGCTGCGTGACTTGAGTGACCAGAATTGGGAATACCAGGAGTTGGTGAGGGGCGGAACCGATTCGTTTTTTGCCTCTCGGGAGGAGATGATCTTTGCAGCCAAGGGGGAGTTGATCGAAGAGTTCGCGAGCCTTTTTTACAGCGATGCGGGCGAGGTCCGTATCGGGGCTGTTGAATATGTGCAGGAGTACACATCCCGAGTTTGGCCCCCGAGGTGAGAGATGGGGACGTCTTGGTCCGTATCGCAGATGATCTGGATGAGTGCGGGGAATTGAATTTTAAGTGGGTGACGGTGCCAAGGTACAATTGCATGTAACGTCGGTGTAGGTCGTTATTCATCAAAAAGGCGTGACGCTCTTCGGGCGTCACGCCTTTTTTTGGCGCTGCCGTCGCTGCACAGCAGCGCATCCCCGACAATCGCATCGGGCGGAAGAACCGGTAAGCCGGCCACATGCCCTCGGACGCGCTCAGCGTGAGTCGTCACTACTCAGGCTAGCAGCGCCTTTTTTGCTTGGTTAACGCCTTTCGAAGGTCGGAAAACTAACTCGACGGCTTAGAACTAACTCGACGGAGGGGGTAAGGGGGGCGAGGGTGCGGAGGGCTTCCGCACTTCTCCAGTCGTGGAAAGCTAGTCGTGGTGCGGCCTAGCGGGTCGTCGGACTTTGGCTCCCCATGGAAGTGCGGATTTCGTACATCGCCAAACCACAAGCTCGGCTCCAGTATTCCAGCATCACCACCGCAGAGCCGCAATATGTACGATGCAAGAGATCCCTGTTCCCCGCAGGTACTGTCGGGAGTCATTGCCCAGGCCGTCCGAGAAGCGATTGGCGATTCGCTCAAGAAGTGGAATGTACAACCAAGGCTGGTGCTGCGCATCGACGAAGTCGCTGCCCAGATCGGCTTGAGTCCGTCCACCATTCGGAATCTCTTGGACTCCGAGGGGCAGTGGTTCGACCCGGAGTTCCCCAAGCCTATCCGTCTCGGAAATGGAGCTGGAGTGCGATCCGCGATCGGCTGGCGGCGTGCCGACATCCTTGGGTGGGTTGATTCGCGCCCCGCCCATGAAATGTCGCACCAAGTCAGCAAGAAGCTCTCGGAACCGAATCTCTCGTCTATCCGGAGGAAGTCCATGTCGAATAACTAGCCTTGGGGCAAATTAACGTATTGCGAATTCAGGAACTATATCTAATGGCTTTGTATCACCGTTACTAGTATCAGGCAATAGCTCCATCAAGCAAGTCCATTGATTTGTGATGGAGGCAGCTGTGGGTCGTCTGTCTACATTCCACCAGTGACTGCACCTTAAATAAGGTCAATAAGCACATAAACAAACACATAGAGAAAAACATCATGAACTATAACGAAGTTACTGACGAGCATATTGAGCGAGCCATCAAAGAAGGAGAGAGGCAGCACGCGCATATCGCCAAAGGCATGTGGCACACGGCAGATGGGAAAGCTGTTATCACGGAAGACTACGATTGGCAAATGTATCTTAGAACTTTTGAAAGGACGGCTAAACGATTGGCTACCGGTAGCGGTGCTATGGTCGCACCTTTCAAATCCGTGCGCGGTATGGCGCATAAACTGACAGCCCTGGGAAATGACGTGCGCTTACTGTGCGCAAACGCATTGCCATTGGTGGAGCGTGCCGAACAGGGCTTCCATATGAAGGGTCACTCCTTCCGTAAAGCAGATGGAACGATGGCCGGGCTGGCTGAAGGTGAGCCCTACACGGTCATTCACGCCATCCCCAACCCCCACATCACGGTGATGATCCGTGCCTGCATGCAGATTGCCGAGAGGCTGAGCGACTTCTATCCCGAGGAATGGGCCAACGTCAACGAGCCGACGATTCGGAATGCGTTTGACCGGGCAGCCGGATTTGTAAAACGCGTCTGCAATTCCAGACGGTTCAGGACGGTGGTTCTCAATCACGAGAGGAGCGAGCGTAAGAATTTGAAATCCTGCTGGGCTTATGCTGGCAGCCTGTTCGAGAAGTACTCAAAGCTCCTGGTACTCAGGATTGACCTTTACATCCATCCTGATAGTCACGCTTGGTCAGAGTCAGATCGCGCAGAATGGTGCGTCAGCCAGTACCTGCGTGCCTTACGGGAGAATCGCCTCATTGAACCTGACGTCAAGGGGTGGATCGTGAAGCGCGAAGGCGGTTTCCGTCGTGGCATCCATTTCCATCTCATGGTTTTTCTCGACGGCCACAAACACCAGGAAGGCCACGTTTACAGCCAGCAGCTTGGCGAAGCCTGGGCGGGCCGCTTCAGTGATGGGAAGGGTACGTTCTTCAACTGCTGGGTACTGCGCAAGAAATACGAACACAACGCACTCGGCGTGGTGCGTATCAGTGATCGAGCCATGCTGACCGGCCTCCTGATCGCGCTGGCTTATATGACGAAGGAGGACTGCGCCCTGGAAACCGGACGCTCACGTAACCTCCGACGTGGCATCATCGTTGAGTCCAGCGACAGCCCGAAGCCGGGTGCGCCGCGAAAGGCCGAGAATGACCTTTCGGTGCTCAAGAGCGTGTTTTCTGCATCGCCTTTTGCTTCGCCCTCTGCTTGAGGCGTATGTCGCGAATGTCGATCGGGTAGATCGCTACCGACAAGACCGCATCGCGTTCGCCATCACCGGTAAACCCCCAGTCGTCTAGCCTTTTACCTAAGTTGCGGGTCATCCGCATCTGGTCGTCTGGACTAACGGCCTCCCAGGGTCTCTCCTGACCGCAGATAAGCTGTTGCCAGCATCGTGCTGCGTGGACAACCAACATCAATCGTTTGCTCGCCCAGTGAAGCTGGCCGAAAGCGCGAGCTTCGTCGTCATTCAATACGCTGAGATCGAACTCAGTGGGAGACTTCATGCCCTGACGCTCGTTGTGCTTCGTGTTGATGAGTTTCCTGACCTGCTTCAGTACCCCCTTTGTAAACAACCAGTCATCAACGCCGCACGCGCTAGCTTCGTTCCTTGCCCATTCTTCGACTGCAGGCTGCCGTGCTTGTACGCCTTTTTCCGGATCATTGAAATGCGCAGCGGCGCGGCACAGGACGTAAACGCCAGGCGAGGTCTCCCTTAGCCCCAGTGGGTCTTCCTTCGTCCGCAACACGATGTCCAAGGCATTCTGTTCAACGAGGACGTCACGCAGCTCGATGGCTAGCGCGTGCCCGGGGTCAGGACCTATCCATGGCCCCCGCTTTGGCTGCCCATCATCGGGCCGAAGGCAACATAGCGACTGCCATGGAATCACTCGTGTGAGATGCTTCGAATCTGTCCCTGAGTCCTGCGAAAACAGGACGGCGCAAGGAAACCAACAGACATCCCTCCGCTCCATCTCTAGCAGCAAGCGGGCGTCCTTTGGCGCCATTCCTAGATAGATCGCACCTGGAACTATCATCGGAGCTTGGATAGCTGGGATGCCGGATTTCCTAGCGTTCCGCATCTGGCTACGGTCGTAGGGCGACAGGGGGCGGCTCAAGGAGTTAGCGGCATCACTAAACGTTGTCGGCAGCAATTGGATGCCATCCATGTACACCGCCTTGCCAGCGGGTACACGGACGTAGAGTTCAACCTCGCCATCGTGCACCAACGCGGGCAAGGTGCTGCGCATCTCGGCAGGGGATACTTCGTCTAACAGCGGCACCAGCTTCGACAACCGTCTCGCATTTATCTCAGTCATGCGCACGTAACTTCCCATTAGGCATTACGAAATCAGCCCATGCTTGCATGAGCGGCCGGCGCTGCTCCAGCAGATCCGTCCGGTGATAGGCAGCCTCCACCTTGTTCTGCACGGTGTGGGCCAATGCCCTTTCCGCCAAGTCGCGCGCATACCCCTTCTCGCTGCACCAGTCGCGAAAGCTGGATCGGAAGCCGTGGGCGGTAGCCACACGCCCCGGTACGTCGCTAACGGCCTTCACGCGACGCAGAAAGGCCGTCAGAACCATGTCCGACAACGGGACGCCTTTGCGTACAGACGGGAACACAAACGTGTGGTGCAGCCCCTGTTGGTGCTTGAGGAGTGCTATGGCCTGATTAGAAAGCGGCACGCGGTGGCTTAGCTTGGCCTTCATTCGCTCCGCAGGCACCGTCCAGAGCTTGTTCTTCAAGTCCACCTCATCCCACGTCATGTGGCGTACCTCGCCCGAACGGGCTGCCGTCAGGATCACAAACCCTAAGAGCTGACGCGTGACTTCAACGCTTGGCGGCAGGTGGTCGATCACGAACGCGGGCATCAACGCCCAAGGCATCGCAGGCTGGTGCTGTGTGCGGACGGTTTTGCCTGGTTGGAGTGGCAAGAGGTGATTCACCACGTCGACCGGATTCGACTGGCAGAAGCCATGTGCCCACCCCCACGCCATAACCGCGTGCAGCCGTTGCTTGACTCGCCCTGCGGTCTCCGCTTTCTCCAGCCAGATAGGGCGCAGTACGTCGGCAATGTGGCGCGGCTGGATCTGATCCAGCGGCATCGAGCCGATCAAGGGGAAGGCATACTCAGTCAGCGTGTTGATCCACTGCTGGACGTGCTTGGCGTTCTTCCAGCCAGGGGTGAGCTCACCGTGTAGGGTCTTGGCGGCTTCGCTGAGCGAAGGCAGGCGCGGCTTGGCTTCTTCGTTGGCCTTGAGTTCCAGCGGGTCTTGTCCATGCGCAAGCTGTTCACGCATGCTGCGCGCGAGTTGAGCCGCGTCGGCAATGCCGACCTCGGGGTAACAACCTAGCCCGGCATTGCGACGCTTCTGGGTAACGGGACTGACATAGCGGAGTACCCACTTGCCTTGGCCCTTGTGGCTGGGGGAGGGATGCAGCGCCAACCCAGTGACTCCGCCGTGTGCAAGCGGTGGGCTTCCGGGTTTGATACTTCGTGCCTTGGCGTCGGTAAGGAGTGCCATCGTTGGAGGTTCCAAGCTGCATCGTGGTATGCCAGCCAGTATGCCATTGGAGCTTGGACGTGGTTGACCTTCATTGCAGTTTGTTGGCCAAGTTGATCGAGAAAATGGCTTTAGATAGCCACTTTTGCTAGTCTTCCTTGGGAACTATTGGCATTCGTTGTTTCTGTTGAAGGCGGTCTCTCTCTCCGCCAGATACGCAAAGCGCCCCGAACGGGGCGTTTTGCGTATCTGGCGGAGAGAGGTGGTGGACGGACCATCCGGTGACTCGGCGCATCCTGCGCCTCACCCTTCGGGCCAACGGCTTTGCCGCTGTTCGCTCCGGCATCCTGCCTCCGCGAGCGACAAATTCGTCTGGAACAAAATTGGACAGCCGCAGGCTGGCCCCGTAGCGCGCAGCGCGAAGGGGTGAGGCCCATGGATGGGCCGAACAATCCCTGGTGCACGACCAAGTAACCACGTGCTCCGTCGAGGCGGGCGTTTTGCGTATCTGGCGGAGAGAGGCAGTGGACGAACTCTCCGGTGACTCGGCGCATCCTGCGCCTCACCCTTCGGGCCAGCGGCTTTGCCGCTGTCGCTCCGGCATCCTGCCTCCGCGAGCGACAAATTCGTCTGGAACGAATTTGGACAGCCGAAGGCTGGCCCCGTAGCGCGCAGCGTGAAGGGGTGAATCCCGTGGATGGGATTCACAATCTCCGCGTCCTCTACGCCGCGACGCATTCCATCGAAGCGAGCTCTTGCTTGGCAGGTCGCGCCGAGGCTTCGACTGCGCGCCTCCAGCGCTACGCTCAGCCCGAACGGTTCGGGGAATCAATCCTTGATGTCGAGTTTCTGGCCCGTGGGGCCTCACCTCGTCGCCAATCCACGCAGCTCCACGCGCTCGCCGTCCACCACCAGCACCGACCCCTGTTCGTACCAGTCCCCCAGCACGATCCGCTCGGCCGGCTTTCCGTCCAGTTCGAGACGATGGATGGCTGGCCGATGCGTGTGTCCGTGGATCAACCGCGTCACGCCCGCTCCGCGCAGTGCCGCGGCGACCGCCTCGGCGTTGACGTCCATGATGCTTTCCATGGTGCTGCCGGTGTGTGCCTTGCTGTCGGCGCGGGCCTTGGCGGCAAACGCGCGGCGCGCCTCCAGCGGCATCGCCAGGATCTGCGCCTGCCATTCGGGCGTGCGAACCTGCTTGCGCACGGCCTGGTAGGCGAGGTCATCGGTGCACAGCGTGTCGCCGTGCATCAGCAAGGTGGGCCGGCCCTGGATGTCGCGCACGGTGCCGTCGTCGAGCAGGGTCATGCCGGCGCGGGTGGCGAATGTTTCGCCGAGCAGGAAGTCGCGGTTGCCGACCATGAAATGCACCGGCACACCGGCATCGTGCACGGCGCGGATGGCCTCGGCGATGCGCTGCGGCAACTCGGCATCATCGTCGTCGCCGATCCAGGCTTCCACCAGGTCGCCGAGGATGTACAGCGTGTCGGCGCTTCGCACTTCGTCGCTGGCGAGGTAATTCTCGAACAGGCGGGTGATTTGCGGGCGTGCGGGATCGAGGTGCAGGTCGGCGATGAACAACGTGGCCATGCCGATCAGTTCCCGCCGGACTGCTTCGCCGCCGGCTTGCTGGTCGGCTTGGTGACAGATGCTGCCCTGGCCGGCGCCTTGGCGCTGCTCGCCGGCGCCTGAACCTCTTCGCCGATCACGCTGGCCTTCTCGATCACCACCAGTGGCTCGGGTACGTCGCCGGCGAACGGGCCCAGCGGGCGGGTGGGCAGGGCGGCGATCTTGTCCAGCACGTCCATGCCCTTGGTCACCTTGCCGAACACCGCGAAGCCCCAGGTGAGGCCGCTCTGGTTGCCGACGAAATCCAGCCGGCGGTTGTCGACCAGGTTGAAGAAGAACTGCGCGGTGCCGGAATTGGGATCGGCGCCGCGGGCGACGGCGATCGTGCCGCGCAGGTTCGACAACCCGTTGTCCGCCTCGCTGGCGATGGCCGGGCGCGTGCGCTTGGGCTGCAGGTCGCGGGTGTAGAGGCCGCCCTGCACCAGATAGCCGGGGATGACCCGGTGCAGCAGGGTGCCGTCGTAGAAGCCGTCGCGCACATACTGCAGGAAGTTGGCCACGCTCTTGGGCGCCTTGTCCGGATACAGCTCCAGCGTGAGATCGCCCTGCGATGTATGCAGCAGCACGTGCGGCGGTGCGGCGACGGGCGCGGCGCTCGATGTGGCCGGTGCAGGTTTGCCCGCCTGCGCGGCGGCGCCGAACGGAACGAGCAGGAGCAGGGCGATCAGCAGGGATTTGAGCATGGCAGCGAGCGATCCGGACCGGCATTCACGAGGCGGGCGTCCATGATACGCGGCATGGCATCGGCATGCCGCGAAAAAGGCGGATCACTTGTTCGCGAGATCCAGTTTCACCCCAAGTTCGGTCATCGGCGCCTTTTCCTGTTGCAGGTCGGCTTCGGTGAGCGGGTGCTGCTCGCCCCATCCCGGCGGGAGTTTCAGGCGCAGCGAGCGGGCGCTGGCTGCCAGTTGCATCTGCGGCAGCGACTCGGCGCGGCGGGCGCGGCGGAACAGCACGGCCAGACGCAACAGCGCGGTGATGTGCTTCGCCAGCGCGCGATAACGCAGCGGCAGGCTGGCGATGATGGACTTGTCCGGCTTGCGCCGGTGCAGTTCGATCACCGCGGCCAGCAATTCCTGCTCCTGCCGCGAGAAGCCAGCCAGGTCGGCATGACGCAGGATGTAGGCGCCGTGGCGATGATGTTGGCTGTGCGCGATGGCCAGGCCGATCTCGTGCACCCGCGCGGCCCAGGACAGCCACTCACGCGCATCGGCGTCGAGCTTCCAGTTGCGCGCGACCTGGTCGAACAGCATCAGTGCCGTCGCTTCCACTCGCCGCGCCTGCGCGCGGTCGACGCCGTAGCGGGTCGCCAGCGCGTCGATGCTGGCGGTGCGCGGGTCGCTGCCGCCGGCGCGGCCGAGCAGGTCCCACAGCAGTCCTTCGCGCATCGAGCTTTCGCACACGCGCAGCCGCTCGATGCCCAGCGCGGTGAAGGCCGCTTCCATGATCATCACGCCGCCGGCGAACACCGGCGTGCGTTCGGGAACCAGGCCCGGCAGCTTGAGCGTGCCGACCTGGCCCTGCTCGATCAGCGCATCGCGCAGGGCGGCCAGCGCCGCGGGCGTGATGCCGTCGTCGGAAAGCTCCATGGCCAGTGCCACCGCGCCGATCGACTTGGTGGTGCCGGACGAGCCGAACGCATCCTGCCAGCCCGATTCGCGATAGTCCTCCGCGAACTGCTGCAGCAGCACGCCGATCTCGCTCAGGCCGCGCTGCCAGCGCGCGCGGGTGATCTTGCCGCCGGGGAAGAAACGCAGGGTCGAGGCGATGCAGCCGGCCTGCACGCTCTCGGTGTGCAACGGCGCGAGGCCGCGGCCGATGATGAATTCGGTGCTGCCGCCGCCGACGTCGATGACCAGCCGCGGTTCGCGCGAGGCGGGCAGGTCGTGCGCGGCGCCGAGGAAGATCAGGCGGCCCTCCTCGCGGCCGGAGACCACCTCGATCGGGTGGCCCAGCGCGGCTTCCGCCGCGGTCAGAAAGGTTTGCGGCGAGGCGAGCTGGCGCACGGTATTGGTCGCCACGGCGCGCACGCGCGCGGTGGGCAAGCCGGCGATGCGCTGGCCGAAGCGGGCCAGGCAGGCCAGTGCGCGCGCGCGCCGCTCGGCATCCAGGCTGCCGTCGGCGCGCAGGCCGGCGGCCATGCGCACGGTGTCGCGCAGGCGGTCGATCACCCGCGGTTCGCCATGCTCCATGCGCGCCACCACCATGTGGAAGCTGTTCGAGCCCATGTCGATGGCGGCCATCAGTTCGCCATCGCGGATCGGCGTTTGTTCGACTGCGCTCAATCCGGCGCTCCGGCAATCGCGAAGTGCGGATTCTCGCACGCGTGCGCGCATTGCAGGCGGCTCACGGGCACAGTCGTTCCAGCAGCGTCTGCTGCGCGCTGTACGGCGGGTTGTCGCCGGGCTCGGCGCGGGTGTAGCGGCCGTCGCTGTCGAGCAGCCACGCCTGGGTGTTGTCGGCCAGGCCGTTGGCCAGCGTCTCGTCGTAGACACGCGCGGCCAGCTGCGGATCGAGGATGGGGAAGGCGATCTCGATCCGCCGCATCAGGTTGCGCTCCATCCAGTCGGCGCTGGCGCAGTAGATTTCCGCCTCGCCATCGTTGGCGAACCAGTACACCCGGCTGTGTTCGAGGAAACGCCCGACGATCGAGCGCACCCGGATGCGCTCGGAGACGCCGGGCAGGCCGGGCCGCAAGGTGCAGGCGCCGCGCACGATCAGGTCGATCTCCACGCCGGCCTGCGAGGCGGTGTACAGCGCGGTGATCACCTTCGCCTCGTTGAGCGCATTGAGCTTGGCCACGATGCGCGCCGGTCGCCCCGCGCGGGCGTGTTCGGTCTCGCGCTCGATCCGGGCCAGCACGCCGCGATATAGCGTGAACGGCGAATGCAGCAGGCGCTTCAGCTCGATCACCGGGCCCAGTCCGGACAGCTGCTGGAACACCTTGTGCAAGTCCTCGCCGATTTCGGGGTTGGCGGTCATCAGGCCGATGTCGGTGTACACGCGGCTGTTGGCCTGGTGGTAGTTGCCGGTGGACAGGTGCGCGTAGCGGCGCAAGGTGTCGCCCTCGCGGCGAACGATCAGCATCATCTTGGCGTGGGTCTTGTAACCCACCACGCCGTACACCACCTGCACGCCGGCCTCCTGCAGCCGCGTGGCCAGGCGGATATTGGCCTCCTCGTCGAAGCGCGCCCGCAGTTCGATCACCACGGTGACGTCCTTGCCGTGGCGCGCGGCCTCCACCAGCAGGTCGACCAGCGGGGTGTCCTCGCCGGCGCGGTACAGGGTCTGCTTGATCGCCAGCACCTGCGGGTCGGCGGCGGCCTGGCGCAGCAGGTCGATCACCGCGGCGAAGCTCTGGTAGGGATGGTGCAGCAGCACGTCGCCCTTGGCGATCACCTCGAATTTGTTCAGGCTGCTGTCCAGCGACGGCGGCAACTGCGGGGTGAAGCGCGGAAACTTCAGCTCCGCACGGTCCAGCCAGTCGTAGATCAGGCCGGCGCGGATGATGTTGACCGGGCCGTCGCAGCGGTAGACGTCGGCCTCGCCGAGCTGGAATTTCTCCACAAGAAGCGCGGTGATCGCCTGCGGGCAATCCTCGGCGATCTCCAGCCGCACCGGGCGCGCGTAGCCGCGGCCGAGCAACTCCTCGCTGAGGGCGAGCGCGAGGTTCTCGACCTCCGCCTCCTCGACGATCAGCTCGCTGTTGCGGGTGACGCGGAACTGGTACGAGCCGAGCACCTTGAGGCCGGGGAACATCAGGTCGACGAAAGCCTGCAGCAACTCCGCCAGGAACACGAAGTGATGGCCACGGCCGCTGACCTCGGCGGGCACGCGGATGATCCGCGGCAGCGACCGCGGTGCGCGCACCAGGGCCAGATGGCCTTCATGGCCGAAGGCGTCGCGGCCCTTCAGCACGACCGCGATGTTCAGCGTCTTGTTGAGGATGCGCGGGAACGGATGCGCCGGGTCCAGCCCCAGCGGCGACAGCACCGGCAGCACCTCGTGCTCGAAATAGCCCTGCAGCCAGCGTCGCTGGCGCGGCGTCCACTGCTTGCGGGTGAGGATATGGATGTGTTCCTGCTCCAGCTGCGGGCGGATCTGTTCCCGCCACGCGGCGTAGACCTCGGCCACCAGGTCCAGCACCCGGCCGCGGATGCGCGCCAGCAATTCGCCGGAGGGGACGCCATCCGGGCCCGGCGCGGCCGAGCCGTAGGCGTGATGATGCTTGAGCATGGCCACGCGCACCTCGAAGAACTCGTCGAGGTTGTTCGCCACGATGCTCATGTAGCGCACGCGTTCGAGCAGGGGCACGCTGGCATCGCGGGCCATCGCCAGCACGCGGAAGTTGAACTCCAGGGCGGCCAGCTCGCGGCTGAAGTACAGCTGCGGGGCGGCAAGGTCGATGGCGGGTACGCGGGCGGAAGGTCTGGACATGGCCCATTCTGGCCCATGGCGGTGGACGATGCATGATGCGCCGGCGCGCAAAGGACCTTCAGCGGCGGATCAATCCTGCCGCCAGGCGGAGACTGGCGCGCTGCCGCGGCAGGCGGACTCGATGCACGGGCCGAACGGTTGTGCGTGCTGCTGGCTGTCCGGGTTGTCCTTGGTCTCGATCCGGCGCTTGCGCAGCTCCAGCAGCAGCGGCGTCAGTTCGGTGATGCGGCCCTGGATGCGTGCGCGGGCGTAGTAATCCAGGTCGTTGCGCTTGAGCAGACGCTGCAGTTGTTCCATCGCGTCGAACGGGCGGCCGGAGTAATAGCTGGCATCGGCGAACGCCTCGCCGGCACGCACGTTGTCGCCGGCTGCGTCGCTGGCGCGGGCGTAGGCGCTGTAGATCTCCGGTTCGCTGGCGTCGTCCAGCAGGGGGCGCAGCAAGCTGGCGGCGAGGCCGGCCTGCGCCTTGTCGCCGCCGGCGGTGAGCGCCTTGGCGTAGGCCAGCGCCACCGCGCGGTTGCGCGGCGATTGTTCGTTGAGGTCCTGGTAGATGGCGAGCGCCGCGGCACGCTGGCCGGCTTGCAACCTGGCATCGGCCAGCGCGAGCTTGAGGATCAGGTTGTCCGGCGCGTCGCGCAGCAACGGCTGCAACTGCGCCACCGCTTGTGCGCCGCGGCCGCTGCGGGTAAGTGCCAGCGCGTAGCCGTAATGGTTGGCCGGGGTGTCGAACGCAGGCCGGTCCTGCAGGTTGGAGCCGTAGTACGTCGCTTCGCGGGTGGCGTCGCCGGCCAGCACGCGCACGCGTTCGCGCATCAGCTGGTAGGTGTCGAGCGGGCCGGGCCTGGGCGTGTCCAGCAGCGAGGTCGGGTCCTTGACGAAGGCGATCGGCGCGGTGTGCTGCTGCCACTGCTGCACGTCCATGACGGTGCCCGAGGGCCGCAGCTTCTGCGCCGCCACCAGTGCGCCGGCACGCGCCTTGGCGTCGCTGATGCGCATGCTGGTCACCGGGTGGGTCTGCAGCAGGACGGGCACGTCGTCGCCACCGGCGCCGGTGCTGAGCACGTCCTGCATGCGCTGGAAAAAGGCCGCCATCGCTTCCGGGTCGAAACCGGCCTTGGCGAGGGTCTGGATGCCGACGCGGTCGGCCTCGATCTCGTCCTTGCGGGTGAAGTTGATCGAACGCTGCGCGATCAGGCCCTGGCCGCCGGCGAGCACCGCCATCGGCGCGTCGCCGCTGTGGCTGCCGGCGCCGGCCAGTACCGCACCCAGCAGCACCAGCGCCATCAGCGGTGCATCCTTGCGCGAGGCCTCGAATGCCCGCTGCAGGTGGTTCTGGGTGATGTGGCCGATCTCGTGCGCGATCACGCCGGCCAGTTCGCTCTCGTCGCGGGTGATGACGAACAGCCCGGAGTTGACCGCGATGTAGCCGCCCGGCGCGGCGAAGGCGTTGATCTCCGGGTCCTTCACGATGAAGAAGGCGAAGTGGTCCTTGGGCTTGTCGGAGTTGGATGCCAGGCGATGGCCGAGATCGTTGACGTAGTCGTCCAGCAGCGGGTCGTCGACCACCATGTCCAGCGCGCGCATCTGGCGCAGCATGGAGGCGCCGTAATCACGCGCCTCCTGCGGCGAGATCAGCGCGTCGGCCGAGCTGCCAAGGTCGGGCAGGCGCACGTCGTCCTGCGCGCTGGCCATGCAGGTCAGGCCGGCGCAGAGCAGCGCAGTCAGAACACGCCGGGCAGGTCGTCGTGGTGTCATGGCCATGGGTAAGCGACAATAGCATTGTGACCGCCCCGGGTGGCGTCGGTTCCCACCTTGCCTGTTGTCCCGGACGCCCCCATTTACAGGCCGTTCCCCCGTTTTGCGGAGTTGTCGTGATGTCGAAGATCGAGGTCTATTCCACCGCGGTGTGTCCTTACTGCGTGGCCGCCAAGAACCTGCTCAAGGCCCGTGGGCTGGAGTGGACCGAGGTGCGCGTGGACACCGACCCGTCCCAGCGCGAGGCGATGCTGACGCGCAGCGGTGGCGCGCGCACCGTGCCGCAGATCTTCATCAACGATCACCACGTCGGTGGCTTCGACGACCTGGCGGCGGCCGACCGCAGCGGCAAACTGGCGCAATTGCTGGAGGCGGGCGCATGAGCGACAAGCTGGCCGAATTCACCGCGTTCCGCCAACGCATGAACGAGCGCATCCTGGCCGAGGACAACCAGGTCGTGCGGCGCTTCTTCGCGCTGGACACGCAGACCTACAAGGCCGGCGCGCTGGACGTGAAGACCAAGGAGATGCTGGGCCTGGTCGCCTCGATGGTGCTGCGCTGCGACGACTGCATCAGCTACCACGTGGCCCAGTGCAAGGAAGCCGGCGTGCAGCGCGACGAGTTCTTCGAGGTGTTCAGCGTGGGCCTGGTGGTGGGCGGCTCGATCGTGATCCCGCATCTGCGCCGCGCGGTGGATTTCCTGGACCAGCTGGAGAACGGCGAGTCCGGTGCGCCGGAGTGCGCCGACCACGCTTGAGACGCCCGCGGGCATGCGGCTTTCCGCAACGCTCCATGCGAGGATTTGCAACGACTTGCGCGGCGGACGGGTGTCCGGCGTTGGGGCTCATGAGCGATAATGGGCGGTCTTGACGCGCGCCTTGCGCGCCGTGCATGCGATCAGCCCCCAAGGAGTCCCCCCATGAACAACACCATCGCCGTGATCCCGGGCGACGGCATCGGCCCGGAGATCATGACCGCCACGCTGCGCGTGCTCGACGCGCTGGACTGCGGCCTGAAATACGACTTCGTCGACGCCGGCATGGTCGCGCTGGAGAAGCACGGCGACCTGCTGCCCAAGGCCACGCTGGACAAGATCGCCGAGCACAAGGTCGCGCTGAAGGGCCCGCTGACCACGCCGATCGGCGGCGGCTTTACCTCGGTCAACGTGACCCTGCGCCGCCACTTCGACCTGTACGCGAACGTGCGCCCGGCGGTGAGCTTCCCCGGTACCAAGTCGCGCTACGAGAACATCGACATCATCACCGTGCGCGAGAACACCGAGGGCGCCTACCGCTCCGAGGGGCAAACCCTGTCCGCCGACGGCGAGATCGCCGAGTCGGTGGCGCGCAACACGCGCAAGGGCAGCAGCCGGATCGTGCGCTACGCCTTCGAGCTGGCGGTGAAGAAGGGCCGCAAGAAGGTCACCGCGGTGCACAAGGCGAACATCCTGAAGACCAGCTCGGGGTTGTTCCTCAATGTGGCGCGCGAGATTGCCAAGGAATACCCGCAGATCGAGTTCAACGAGATGATCGTGGACAACACCTGCATGCAGCTGGTGATGAACCCGTACCAGTTCGACGTGATCGTCACCACCAACCTGTTCGGCGACATCCTGTCGGACCTGTGCGCCGGCCTGGTCGGCGGCCTGGGCCTGGCGCCGGGCGACAACATCGGCGAGCACGCGGCGATCTTCGAGGCCGTGCACGGCTCGGCGCCGGACATCGCGGGCAAGGGCATCGCCAACCCGTGCGCGCTGCTGCTGGCCGCCGCCGACATGCTCGACCACCTGGACATGGTGGCCAAGGGCGACAAGCTGCGCGCCGCGATCCGCGACACCATGACGAACGATCGCGACAGCGTGACGCCGGACATCGGCGGCAAGGGCAGCACCGGCAGCTTCGCCGACGCCATCGTGAAGCGCCTCGCGGCCTGATCCGGGACGCCGCTGGGCGCAATGAAGGCCGCGGCATGCCGCGGCCTTTTCGTTGGATCGGCGCGGGATGGTCGTGCCCCAGCCGGTGTCATGCCGTTGACGGGATACGCCGTTGGCGCGCATCGCGAGGCAGGCTTGCCGTGCACGGTTTGCGCGAGGCGCCGCCGGTTCAGTGTTGCGCCGCCCGGTAGTGACCGGGTTCCGCGCGAGAGGGAATGGCGATGCGGTTCCAGCTGTTGATCGCGATCACTGCCATGTTGAGGTCGATCAGCTGTTCTTCGCTGAATTCGGTGCGGGCTTGTTCGTAGACCTCGTCCGGCACGCCGTGCACCGGGTCGAGCCGGGTCACCGCCTCGCACCAGGCCAGCGCGGCACGCTCGCGCGGGCTGTAGAACGGCGCCTCGCGCCAGGCCTGCAGCACGTACAGGCGCTGCTCGGTCTCGCCGCCGGCGCGGGCATCCTTGCTGTGCATGTCCAGGCAGTAGGCGCAACCGTTGAGTTGGGAAACGCGCATCTGTACCAGTTCGATCAGACTTTGTTCGATGCCGGAGTTCTTGATGTATTCGCCCAGGGCGAACAGGGGCTTCACGGCGTCGAGGCGCTTGTTGATGTTGAAACGAGGCATGGGGTTCTCCTTGCGGTGTGCGGCCGGGACCGGCCGTTCAGTGCAAGGACGTGGGCGCCGTCGATTTCGTGACCGCCGCCAGCCGGGCAAGCTTGCCGGGGTGGCGCAGGGCATGCACGGCGGTGATGCGTTCGCCGTCGTCGTCGATCCAACTGGCCGAGACCAGCGTGTCGCCCTGCCAGCCGAACAGGGCCGGCGTACCGTTGAGCTGACGGATTTCGTGGCGCACGCCACCATGGCGCTGCTGCTGCAGCGCGATCTGCATGTACAGCCGGGCCAGCCGCTCGGCGCCGTGCAGCGGGTGCAGGGTGGCCCGCGCCAGGCCGCCGCCGTCGGATACGCTCATGGCGTCTTCGGCAAACAAGGCACGCAACGTGGGCATGTCCGGCTGCTGCAGCGCCTGCATGAAGCGTTCGAGCAGGCGCCGCTGGATGTCGGCGTTCGGCATCGTCTGGCGCGGTCGATCCTCGCGCAGCCGCTGCTTCGCCCGGTGCACGCGCTGGCGGCAGGCGTCTTCGCTGATTTCCAGCATCGAGGCCGTTTCGGCGTGGCTGTAGTCGAATACTTCGCGCAGCAGGAAGGCGGCGCGCTCCTCGGGGCTCAGCCGCTCCAGCAACAGCAGAAAGGTGAGGGTGAGGCTCTCGGCGCGTTCCAGTTGCGCCTCGGGCTGGTCGGTATCCACCGTCAGCGGCTCCGGCAGCCAGGGGCCGGAGTAGTGCGCGCGTTCGGTCTTGGCCCGGCGCAGGCGATCCAGCGCGATGCGCGTGGTCACGGTGACCAGCCAGGCTTCCGGGTCGTCCAGCGCGGCGACATTCTGTGCGTGCCAGCGCAGCCAGGCATCGTGCAGCACGTCCTCGGCGTCGGCGGGCGTGCCGAGCATGCGGTAGGCCAGGCCGAACAGGCGCTGGCGGTGTTGCTGGAACAGGGCGGTTTGCGAATCCATGAGGCACTCCGGGGAAAGGATGCTGCCAGGACGCATGGACGGAGCGAAACGTGACCGCTAGCGGAGCAATGGCCAGGGAGCCAGGAAAATCAGCCACAACAGCACAAGGATGCCGACGTATTTTCCGGCCTTGTACAGCTTCTTGTGACGCCGCTTGAACGCCGCCTTCCATTGATGCATGGCGCCCTTGCGCTGGCTCCACGCGTACAGGCGGTTGACGAAGCCGGTCTTCTCGGTACCGGTGTCGCTGTTGGGCGAAGCGGTGATCTTGCCCATGAACGCGCCCACGCGATGGTTGATCGCACTCATCCAGCGCGTGCGCAGCGGGCGCTCCACATCGGCGAACAGGATCACCCGGGTCTGGTCGGTCTTGTTCTCCACCCAGTGCACGAAGGTCTCGTCGAACACCACGTCCTTGCCGTCGCCCCAGGCATGCTCTTCGCCATCGACGAAGATGCGGCAGTCGCGCGAGTTCGGCGTGATCAGGCCCAAGTGATAGCGCAGCGAACCGGCGAACGGATCGCGATGGGGGTTGAGCTTGCTGTTGGGTGCCAGCGTGGCGAACATCGCCGCCTTGATTCCGGGGATCGCATTGAGCAGTTCCACCGTCTTCGGACACAACGCCTGCGCCGACGCCAGCGGCTCGCCGTACCACTTGAGGTAGAAGCGCTTCCAGCCCTGCTTGATGAAGCTGTTGAAACTGGCGTCGTCGTTCTTCGTGGTGCCGCGAATGTGTCCCCGGTCCGTCAGGTGCAGCGCCTCGGCCCGGATCGTCTCCCAGTTTGCCTGCAGCAAATCCAGCTCGGGAAATCCGCGGCGGTCGAGTATCGGCTTGGCCGGCACCGCCGAGAACGCGTACATCAGCAGGTTGTACGGCGCGAACACTGCCGAGTGATCCACCAGCTGGCGGTCGAAACGCAACCGCACCCGCCCGCGCAAATGCACCAGCAGCACGCACAGTGCGAAGAAGGCGAACAAGAGCAACAGGATGAGGCGCGGCGTCACGAACATGGGCAGAGGAACCACGGAGCCAGCAATGTCGTGATTCTACTCGACCGATGGCAACATCAGTTGACGGCGGCCCGGCCGGACGCCATTTCGTGCGACTTGTCTTTACGGCAACAGGCGCGATTTGCGCTTGAGGAAACTGCCGGCAATCCACATCAACCGTATGGCGGAAACCGCCAACGCCGTGCCCAGGCCGAGAACCAGCATGATCTGGAACAGTTGCATCAAAAGTGCGGTTGACATGGCGGTCCTTGCTTGGTCGTGAGAGGCGAAAACTCGGTCTTGGCTTTGGCAACGGCAACACATTCTACTTGACGGGGCCGGTACCACGTGCGATCACGTTCTTCAGCCACCGGATGCGGATTCGCGCGTGCGCCGTTTCCGCAGCCAGGTTGGCCAGCCTCGACGGGTCACCGCGTTCAAGGCTTGCCCCCCAACTGTTTGGCACGATTTCCCATGGACGTGCCGGCAATGGATCGTTGGACACCGGCAAGTCCAACCTGCGTTCCGCGTCGCGGCTGGTCAACCGCGCGCAGCGCATCGGGTGTTCACCATGATGGCAGGAGTGGTGTTGCCTGGCAGGTATTCCGCTACCGGGCTTCCGAACGCCGAAAACCGAAAGCCAGCTCCTACATCATCTCCGCCGCAAAGTCCGCCAACCGCGACCTCTCTCCCCGCCGCAACGTGATGTGCGCCGAATGCTCCCAGCTCTTGAAGCGATCCACCGCATAGGTAAGCCCGGAGGTGGTTTCGGTGAGGTAGGGAGTATCGATCTGTTCGACGTTGCCGAGGCAGACGATCTTGGTGCCGGGGCCTGCGCGGGTGATCAGGGTCTTCATCTGCTTCGGGGTGAGGTTCTGGGCCTCGTCGATGATCAGGTAGCGTGACAGGAAGGTGCGCCCACGCATGAAGTTGAGCGAGCGGATCTTGATGCGCGAGGCAAGCAGGTCGTTGGTGGCCTGGCGGCCCCAGCTGCCGCCGTCCTCGGGGTTGGCGAGCACTTCGAGGTTGTCGGTGAGCGCGCCCATCCACGGCGTCATCTTTTCTTCCTCGGTGCCGGGCAGGAAGCCGATGTCCTCGCCGACGGAAACAGTGGCGCGGGTCATGATGATCTCGCGGTAGCGCTGCTGGTCCATCACCTGGGCCAGGCCGGCGGCCAGCGCCAGCAGGGTCTTGCCGGTGCCGGCGTTGCCGAGCAGGGTGACGAAGTCGATCTCCGGGTCCATCAGCGCGTTGAGCGCGAAGTTCTGCTCGCGGTTGCGCGCACCGATGCCCCAGACGTGATGGTTGGCGTGCGAGTGGTCGTCCAGAAGCATGAGCGTCGCGTGCTCGTCGTCCAGTTTCTGCACGCGCAGTTCGATCTCGTTCTCGCCGGGCAGGTAGAGGCACTCGTTGGGATGCCACGCCTCGTCCTCGCGGCGATCGAGCTGGTAATAGGTGCGGCCGTGATCGGTCCACGAGTGCACTTCCGGGTGCAGCTCCCAGAAGTTCGCCGGCAGTTCGGTCGAGCCGGTGTAGAGCAGGGAGAAATCGTCGAGCGCGCGGTCGTTCTCGTAATCCTCCGCAACCAGGCCGTTGATGCCGGCCTTGATGCGCAGGTTGATGTCCTTGGTGACCAGGATCACGTCGCGATCCTGATTCTGGTCGCGCAGCTCGATCACCGCGGCGAGGATCTGGTTGTCGGCCTTGGTGTGGCCGTTGCTGCTGATGCGATGCTGGAAATAGAGCCGACCGGCCGAGCCGCCGCGCTTGAGCTTGACGCCTTGCGGATTGGCCAGTTCCAGCCCTTCCGCCAGGTCGTGCTGCTTGCCGGCCTCGATCAGTTCGTTGAGGAAGCGACTGACCTGGCGGCCGTTGCGCGAGACTTCCGAAGCACCTTTCTTCTTCTCGTCCAGCTCCTCCAGGACGGTCATGGGGATGAAGACGTCGTGTTCCTCGAAGCGGAACAGCGAGGTCGGGTCATGCAGCAGGACGTTGGTGTCGAGAGCGTAGATGCGCTTGCTTCCGGTCATGCGGAAGTGTCCTCGCTGGTGGGTGGGCAAAGCGGATGGCGACAACTCATCAGGGCGAATGACTCAGGCGGCGGGGATCGCGTCAAGCACGGCCTGCGCGTGGCCGGGGACTTTCACCCCGCGCCATTCGGCGGCGAGCTTGCCGTCGGGGTCGATCAGGAAGGTGCTGCGCACGATGCCGAGGTGGCGCTTGCCGTAGAGCACCTTCTCGTGGATCACGTCGAAGGCCTGGCACCAGGTTTCGTCGGCGTCGGATATCAGCGGGAACGGCAGCTCCTGCTTCGCGGCAAAGTTGGCGTGTGATTTCGGTGAGTCGCGTGACACGCCGATGACCTGCGCGTGACGTTGGCGGAACTTCGAGTGCAAGTCGCGGAAGTCCCTGGCCTCGTTGGTGCAGCCGGGGGTCGAATCCTTCGGATAGAAGTACACGACCAGCCATTGGCCGCGGTAGTCGGAAAGCTTCAGCTCGGTGCCGTCGCCGGTGGTGCCTTTCAGTGCGGGAAGTTTCTTGCCGATGGCGGGCATGGGGCATCCTGCGCGGCCTGCGCGGCCGTGCTTGCGGTGGGATGGAAGGGAGACGTGGCGCGGATGACGACAGTGCGGCGGCGAGGCGACCGGGCAAGCCGGGGCCGGCTGGCGTGAATCGACTCGCGGTTCTGCAATGCTGACGTCCTCCGGCAGGGCCACGGCCACAGACTAGCGCGCCCGGGGTGGCGGATGACAGGTCTTGTCAGGGCAAGGCGTTCGCGCGATGCTCGGCGGACGGCAACACTTCAGAACTTCACCGGGTCCATGATCGCGTCGAGGTTCATGCCGTCGCACAGTTCCAGGAAATCGTCGCGCAAGGCGGCGATGTGGATGTCCGCCGGGATGCCGATGGTGAACTGGGCCTGGAACATCTCCGCGCCGGTCTGCATGGCGCGATAGCGGGTAGAGTTCAACTGCTCCACGCTGATTTCGTGCTGGGCGAAGAACTCCACGATGCGGGCGACGATGCCGGGGCGATCGGCGGCCACCACTTCCACCAGATAAGGCAGCTGCGCGCTGTTGCCGCGCTGGCCGGTGCGGTAGTGCACCAGGCGCAGGCTTTCGTCGCGGGCCAGCTTGGTCAGTGCGGTTTCCAGCTTGGCCAGCGCATCCCAGGCGCCGCTGGCGAGCAGCATCAGCGAGACCTCGGTGCCGATGGTGGAGACGCGCGATTCGGAAAGGTTGCAGCCGGCGTCGGCAATGCGGCGGGCCAGCGCCAGCAGCGGCGACTTGTCGGCCGGAGTGAGCGCCTGGATCAGCAACTGGCTGTCGCCAGTCGTGCGTCCGGCCGCGTGCGAGGCAGTGGAGGGAGATTTCAAGGAGGTCCACCTGTGGGCAGCATTCCGCCCGATGCGGAAGCATCAGGTTACTCCCATCGAGCTTACTTGCCCGTCTTGCGAAGCGGCAAGTAACATGCAGGGCTTGCCGTTGCAGCGGAATCGAGCACGTGGACATTCGTGGAAGCATCTGTGCGCTGGTCACGCCGTTCGCGGCCGACGACAGCCTCGACCTGGCGGCGTTCGGCCGCCTGATCGAACAGCAGATCGCCGGCGGCACCCAGGCGCTGGTGGTGGCCGGCTCGACCGGCGAGGCGCACATGCTGGAGGCGGGCGAGTTCGACCGCCTGCTGACGTTCGCGATCGAGCGCGTGGCAGGTCGCGTGCCGGTGATTGCCGGCACCGGCGAGGCCGGTACCGCGAAGACCATCGCTGCCACGCGTCGTGCGCAGGAGCTGGGCGCGGATGCGGCACTGGTGGTGGTGCCGTACTACGTGCGTCCCACGCAGGAGGGCTTGTGGCGACACTTCACCGCGGTCGCCGATGCTGGCGGCTTGCCGGTGCTGCTCTACAACGTGCCCGGTCGCACCGGTTGCGACCTGCTGCCGGAGACGGTGGCGCGCCTGAGCGAGCATCCGGCGATCATCGGCATCAAGGAAGCGCGGGGCGATGCGCCGCGGATCGCCGCGCTGGCGGAACTTGCGCGCGCGGATTTCGTCTATCTGTCCGGTGACGACGCCAGCGCCGGTGTGGCGATGCTTGCCGGTGCGGCCGGCACCGTCTCGGTGGTGGCCAACCTGGTGCCGCGGCCGTTCCGCGCCCTGTGCGACGCCGCCACGGCGGGCGACGAGGCGGCCACGGCACGGTGCCGGGATGCACTGGAACCCTTGCTGCACGCGCTGGACTGCGCGCCCAATCCGATCGCGGTCAAGGCCGGACTGCCGCCGCTGGGGCTGGGCTCGGCCCGGCCGCGGTTGCCGCTGGTGGAACTGCCCGACGGCCCGGATCGCGCCCGCTTGCACCAGGCGCTGTCCAGTCTGTCATCCTAGACACCTGTGCCCGCTGATCCGGGCCTGGCTCACTCACGGAATCCGATTCGATGAAGAAAACCTCGCTCCTCGTGGCCTTGCCGGCCGTCGCGCTCGCCGGCCTGCTGCTCTCCGGTTGCGGCATGTTCCGTTCGCACAGCGCCTGGCAGAAGGCCCGGCAGGAGGCGCCGCTGGAGATTCCGCCCAGCATGGATCGTCCCTCCACCAGCGACGCCCTGGTGATTCCGCCGCCGGGCGCGAACCAGCCGACGGCGGACGGCGCGACTGCCTCCGTGGCGGGCGTGCCGGGCCAGGCAGGGCAGATCTCCGACGGCTTCGTGCACGAGGGCACGGTCGACAGCGTGTACCAGCAGGTGGGCAAGGTGCTGGCCGACGGCAAGGCGGGCCAACTGGTCAGCCACGACGACGCCACGCACTCCTACGTGGTCAGCGTGGCGGCGGCCGCCACCGGCAAGAAGCGCGGTTTCTTCTCGCGACTGTTCGGCCGACACCGGGATGATTCTGCCAGCACCGCCGGTGGCGGCATGCACCAGGTACAGATCAACGTGGAGAGCCGCGGCGACGCCGGCAGCGAGATCCGCGCGCAGAGCGATTCGCTGGGCGCGGTGGCCAAGGTGATCGATCGGCTGAAGTCGAAGCTGGATTGATCGCAAGCGCGCCACGCATGCGAAAACGCCGCCCGGAGGGGCGGCGTTTTCGTTTCGACATCGTGACGGGAGGCCGGTTCAGCGCTCGAGAAGCGCCAGCTTGTCCGGCTTGCCTTCCCAGTCGCCGGCGTCGGCGGGAGCGTCCTTGCGCTCGGTGATCACCGGCCAGCTCTTGGCCAGCTCGGCGTTGAGCGCCACCAGCGGCTCCTGCCCCACCGGCACGTCGTCCTCCGGGTAGATCGCGTTGATCGGGCACTCCGGCTCGCACAGGGTGCAGTCGATGCACTCGTCCGGGTCGATCACCAGGAAGTTCGGGCCTTCGTGAAAGGCATCCACCGGGCACACCTCGACGCAATCGGTGTACTTGCACTTGATGCAGTTGTCGATGACGACGAAAGTCATGAAGTCAACTCGGCTGTAGGAAGGGGCAGATGGAACGCTCTTCTGAAAAACGACGCAGATCCACGGCAAAGTACACCGAAGGGCTCTCGCGGGGTTCGGCAGAGGGCTCTTTTGAAAAGTGCGGCCATGGATGGCCGCTTCTGATCCGGCCGAAGGCCCGGAACTCCCTGCTGTCCGGATGTTCCCGGACAACCGCGATCGGGGATGATCGCACAGGTGACAGACAGTGCGGCCATGGATGGCTGCTTTTGATCCCGCCGATAGCCGGTAACCTTGGGCTACCGCACTCCTTCCAGACCATGGCAATCATGGAAGATTGCACAACCAAATGGCGCTCCCTACGAGACTCGAACTCGTGTTCCCGCCTTGAGAGGGCGGTGTCCTGGGCCACTAGACGAAGGGAGCGTTGTGCGGCGAAGCGCGCTAGTATAGCGGAATTGCTTCGCGCGGCAACGCCCGGTCGACGCGCGTCGAAGCCTGCCGCGCAGGCGCGCAGATCGTCGTCCTGCCGCGGCTATTTGTTGATGCTCGGCATCGTGAACATGGCAAGCACGGGGCGCCTGCGTCCCGCAAGGATTCCAACCGCTTGAACCCCACACCAGGCACCGATCCCACCCCCGCGCTGCGGATCATCCCGCGCGACCAGCACATCATTTCGCGGGCGAACATCAGCAAGGCCGCGCTGCGCGTGCTGTACCGGCTGCACGACGCCGGTTATGCCGCCTACCTCGTCGGTGGCGCGGTGCGCGACCTGTTGCTGGGGTTTCGTCCGAAGGATTTCGACGTCGCCACCGACGCCACGCCGGAGGAGGTCAAGAAGCTGTTCCGCAACTGCCGCCTGATCGGGCGGCGGTTCCGCCTGGCGCACGTGGTGTTCGGCCCGGAGATCATCGAGGTGGCCACCTTCCGCGGCACCGGCGAGGAAGGCGAGGGCGACCGCCACATCGTTGACGGCCGCATCGTGCGCGACAACATCTGGGGCACCATCGAGGAGGACGCGCTGCGCCGCGATTTCCGCGTCAATGCCCTGTATTACGACATCGGCGATTTCTCCGTGCGCGACTACGTCGGCGGCATGCAGGACCTGCACGATCGCGTGCTGCGCCTGATCGGCGACCCCGAGGTGCGCTACCACGAAGATCCGGTGCGCATGCTGCGCGCCGCGCGGCTGGCGGCCAAGCTCGGCATGCACATCGACGCCGCCGCGGCGGCCCCTTTCGAATCGCTGGGACCGCTGCTTGCCGATGCCGCGCCGGCGCGGCTGTTCGACGAATCGCTGAAGATGTTCCTGTCCGGCAACGGCCTGAAGAGTTTCCGCATGCTGGAGCAGTGCGGCCTGCTGAAGTTCCTGTTCCCGGCCACCGCGCGCGCGCTCAAGCGTGGCGATGCGGCGTTGCGCTCGCTGGTGGAGCAGGGCCTGGCCAACACCGATGCGCGCATCGGCGAAGGCAAGTCGGTCACCCCCGCGTTCCTGTTCGCGGTGCTGCTGTGGGGCGAGGTGCGCGACGAGGCCCAACTCGGCATCGAGCGCGGCCTGGACAGCGCCGAGGCGTGGTCGCGCGCGGCTGCCAAGGTGGTTGGCGAACAGTGCCAGCGGGTGGCGATCCCGCGGCGCTTCACCTTCACCATGGAAGAGATCTGGTCGCTGCAGCCGCGTTTCGAGCAGGTGCAACGCAAGCGGGTGTTCCGCCTGATGGCACATCCGCGGTTCCGCGCGGCGTTCGATTTCCTGTTGTTGCGCGCCGACGAATCGCCGGCGATGCGTGAGCTGGGGCAGTGGTGGGCGCACGCCCAGCGCCTGCCGCAGGACGTGCTGGCCGCGGCCTTGCCGGTGCTCAGCGGCGCGGCTGCGGCAGAGGCTGCTCCCGCACCGGCGGTGCGCAAGCCGCCGCGCCCGCGCCGGCGCCGGCGCAAACGCAGCGACAACCCGGCCTCCGAATGACCCTGGCCTACGTGGCGCTGGGCAGCAACCTCGGTGAACCGCGCCAGCAGGTACTCGACGCGTTCAACGCGCTCGCCGAGCTGCCCGGCACCTGCTTGCTGCAGCGTTCGCCGCTTTACCGCACGCCGCCCTGGGGCGTGCTCGACCAACCATCCTTCATCAATGCCGTGGCCGAGCTGGAAACGACGCTGTCGCCCGAAGCGCTGCTGCAGCACCTGCTGGCGATCGAGCAGCGCGCCGGCCGCGTCCGCGCCGAACGCAACGGGCCACGCACGCTCGACCTGGATCTGCTGCATGTCGAGGGCGTGCGTCGCGACGATCCGGCATTGACCCTGCCACACCCGCGGTTGGCCGAGCGTGCCTTCGTGCTGTTGCCGCTGAACGATGTCGTACCGGATCTGCACCTGCCCGGCCAGGGGCGCGTGGCCGAGCTGCTGGCGCGGGTCGACCCGGCCGGTTGCGAGCGGCTGCTTGCGCCATAATCGGCAGTCACCCTCGCCGACCAGGAAACCCCCGTGTACGTGCAGAACGCCAATCTCCCCGACCGCAAGCCGGTGACCGTGCCGGGCCTGCGCGCGATGAAGGCGCAAGGCCAGCGCATCACCATGCTGACGGCCTACGACGCCAGCTTCGCCTGGCAACTGGAAGCGGCGGGCATCGACGTGGCGCTGGTCGGCGATTCGCTCGGCATGGTGGTGCAAGGACACGCCAGCACCTTGCCGGTGACACTCGACCAGATGGTCTACCACACCGCAGCCGTGGCGCGCGGATTGTCCGCCACCTTGCTGGTGGCCGACCTGCCGTTCATGGCCGATCGCGACGTCGCCCACGTGCTCGCGGCCGGTGCGCGGCTGGTCGGTGAAGCGGGTGCGGCGATGGTGAAGCTCGAAGGCGCCGCCGCGCACGTGCTGGAGGGCATCGCCGCGCTGACCGCGCGGGCCATGCCGGTATGCGCGCATCTGGGACTGACCCCGCAATCCGTGCACCGCTTCGGCGGTTTCCGCGTCCAGGGCCGGGAACAGGCCGCGGCGGATCAACTGGTGGCCGACGCGTTGGCGGTGCAGGCGGCGGGCGCGCAATTGCTGGTGATGGAGGGCGTGCCGGTCGAACTGGGCCGGCGCGTGACCGCGGCGGTGGAGATCCCGGTGATCGGCATCGGCGCCGGCCCGCATTGCGATGGCCAGGTGCTGGTGATCCACGACATGCTCGGCGTCACGCCCGGCAAGCGCCCCAAGTTCAGCAAGGATTTTCTCGCCGGCCGCGATTCTGTGGCAGCGGCGATCCGCGCCTATGCGGACGACGTGCGCAGCGGTGCCTTTCCGGCGCCGGAACATTGTTTCAACTGAGCTGACGAGTTTCCACCATGCAAACGGTTCAGGATGCGCCGGCGTTGCGCGCCGCGGTTCGCGGCTGGCGCAGCAAGGGCCAGACGGTCGGCTTCGTGCCGACCATGGGCAATCTGCACGCCGGCCACCAGTCGCTGGTGCGGCTGGCGCGGGCGCGTGCCGATCGGGTGGTGGCGAGCGTGTTCGTCAATCCGACCCAGTTCGGCCCCGGCGAGGATTTCGAGCGCTACCCGCGCACCCTGGTGCACGACCAGGCGGCGCTGGCCGATGAAGGTTGCGACCTGCTGTTTGCACCCGAGGTCGCCACGATCTATCCCTACGGCGCCGCGCTCAGCGTGAACCTGCGCGTGCCGCAGGTCACCGCCGTGCTGGAAGGGGCACACCGGCCCGGCCACTTCGACGGTGTGGCCACCGTGGTGTGCAAGCTGTTCAACCTGGTCAATCCGGACCTGGCCGTGTTCGGGCAGAAGGATTTCCAGCAGCTCAAGGTGATCGAGCGCATGGTGCGCGACCTGTCGCTGCCAGTGAAGGTGATCGCCGCGCCCATCGTGCGCGACGACGACGGGTTGGCGCTGAGTTCGCGCAACCAGTACCTTTCGGCGCAGGAGCGTGCGCGGGCGCCGCTGATACACGACACCTTGCTGAAAATGCGCGAATTGCTGGGCCAGGGCCACGCCTGGCGCGCCGTGGAGCAGGTGGCCGAAGCCCAGCTGACCCGCGCCGGCTTCGTGCCCGACTACGCGGCGATCCGCCGGGCCGGGGATCTCGCCGAGCCGGACGATGGCCAGCGTGACGGGCTGGTGGCGCTGATCGCCGCGCGGCTGGGCGGCACCCGGCTGATCGACAACTTGCTGTTGGACTGAGCCGCCCGCACATATCGTGGGCGGGCCGTTGATGTTGCAGCGCAGCGCCATCGGTTCGATAATCGCCGACTTTGCGGAGCACCGCGGGAACAACGTCATGCACCTGAACATGCTCAAGGCCAAGATCCACCGCGCCACGGTGACGCACGCCGAGCTGCACTACGAAGGCTCGATCGCGATCGACGGCTTGCTGCTGGATGCGTCGGGCATCCGCGAGTACGAGCAGATCCACGCGTGGAACGTCAACAACGGCAAGCGCTTCGTCACCTACGCGCTGCGCGCCGAGGAAGGCTCGGGGATCATCTCGGTGAACGGCAGTGCCGCGCATCGGGCCAAGCCCGGCGACATCGTCATCATTGCCGCCTTCGCCCAGCTGAACGAGGCGGAGCTGGAGAAATTCCAGCCCACCTGCGTGTACATCGCCGCCGGTGAAGGGAACCACATCAGCCACACCAACCGCTCGATCCCCAAGCAGATGGCCGCTGCCTGACGGTCGGGCCCGGGCTTGCCGGCGGCGCCGTCGCCGGCTTGACCGCGGGATTCAGCCGGCGCGCCGTTTGGCCGCTTGCTGCGCCAGCGCCCAGGCGACGTGTTCGCGCACCAGCGGCGAGGCATCGTCGGCGCGGCTGGCGAGGGCGGCGTCGACCGAGTCGCCGGGAGGCGCGTTGCCCAGCGCCACGGCGATATTGCGCAGCCAGCCTTCGTAGCCGGTGCGGCGGATCGCCATGCCTTCGGTACGTTTGAGAAACTCCTCCTCGCTCCAGCCGAACAGCTCGACCAGCTTCGCGCCGTCCAGGCTGTGCCGCGGCGCGAAATCCGCCTCGGTGGCGACCTGCGCGAACTTGTTCCAGGGGCATACCAGCTGGCAGTCGTCGCAACCGAAGATGCGGTTGCCCATCGGCGCGCGCAGCTCTTCGGGAATGCTGCCCTTGAGCTCGATCGTGAGATACGAAATGCAGCGTTTGGCGTCGAGCTGGTACGGCCCGGTGATTGCCTGGGTCGGGCACACCTCGATGCAGCGCGTGCAGGTGCCGCAGTGCGCGCTGGCCGGTTCATCCACCGGTAGCGGCAGGTCGGTGTACAGCTCGCCGAGGAAGAAGTACGAGCCGGCATGACGGTTGATCAGCACGGTGTGCTTGCCGATCCAGCCCAGCCCCGAGTTGCGCGCCAGCGCTTTTTCCATCACCGGCGCGGAATCGACATAGGCGCGATGGCCGAACTCGCCCACCGCGGCGCGGATGCGCTCGGCCAATTTCTGCAGGCGGTTGCGCATCAGCTTGTGATAGTCGCGGCCCAGCGCGTAACGCGAGACGTAGCCGGCTTCGCCGTCGCCGAGCACGTCCCAGGCGTTGGCGGTGCCGGGTGGGGCGTAATCCATGCGCACCGAGATGACGCGTTGCGTGCCCGGTTCCAGTTCAGCCGGGCGGGTGCGCTTGCTGCCGTGTCTGGCCATGTACTCCATCTCGCCGTGCCGGCCGGCATCGAGCCAGTGCTGCAGATGCCGCTCATCCTCGGCGAGGTCGACACCGCTGATGCCGGTCTCGGCAAACCCCAGTTCGCGCGCCCAGCGCTTGATGTCGCGGGCGAGCGCGGCGTAATCGGGTGAGGCGGAAGCGGACGACACGGACATCCGCATAGTCTAGTCGCACCCCTATAATTCGCCGCATGTCCGAACCTTCGCCCCGCGACCTGTACACCGTCGACGACATGCGGCGGATCGATCGCGCCGCGCTGGATGCACTGGGCATCTCCGGCAGCGAGTTGATGCGCCGTGCCGCCAGCGACGCCCTGCGCAGCCTGCACCGGCGCTGGCCGCAGGCGCGCAGGCTTCGCGTGCATTGCGGCCCGGGCAACAACGGCGGCGATGGCTTCCTGCTTGGCGTGCTGGCGCGCGAAGCGGGCCTGCAGGTCGACATGGTGGCGCTGGCCGACACGTCGCGCGGCGATGCCGCATCGGCGCGTGCCGCGTGGGTGGACGCCGGCGGTGCAGTGCATGCCGTCGACGCACTGCACGAATTGCCGGAGCCCGACGTGCAGGTGGATGCGCTGTACGGCATCGGCTTGAACCGCGCGCCCGAGCCGGCTGCCGCGGCGCTGATCGAACGCATCAACGGCAGCGGCATCCCCGTCCTGGCGCTCGACGTGCCGTCCGGGCTGGACGCCGACAGCGGGCAGTGCCCCGGTGCCGCGATCCGCGCGGATCTCACGGTCACTTTCATCGCCGACAAGCGCGGCCTGCACACCGGTCGCGCGGCCGACTGCACGGGCGTGCTGGAGCTGGCGACGCTGGGCGTGCCGGCCAGTGCGTTTGCGCAGGTGGCGCCGGACGCGCATCTGCTTGTTGCCGCGAGCCTGCCGCCGCGCCGTCGCTATGCCAACAAGGGCAATTATGGCCATGTGCTGGTGATCGGTGGCGGGCAGGGCATGGCCGGCGCCGTGCACCTGGCCGGCGCGGCGGCACTGCGCGCCGGTGCCGGCCTGGTCAGCGTCGCCACGCATGCCGAACACGTGGGCGCGCTCAACGCCGCGCGACCGGAATTGATGGCCCACGGCGTGGACGGCCCGCAGGCGCTGCGGCCGCTGCTGGAGCGTGCCGACACGCTGGCGCTCGGCCCGGGGCTCGGCCAGTCCGCGTGGTCGCATGCGCTGTGGCTGACCGCGCTGGATGCCCGCAAGCCGCTGGTGCTCGACGCCGACGGCCTCAACCTGCTGGCGAAGGAGCCTCGGCGATTCACCGCGCCGACCGTGCTGACACCGCATCCGGGCGAGGCGGCGCGATTGCTCGGCCGTTCCGTGGAGGCGGTCGAGCGTGACCGTTTCGCGGCCGCGCGCGAGCTGGCCGCGCGCTTCGATGCCGTCGTGGTGCTGAAGGGCGCCGGCAGCCTGGTGGCCGATCCGAATGGACGTCTGGACGTCTGTCCGTGGGGCAACCCCGGCATGGCATCCGGCGGCATGGGCGACCTGCTCACCGGCATCGTCGCGGCGATGCTCGCGCAAGGCTGCGACGCCTGGCAGGCGGCACGCCTCGGCGTCGGCCTGCATGCGCGGGCCGGCGACCTCGCCGCATGCGAGGGCGAGCGCGGCTTGCTGGCCAGTGACCTGCTGCTGCCGCTGCGGCGGCTCGGCAATGCCGTTCCCTGTGAAACCGACGAATGAACGGGACCATGTCCAACGAGCTTTCCCGCAGCTTGCCGGACGAGGCCGCGACCGCCGCACTGGCGCAACGCGTGGTCGGCCTGCTGGATCACGGCCTGGTGGTCTACCTGCATGGCCCGCTCGGCGCCGGCAAGACCAGTTTCGCCCGGGCCCTGCTGCTGGCGCTGGGCGTGGGCGAGCGGGTCAAGAGCCCGACCTACAGCCTGGTCGAGGGCTATGCGACCGCGCAGCGACCGGCCTGGCATCTCGACCTGTACCGCATTGCCGACCCCGCCGAGCTGGAGTGGCTGGGCCTGGACACGCTGGCCGACCCGGCTGCGCTGGTGCTGGTGGAGTGGCCCGAACGCGGTGCCGGCGCCTTGCCGGCGGCGGATCTCCACGTTCATCTCGATTACGCCGGGACCGGTCGCCAGGCCGTCCTGCGTGCCGATACCGTGCGTGGCGACGAGTTGCTCTCGCGCCTGTCCTGACACTCCAAGTGACTATTTCTGCTTGGGTTTTCTCCGGTCGCCGAATCGGGCAGGGAGCTGTTCGAAATGTGGCACTTGCGGCCGATAACTTGATATCCCCTGATGAATGCACTGCAGGTGGCGGATATTAAAAGGAAAACCCGCTTGCATTCAGATGGCGACTGCGTTTCAATGCGGCCCATGCGGGGTTATCTGAACAAGCTGGCCGGTTGGGGCGTCGCGGTGATGCTGGCGGCGTTTTTGCCGTGCGCGGCGCAAGCCGCCCAGGTCAAGGACGCCCGCGTCTGGGCAGGTCCGCAGTACACCCGCGTGGTGCTCGATGCGGACGGTCCGCTGCACTACACGATCGCGCAGAAGGACGGCCGGATCGTGGTGGACCTGCGCGACAGTCAGGCTGCGGGCGGCTTCTCCGCGCCGGCGGCACAAGGCTTGTTTCGTGGCATCAGCCATGCGCGTCGCGGCGACGACCTGCAACTGATCGCCACGGTCGATCCCGCCAGCACGCTCAAGAGTTTCGTGCTCAAGCCCACCGCCGGCGAAAATTACCGGCTGGTGCTGGATCTGTACCCGGGCAGCGCGCCGAGCGCCAAGCCGCCGGTCGCCGAGGCGCCCGCTGCCAGCGCGCCGGTCCCGACCGTCAACTACAGCAACCCCACGCGCAGCCGCCGGGTCGCCGCCGAGCAGGCTGCGGCGATGCTCAACGGACAGCGCGCCGTGGTGGTGGCGATCGACGCCGGCCATGGCGGCAAGGACCAGGGCGCCCACGGTCCGGCCGGCACGCTGGAGAAGAACGTCACCCTGGCGGTGGCGCGCGACCTCGCTGCCGAGATCAACCGGCAGCCCGGCATGAAGGCGGTGCTGACTCGCGATGGTGATACCTTCATCCCGCTCAAGCGCCGCTACGAAATCGCCCGCGAGCACAACGCCGACCTGTTCGTGTCGATCCATGCCGACTCCTTCACCAGCGACGACGCCCGCGGCTCGTCGGTGTGGGTGCTGTCGCCGCGCGGCAAGACCAGCATGGCTGCGCGCTGGCTCGCCGACGGGCAGAACCGCGCCGACCTGATCGGCGGCATCAGCCTGGACGACAAGGACGACGGCCTCGCCAAGGTGTTGCTGGACCTGCAGCAGGGCTGGGCGATCCAGGCCAGCGACGAGGTGGCCGGCAATGTGTTGCGCGCGCTGGCCAAGCTCGGCCCGACCCATCGTGGCCATGTCGAGCGCGCCAACTTCGTGGTGCTGCGTTCGCCCGACGTGCCTTCGATCCTGGTGGAGACGGCCTTCATCAGCAACCCGGCCGAAGAGCGCAAGCTGCGCGACCCGTCGCACCAGAAGCTGCTGGCCAACGCGGTGATGTCCGGCGTCAGGAACTATTTCGAATCGACGCCGCCGCCGGGCACCTGGTTCGCCGCGCAGGCGGCCAGGCGCCGCGGTGTGCGCGTGGCAACCGTCGACACGTCCGCCGGCAGCGCCGTCAAGGCGACGGGTGGCGCCGCGGATACGCACAAGGTCGCACGCGGCGAAAGCCTCAGCGGCATCGCGCAGCAATACGGAATCAGCGTGGGCGCGCTCAAGACCGCCAACCAGATCCGCAGCAACATCGTGCAGGCCGGCGCGGTGCTGACGATCCCGTCCGGCTGATCCGTCTTCCGACGGCAGGCTGCTAAAGTCCGCGGATGGCCAACATCCGTGCGCTTCCTCCCGAACTCATCAATCAGATCGCCGCCGGCGAGGTCATCGAGCGGCCGTCCTCGGTGGTCAAGGAACTGGTCGAGAACAGCCTCGACGCCGGCGCCACGCGCATCGAGGTGGACATCGAGGCTGGCGGTGCGCGGTTGATCCGCGTTCGCGACGACGGCGGCGGCATCGCGCTGGACGACCTGCCGCTGGCGGTGGCCTCGCATGCCACCAGCAAGATCGGCAGCTTCGACGATCTCGAACACGTCGCCAGCATGGGTTTTCGCGGCGAGGCGCTGGCCTCGGTGTCGTCGGTGTCGCGCTTCGCGCTGGTCTCGCGCACCGCCGGCCAGGAGGCCGCCTTCCGTATCGAGGTCGATGGCGGCCGGTTGCAGGCCGCACGCCCGGCGCAGCACCCACCGGGCACCAGCGTGGAGGTGCGCGACCTGTTCTACAACGTGCCGGCGCGCAAGAAATTCATGCGCGCCGAGCGCACCGAATTCGCGCACATCGACGATCTGCTGAAGTCGCTGTCGCTGGCGCGCAGTTCGGTGGAGTTTCGACTCAGCCACAACGGCAAGCCGGTGCGCGTGTGGAAGGCGGCGCGCGACGAACAGGCCGCGCTGCAGCGCGTGGCCGAAGTGCTCGGCGCGGAATTCCCGCAACGCAGCCTGCGCGTCGAGCACGCCGCCGCCGGCTTGCAGTTGTCCGGCTGGGTCGGCTTGCCGACCGCGTCGCGGGCGCAGGCCGATGCGCAGTATTTCTACGTCAACGGGCGCCTGGTGCGTGATCGCATCGTCGCCCACGCCGTGCGCCAGGCGTATGCCGACGTGCTGTTCCACGGTCGCCACGCCGCCTTCGTGCTGTACCTCGAACTCGACCCGGCCGGGGTCGACGTGAACGTGCACCCGGCCAAGCACGAGGTGCGTTTCCGCGAGCAGCGGCTGGTGCACGATTTCCTGTTCCGCACCCTGCACGAGGCACTGGCGCAGACGCGCGCGGGGCAGGTGGCGTCGCCCGCGCACGAGGCCGAGGGCGGCCTGCGCATGGCCGCAGCCGCACCGATGCCGATGCCGGCGGCATGGCCGGCCAGCGCGAGCCAGAGCCGGCTGTCGCTGGGCGTGCGCGACGAGCCGCTGGCCGATTACGCCGCGCTGCTTGGCACCGCCGCCAACGCGGTGCCGATGCCCGAGCCCGAACCCGGCGAGGCGCCGCCGCTGGGTTTCGCGATTGCCCAGCTGAAGAACATCTACATCCTCGCCGAGAACGCTGCCGGGCTGGTGCTGGTGGACATGCATGCGGCGCACGAGCGGATCACTTACGAGAAGCTCAAGGCCGGTCGCGTGTGCAGCAACCTGCGTTCGCAGTTGCTGCTGGTGCCGCTCGGCATCGCGGTGAGCGCAAGGGAGGCCGCCGCCGCCGAGGAACATGCCGACGCGCTGGCCGAGTGGGGCCTGGAGCTTTCGCGCAGCGGCCCGTCGGGCGTCGTGGTGCGGCGCATCCCCGCGCTGCTCGACGGGGCCGACGTGGCGCAACTGGCCCGCGACGTGCTGGCCGAACTGGCCCAGCACGGCAGCTCGCGCCGCCTGCAGGAGCTGGAGAACGAACTGCTTTCCACCATGGCCTGCCACGGCTCGGTGCGCGCGGGGCGCCGCCTGACCCTGCCGGAAATGAACGCGCTGCTGCGCGAGATGGAAGAGACCGAGCGCTCCGGCCAGTGCAATCACGGGCGGCCAACGTGGGCGCAGTTGTCTTTGGGCGAGTTGGACAAGTTGTTCATGCGGGGGCGGTGAGAGCCGGGGTTGGGGATTCGCGGGAGCAAGGGCGCTGCGCGTCACGCCGGGGCTCGGGGCCGTTTCGGACGGCGGCTTGCCGACGGCGCGCGCTGCTGCGCATACTCGATGCTTTCACCGATGCGGGATCGTCCCCATGTTGCGTACCGCCGCCTTCGTCCTTGCCATGCTTTCCGGAGTTGCCACCGTGTCTGCCGCCGATGTCCCGTCACCCAGCGCCACCTACACGCAGCAGATCGAGCAATGGCGCGCCGCCCGCGTGGCGCGGCTCACCGCGCCGACGGGATGGCTCAGCCTGATCGGGCTGGAATGGTTGAACGAGGGCGCCAACCGCGTGGGCTGCGCCGCCGACAACGACATCGTGCTGAAGGCCGGTCCCGCGCACCTGGGTACGGTGACGCTGGCGCCGGATGGCGGCTTGCACCTGGCGCTCGACCCGGCCAGCGGCGCCACCGTCGACGGCAAGGCCGTGACCGAAGCCGCGCTGGTCGACGACATGCACGCCGCCGCCGATGCCGATCCCACCACCGTGCGTTTCGGCAAGGCCAGCTTCTACGTGATCGAGCGCGATGGCCGCAAGGCATTGCGGGTGAAGGACGAGGACGCCGAGTCGCGCCGGCATTTTCTCGGCATCGACTATTTCCCGATCGACGACGCCTGGCGCATCGAGGCCGACTGGGTCCCGTTCACGCCACCGCACGACCTGGCGATGGGCTCGGTGATCGGCACCATCGACACGGTCAAGGTGCCCGGCAAGGCGGTGTTCCAGCGCGACGGCCACACCTTCGAGCTGTTGCCGTACCAGGAGGAACCGGGCGGCGAGCTGTTCTTCGTGCTGGCCGATCGCACCTCCGGCAAGGAAACCTACGGCGCCGCGCGTTTCCTCTACGCCGCGCTGCCTGCCGGCGGTCTCGACCATCCGGGCAAGGTGGTGCTGGATTTCAACAAGGCCTACAACCCGCCCTGCGCGTTCACCTCGTTCGCGACTTGTCCGCTGGCGCCACCGGAGAACCGGCTGGACGTCGCCATCACCGCCGGCGAAAAGAAATACCGCGGCGGGCACTGACCCGTAACTTTGTCGGGGGGCTCATTGCCCCTTGAACGCGGCCTTGCGCTTCTCCAGGAACGCGCGCGTCCCCTCGCGCATGTCCTCGGTGGAGAACATCAGCGCGAAACCCTGCGTCTCGAATTCCAGCCCCTGGTCGAGCGACGTCTCGCCACCTTGCAGCACGGCATCGAGGATGCCGGCGGCGGCCAGCGGCGCGGCGGCGGCGAGCTGGTCGACCAGCGCTTCCACGGTTTCGTCCAGCGCCTCGGGTGCCACCACGCGGTTGATGATGCCCAGTTCGTACGCGCGTTGCGCGTTGACCGGGGTGCCGGTGAGGCACAGTTCCAGCGCGGCGCTGCGCCCGGCCAGGCGCAGCAGGCGCTGGGTGCCGCCGAAGCCGGGGATCAGGCCGAGGTTGATTTCCGGCTGGCCGAACTTCGCCTTTTCGCTGGCCACGCGCAGGTGACAGGCCATCGCCAGCTCCATGCCGCCGCCCAGCGCGAAACCCTGCACGCGCGCGATCACCGGTTTGCCCAGCCGTTCGATGCTGCTCATCAGGCGCTGCCCGGCGCGCGAGAACGCCTGCGCCTGCACGCTGCTGCAGCCGCTCATCTCGCTGATGTCGGCGCCGGCCACGAACGCCTTTTCGCCGGCGCCGGCGAGCACCACCACGCGCACGGCGTCGTCCTGCGCGGCCTGGGCAAAGGCCAGCGTCAGCTCGTTGAGCGTCTGCCGATCCAGCGCATTGAGCTTGTCGGGGCGGTTCACTACGATCGTGCGCACCGCACCGCGGTTGTCGAGTTCCAGATTGCGATAGGCCATGGCCGGTTCCTGTGAGTGCAGGCCGCCGATGGTAGCAGCGGGAACCTTTGCCGATGGCGGGGTTCTCAACTCGCGTATGCATCAGCGGCACGCGTGCGGGGCCGCGATACCTCACCATGGCGGGCATGGATTCGATGGCGAAAGGCGTGACACATCTGGCGGCGTGGCTGCTGATCGGCGTGTTGCCGGGTGGCATGCTGCCGGCGCATGCGGCACAGGCTGGCGCGCCCGCGCAAGCCGCCAGCACGGCGAAACCCGACAAGGTCAAGTTGTCCTATGCGATCGGCTACCAGATCGGCAGCCGCTTCGCCGGCGGCTCGCCCGAGGTGGATCTGTCCACCCTGCAGCGCGCGATCGCGGACGCCTACGCGCGTCACCAGCCGCGCGTGCCGATTGGCGAGATGCAGGCGCAATTGCAACGCCTGCAGCAACAGATGCACAGCGACGCCCTGGCCGAGTTCAAGCGCATCGCTGCGGCGAACGCGAGCAAGAGCGCGGCGTTCATGGCGGAAAACCGCAAGAAGCCGGGCGTGGTGCAGCTGCCTTCCGGCATCCAGTACGCGGTGGTGCACCAGGGTAGCGGCACGGTGCACCCGAGCCTGACCAGCACGGTGGTGGTGAACTACCGCGGCATGCTGGTGGACGGTACCGAGTTCGACAGCACCTGGGCGCATGGCGCGCCAGCGACGATCGCGGTCGACCAGGTCATTCCCGGTTGGCGCGACGTGCTCCCGCGCATGCGCGTGGGCGATCGCTGGAAGGTGGTGATCCCCTCGCGGCTCGCATACGGCGAGGAGGGCGCGCTGCCGCGCATCGGGCCCAACGAGGCGCTGCAGTTCGTGATCGAACTGATCGAGATCAAGCCGCCGCGGGGCTGAGGGGCTGAATCCGGCCGGTGCTAACATGCGCCGACATGCCGAACGATCCCGCGCCGCAGCCAGTTCCGCCCCTGACTCCCTGTACCGGCGTGTGCCGACTGGACAGCCACGGCTACTGCATCGGCTGCCGCCGCAGCGGCGAGGAAATCGGCCGCTGGCGCGCGATGAGCGATCCCGAACGCCGCCACGTGATGGACGTGCTGCTGCCCGGTCGCCGGCCATGATGGATACCCTGGTGCAGGCGCTGCGGCCCTTGTCCGCGCCGCCCGAAGGTCCGGCCTGGAACCACGCCGAGGTGAACGAATGGCTCGGCGACCAGGCGCGCCTGCCGGCCGCCGTGCTGCTCGGCATCCGCGAAGGCGTGCAGCCGCGGCTGGTGTTTACCGTGCGCGACGCGCGCCTGCCGGCACATGCCGGCCAGGTGGCGTTTCCGGGCGGGCGCAGCGAGCCGCGGGATGCCGATGCCGTGGATACCGCGCTGCGCGAGAGCGAGGAGGAGATCGGCCTGAGTCGCGCGCTGGTGAAGCCGCTGGGTTTCCTCGATCGCTTCGAGACGATCAGCGGCTACAGCGTCACGCCGGTGGTGGCGAGCATCGCGGCCGAGGCCCGCCTGTATCCGTCGCCCGATGAAGTGGCCGAGGTGTTCGAGGTGCCGCTGACGTTCCTGTTCGACCCGGCCAACCTGCGTCGCTACACGATGGAGTTCCGTGGGCAGCAGCGGCCGATGGTGGAATTCGTCCACGCCGGACACCGCATCTGGGGCGCCACCGCCGCGATGCTTTGCAACCTGCTGGAGAGGATGGACCGCACATGAGCCTGAAAACTACCCTGATCGACGTCGACGCGTTGGCCGCGCTGACGCCACGCGACGTACTGATCGTGGATTGCCGCTTCGAGCTTTCCAACCCCGCTGGCGGCGCGCGTGATTACGCGCAGGGCCATGTGCCCGGCGCAATCTACGCCAGTCTCGATCGCGACCTGTCCGACCTGTCGCGCCAGGCCGAAGGTCTGGGCCGCCACCCGCTGCCGCTGGAGGCGGCGTTCAGCGCATTGCTGTCGCGCTGGGGCTGGCGCGACGGCATGCAGGTGGTGGCCTATGACGCCGCCGGCGGCGCGCTGGCGGCCGCGCGGCTTTGGTGGCTGCTGCGCCTGACGGGCATTCCCGCCGCGGTGCTGGATGGCGGCTGGGCCGCCTGGACGGCGGCGGGGAAGCCCGTCGAACGCGGCGAGCCCGCGCCGCGACCGTCCAGCGATGTTTCGCTGCGCTACGACGCCAGCCAGCTGCTGCTCGATCACCGGGCCGTCGCCGATGGCGCCTCGGGCCAACTGCTGGACGCGCGCGGCGCGCCGCGCTACCGCGGGGATACCGAGCCGCTGGACCGCGCCGCCGGCCACGTTCCCGGCGCGCTGAACCGCCCGTTCGCCGACAACCTCGATGCCAATGGCCACTTCAAGCCGGCGGTGCAGTTGCGTGCCGAGTTCACCGCCGTGCTCGGTGCCACCGAACCCTCGCAGGTGGTGCACATGTGCGGCTCCGGGGTCACCGCCTGCCACAACCTGCTGGCGATGGAACACGCCGGCCTGCACGGCTCGCGGCTGTACGCGCCATCGTGGAGCGGCTGGGTCAGCGACCCGTCGCGACCAGTGGCAACAGGCGAGGCGTGAGCGGAGAGGAGTGAGCAAAGAGAGTGGAAGCGGATGCTCGACCTCACTCCTCACTCCTCTTTACTCACTTCTCGCTCTTGCTCTTCAGCCGCGCCACCAGCGCCTGCAAGGTGGCCTGCGTCTCCGGGTGGAAGAACGCTTCGACGAAGTCGTCCAGCGGCAACGCGTCCAGGTCGGCGTAGGCGTTGGCGAGATCGGCGCGGGCCAGGCGGCGGGTGGTGAGCATGGCGTGCTTCGGCAGCGCCAGCAGTTCGTCCAGCCAGCGCAGCGCGCGGGTGGTGACCTGTTCGACGGCGGTGGTTTCGTCGACGAAGCCGCAAGCCAGCGCGTCGGCCGATTCGATCATGGCGCCGGCCACCAGCAGGCGCTCGGCGCGGTAGGTGCCGACCACGCGACGCAGCGCCAGCTGGATCGCCTCGGGCACGATCAGGCCGACCTGCACCTCGTTGAGGCCGATCCGGTACGGGCCGTCGGCCATCACCCGGTAGTCGCAGAACAGCGCCAGCACCGCGCCGCCGGCCGGACTGTGACCGGTGATCGCCGCGACCAGCGGGATCGGTGCGCGCGCCAGCGCGCCGCACAGGGCGAAAAATTCCCGCCAGTATTCGCGAACCCCGGCGCGGTCGCGCTGCAGCAGGGCGGGCACGTCGACGCCGGCGGAGAACAGGCCGGGCGCGCCGGACAGCACGATGCCGGGCACGTCGTCGCGCACGCTGTCGTCGATCGCCTTGCGCAGCGCCTGCAGCAGTTCCAGGTTCAGCGCGTTGACCGGCGGGCGGGCGAGCTGGATTTCACGGATGGCATGGTCGTGCGTGATGAGGTTGAGCATGATCGACTCCGTTCGGTTACTGCGGCTGTTGGTCGGCGGTCCAGCTGTAGCGCACGGCATAGCTCAGCGTGGCCTTGCCGTTGGCGGGCACTTCTACCCGGAACTCGAGCGTGTCGGCGTCCTGCTGCGCGGGCTTGCTGCTGGAGGAGACCAGCTTCCACTCGCGCCAGCGCGAGGGATGCTCGCGTACCGTCACGGTACGCGCGCTGTCGCCGGCATTGCTGAGCTCGATGCGGAAGGCCTCGTCGAGGGTGCGGCCGTCCTTGTCGACGTGGAAGCTGGTGCGCGTGCGTTCGGCACGCAGGTCGAACGGCGTGCCCAGGGTGATCGTGGCGTCGCTGCCCTTGGGCGTGTCGTTGATGCGGCCTTCACCGATGAACTGCGGCACGCCGTGGCGGTCGTGTTGGAGCACGCGCAGGTAACCGGCGGGCAGGCTGTCGAAGGCCTTCAGTTGCAGCGTGCTGACGATGGCGCCGACGCCTTGCTGGAAGTCGCGCTGGATGACAGGCTGCTGCGGCTCGAAGGCATTGCCGTTCTCCAGCAAGGTGGTGCGCTCGCAATCCATCGTGCGCGTGGCATACAGCGGCACCTGGCTGACGCTGCCGTCGGGCAGGCTCACCTTGTCGGGCAGGGTGAAGCTGCGGTAATCGCCCAGGCTGTCCTGCTGCGGCATCGCCTCGGCCTTGGCGCTGTAGCCGCGCGCCATCGCCATCATCGGGCGCGGGCCGGAATCCCTGGCCATGTTCGGCTCGCCGGCGATCAGGGTGAGCTGGGCGTCTTGCCAGTCGCGCCCGCTGCGGTTGGCGATGCTGGCGCGCGATTCGAACTGCATGCGACAGGCATTGCCCGGCTGCAGCGTCGCCACATACGCAGCGCGCCAACCCAGGCCGGCGGTGGGATAGCTGAGCACGGCGCGCGCCCGGCCGGCGCGCGCGACGTCCACGCGCAGGCTGAGGCTGGAGCCAAGCGGGAAGCTGCCGCCGTTGCTGCGCACCGCCGCGTAATCGCGCACCAGCGTGGTGCCGCTGACGCCGCTGACGCCGCGGACCAGCAGGCCGTTGCCGGCACGCAGCAACGTGCCGTTGGCCAGCGATTCGCCGTTGCTGCCCAGCACGTTGACCTCCTGTCCGACCAGACCGGACAACGCGCCGTCGTTGCCTTGCGCCAGCAACAGCCGCTGCGAGATCACCGTGGCATCGTTGTCGGGAAAGGCCAGCGCCATCGCCTCGGCGTCCAGCGCATTCGGCAAGTTGCCGATGGTCACGTCGTGGGTGCCCGCGGCCAGGGTCAGCGCGCGCTGTTCGCGCACTACCGCGTAGCCCGCGTCGACGTCGCCGCCCTGGCTGGCATACAGGGAGGGGTTGTCGCTGCGGTACAAGCTCAGTGCCGTGCTGTCGGCCGTCTGCGCGTTGGCAGTGCCGGCCAGGGCGGTGAAACAGGCGAAGGCGAGGAGGTGGCGGGCTGTCGTCATGGTGCATTCCATGGTGGGGACCGAACGGCCATCATAACGATCACGCGTGCAGCGCGCGTCGGCGGGGTGCGCGTGCGATCAGAACCGTTCAAGAACCGGCGGTCCGGATTCCCTATCGTGTCGGGAGCTTTCCCGCGAGTGACCGAGCATGCCCGCCTCCCCGACCGTCACCATCGCGCCCGCCCGCCTGCCGGAGGACATCGGGAGCGTGCGCCAACTGTTCACGGAATATGTCGACAGCCTCGGCGTCGATCTTTCCTTTCAGAATGTGGCCACGGAACTGGCGCAACTGCCCGGCAAGTACGCGCCACCAGGCGGCGTGATCCTGCTCGCGCGCGACAGTGCGGGAGCCACGCCGGGTTGCGTGGCCTTGCGCCCATGGCCGCAGCCTGGCGTGTGCGAGATCAAGCGCCTCTACGTGCGCCCGGCGGCGCGCGGGCAGGCGCTGGGGCGGCAACTGGCCGAAGCGGCGATCGCGTGGGCCGCGCGAGCCGGCTATGCGTGCATGCTGCTGGATACGCTGGCGTCGATGGCGGCGGCGCGGCAGCTTTATGTCGCGCTGGGTTTTCATCCGGTGGCGCCGTATTACGACAACCCGCTGCCCGGAACCTTGTACATGGCCCTGGACATCGATCCGCAAGTGGCCCAGGCCGCTCGGAATGCGGCGGGAGTCATGCCGAATGTCCGCGCGAATTCGCGGTTGAGATGAGCCTGGTCGCAGAAGCCTGCGTCGAGCGCCGCGTCGATGATCGGCACCTGGTTCCGCAAGAGGGCCTTGGCCTTGTGCAAGGCCAGCAGGACGTGGAAGTTGTGCAGGCTGGTGCCGGCCTGGCGGCGGAACGTGCGCGACAGGTGGCCGGCGGAAATCGCGCACGTGCGCGCGATCATCTCCACGTCGGTGTGCAGCGAAGGTCGTTCGGCCAGCAAGGCCGCGACCCGCGCGACGAGCGCTTCGCGGCCCTCGTCGCTGTTCGCGGCGGGCTGCTCGAAGCGCGAGACAAAGGACCAGCCACCGCCATCCACCGGTTCGAAGCGGTGGATCACACCCGCCGGCACCACGACGGTATCGCCGGCGACCACGTCTCTGCAGGTATCGGGGAAGCGCAGTCGTGCCCGTCCCGCCAACATCCGCACGACTTCGTCGCCGGCATGAAAATGCAGCCGGAAGCGCCAGGCATGGCGCGCGCCGGCGATCGTTTCGATCCGATGGGCGCCGGTTGCGCTGACCGTGAAGAAGGTGCGGGCGGCGGCATGCACGGACCGTTTACTCCACCGCGCGGCGGATCGCCTCTGGCAGCGGCACCGGCTTGCCGGTGGCCGGGTCCATCCAGACCATCACCACGTTGCCGTCGCAGTAAAGGGTGTCGGCCCGTTCGGCGTCGATCACCCGGTGCGCGATCGTCATCGAGCTGTTGCCCATGCGCTCGCAGAACAGCTGCACCTGCAACTGCGCGGGCCACGCGATCGGGCGGCGGTAGTTGACCTGGCTGGCGGCCATCACCGGCATGGCGTGCTCGTCGAACCACGGGCCCGGCACATGGCTGAGCCATTGCAGACGCGCCTCTTCCAGGTAGGTGAGGTAGTTGGAATTGTTGACGTGATTGAACGCGTCGAGATCGCGCCAGCGCACGCCGATGGCGGCGACGAACAGCGGCTTGCCCGCGCCGGTGTCCGTGTCGGCTGGCGACGGGTTGGGGGTGCGAGTACTCATGTGGGCTTTTTCTTTCGTCCGCGCATCGGCTTGTACTTGTCGGCCGAGGCAATGTGTTTGGTGGCGGCCTTGACCCGCGTGGTGGTACCCGGCTTTTTCGGCTTGACCGGTTTCAGGTGCGGTGCGAGGAAGTGGCCGGTGTGCGACCCGGTTGTGGCCGCCACGGTCTCCGGCGTGCCGGCGACCAGGATGCGACCGCCGCCGGCGCCGCCTTCGGGGCCGAGGTCGACCACCCAGTCGGCGGTCTTGATCACATCCAGGTTGTGCTCGATCACCACCACGGTGTTGCCCTGGTCGACCAGCTGGTGCAGCACGTCGAGCAGCTGCTCGATGTCGTGGAAGTGCAATCCGGTGGTGGGCTCGTCGAGGATGTACAGGGTGTTGCCGGTGTCGCGCTTGCTCAACTCCTTGGACAGCTTCACACGCTGCGCCTCGCCGCCGGACAGCGTGGTCGCGCTCTGGCCGAGCTTGATGTAGTCGAGGCCGACCGCACGCAGGGTGTCGAGCTTGCGCGCGATGGTCGGCACGTTCTCGAACAGCTTCAGCGCGTCTTCCACCGTCATGTCGAGCACGTCGGCGATGGTGTGGCCCTTGTACAGGATCTCCAGCGTCTCGCGGTTGTAGCGCTTGCCGTGGCAGACGTCGCAGGGCACGTAGACGTCGGGCAGGAAGTGCATCTCCACCTTGATCATGCCGTCGCCTTCGCACGCCTCGCAGCGGCCGCCGCGCACGTTGAAGCTGAAGCGGCCTGGCGTGTAGCCGCGCGAGCGCGCCTCCGGTACCTGCGAAAACATGTCGCGCAGCGGGGTGAACAAGCCGGTGTAGGTGGCGGGGTTGGAACGTGGCGTGCGGCCGATCGGCGACTGGTCGATGTCGACCACCTTGTCGAACAGTTCCAGTCCGGTCACCGACTTGAACGGCGCCGGCTGCGCGCTGGCGCCGTTGAGCTCGATCGCGGCGAGGCGGAACAGGGTGTCGTTGACCAGGGTCGACTTGCCCGAACCCGACACGCCGGTGATGCAGGTGAACAGGCCGGCCGGGATCGCCAGGTCGACCTGCTTGAGGTTGTTGCCGCTGGCGCCGTTCAGGTGCAGCCACGCGTCGTCGACAGGCCGGCGGCGTTCCTTCGGCACCTCGATCGCGCGCACGCCGGAGAGGAACTGGCCGGTCACCGAGCGCGGCGAGTCGAGCATGTCCTGCACCGTGCCCTGCGCCACGATCTCGCCGCCGTGCACGCCGGCGCCGGGGCCGATGTCGAGCACGTGGTCGGCCATGCGGATCGCGTCCTCGTCGTGCTCGACCACGATCACCGTGTTGCCGAGGTCGCGCAGGCGCGTGAGCGTGCCGAGCAGGCGCTCGTTGTCGCGCTGGTGCAGGCCGATCGACGGTTCGTCCAGCACGTACATCACGCCGACCAGGCCGGCGCCGATCTGCGAGGCGAGGCGGATGCGTTGCGCCTCGCCGCCGGAGAGCGAATCGGCCTGGCGATCGAGCGTGAGGTAGTTCAGGCCCACGTCGTTGAGGAAGGTCAGCCGCTCGCGGATCTCCTTGACGATCTTCACCGCGATCTCGCCGCGCCAGCCGCTGAGCTTCAACTCCTGGAAGAACGCCAGCGCATCATCGATCGAGCGCGCGGTGAGCGAGGGCAGCGCGTGGTCGGCGACGAACACGTTGCGCGCCGAGCGGTTCAGCCGCTGGCCGGCGCACTCGGGGCAGGGCTGGTCGCTGATGTACTTGGCCAGCTCCTCGCGCACGGCGGCGGATTCGGTTTCCTTGTAGCGTCGTTCCAGGTTCGGCACGATGCCCTCGAACGCGTGCTCGCGGGTGACCTTGCCGCCGCGCTCGGTGATGTAGCGGAAGGCAATCTGTTCCTTGCCGCTGCCGTAGAGAATGGCCTTCTGGACGTCCGCGGGAAGCTTCTGCCACGGCGCGTCGACGTCGAAGCCGTAGTGCGCGGCCAGCGACATGAGCAGCTGGAAATAGTGTGCGTTGCGCCGGTCCCAGCCGCGCACCGCGCCGTTGGCCAGCGACAGCTCCGGGTGGCCGACCACGCGCGCGGCGTCGAACACCTGGGTCACGCCCAGGCCGTCGCAGGCCGGGCAGGCGCCGATCGGCGAGTTGAACGAGAACAGCCGCGGCTCCAGTTCCGGCAGCGAGTAGTCGCAGACCGGGCAGGAATAGCGCGAGGACAGCAGCTGCTCGGGGGCGTCGGTTGCATCCATGTTGGCCAGGATTACCAGCCCGTCGCCGAGCCGCAGCGCGGTCTCGAACGATTCGGCCAGGCGCTGCTTGATGTCCTCGCGCGGGCGGAAGCGATCCACCACCACCTCGATGGTGTGCTTGATGCGCAGCCCCAGCGGCGGTACCGCATCGAGGTCGTACACCGCGCCGTCGACGCGGGCGCGCACGAAACCCTGTGCGCGCAGCTGCTCGAACACCTGCACATGCTCGCCCTTGCGCTCGCGCACCACCGGCGCCAGCAGCATGTAGCGCTGCCCGGGGTCGAGCGCGAGCGTGGCGTCGACCATCTGGCTTACCGTCTGCGCCTCCAGCGGGATGCCGTGGTCGGGGCAGCGCGGCGTGCCCACGCGGGCGTACAGCAGGCGCAGGTAGTCGTACACCTCGGTGATCGTGCCCACGGTGGAGCGCGGGTTGTGCGAGGTGGATTTCTGCTCGATCGAGATCGCCGGCGACAGGCCTTCGATGTGGTCGACGTCGGGCTTTTCCATCATCGACAGGAACTGTCGTGCGTACGCGGAGAGCGACTCCACGTAGCGGCGCTGGCCTTCGGCATAGATGGTGTCGAACGCCAGCGAGGATTTGCCCGAGCCGGACAGGCCGGTAATCACGATCAACTGGTCGCGCGGCAGGTCGAGGTCGATGTTCTTGAGGTTGTGCGTGCGTGCGCCGCGGATGCGAATGGTGTCCATGGACGCCGTATATGGGGGGGACTCATTACTATACCAAGTAGTTTGGATAGTTCACTCGACAGGAGCCGCGCCGTGCTTTCCCCCGACGCGGCGGCTGTGGCTAAATGGCGGTTCCACTCGACCGGGAACCGGCATGCACCGATGGGCAGGAATGGCGGCTGCGGCCGTGTTGGCATGGGGCGCGAGCGGCGCGGCGATGGCGGCGCAACCCAGCGCCAGGCAGGTACGCCAGCTGTTCGAGGTGATGCACCTGAGCCAGATGTTCAGCCAGATGAACACGCAGATGGCCGGCGTGATGGGCCAGGCCGTGCCCTGCGTGCCGGCGTCCTACTGGCAGGGCTTCATCGACGCGGCCGGCACCGAGCAGCTGCTGGACAGGATGGTTCCGGTCTACCAGCAGCACTTCACCGCCGCCGATGTGGCCGGCCTGCTGAAGTTCTACAAGTCCGCGCTGGGCCAGAAGGTGATCACCCAGATGCCGCAGACGATGGCCGAGGGCATGAAGGTCGGCCAGCAATGGGGGCACGAGCGCGGCGAACAGATGATCCGGGAGTTGCAGCAGAAGGGTACGCTGGACGCCACCGGCCGCTGCCCGGCCAGCCCCGCCGCCAGCGGCACCGCGCCGTCGCCGGCCGTGGCCCACTGAGCGCCGGGCGGGCGTTTCGAGGGTCTGCTCACTATTTGACCAGGCCGTGTTGCCATCGCTATAATCCGCGGTTCGCCAGACCCGCAGGGCCCTGGCGATACCCAAGAGAATAACGACAGAAGGGCATTCCCATGAGTTATGCAGTCATCAAGACCGGTGGCAAGCAGTACCGTGTGCAGCAGGGTGACGTGCTGCGCGTGGAGCTGTTGACTGCCGATGAAGGCGCCAGCGTGAGCTTCGACCAGGTGTTGCTGGTCGGCACCGGCGAGTCGGTCACCATCGGTGCGCCGGTCGTCGAGGGCGCCACCGTCAGCGCCACCGTGCGCAAGCACGGCCGTGCCGACAAGATCCGCATCATCAAGTTCCGCCGCCGCAAGCACTACAAGCGTCAGCAGGGCCATCGGCAGCATTTCACCGAAATCGAGATCACGGGCATCAACGCCTGAGCACCTGGAGCATTGAGTCATGGCACATAAAAAAGGCGTAGGTTCCAGCCGCAACGGTCGCGATTCGAACCCGAAATACCTCGGCGTCAAGGTCTACGGTGGCCAGGCCATCGAAGCCGGCAACATCATCGTGCGCCAGCGCGGCACCCAGTTCCATCCGGGCAATGGCGTCGGCCTGGGTCGCGACCATACGCTGTTCGCGCTGGTCGACGGCAAGGTCCAGTTCGCTGTCCGCGGCGACAAGAACCGCCGTTTCGTCGACGTCGTGCAGGCGTAAGCTCTTCGCGACGCGGCAACGAAGGCCCCGCTTCGGCGGGGTTTTTGTTTTTGGAGCAGGGAATAGGGAATAGGGAATGGCAAGAGCGAGGTTTCTGCAACTCCCGTACCCTACCCAGAGCGCCAGCTTTTCCTATTCCCGATTCCCGATTCCCCATTCCCTATTCCCGGCCCTCAACAATGAAATTCGTCGACGAAGCGCAAATCAAGGTCCTGGCCGGTGACGGTGGCAATGGCTGCATCAGTTTCCGGCGGGAGAAGTTCATTCCGTTCGGCGGCCCCGACGGCGGCGACGGCGGCTCGGGCGGGTCGGTGTGGCTGGTGGCCGACGAGGGCCTGAACACCCTGATCGACTTTCGCCACCAGCGCAGCTTCAAGGCGCAGCGCGGCGAGAACGGCATGGGCAGCCAGATGTACGGCAAGGGCGGCGAGGACACCACGATCCGCGTGCCGGTAGGCACCATGGTCACCAACGTCGACACCGACGAGGTGATCGGCGACCTGACCGCCCACGGCCAGCGCATGCTGGTGGCGCAAGGCGGCAAGGGCGGGCTGGGCAACATCCATTTCAAGAGTTCGGTGAACCGCGCCCCGCGCAAGGCCACGCCAGGGACGCCGGGCGAGGTGCGCGAGCTGAAACTCGAACTGCGCCTGCTGGCCGACGTGGGCCTGCTGGGGTTCCCCAATGCGGGCAAATCCACCTTCATCCGCGCGGTGTCGGCGGCGACCCCGCGGGTGGCAGACTATCCGTTCACCACCTTGCACCCGAATCTTGGCGTGGTCAGCCTGGGTACCGACCAGAGTTTCGTGATCGCCGACATCCCCGGCCTGATCGAGGGCGCTTCCGAGGGGGCGGGGCTGGGCATCCAGTTCCTGCGCCACGTGGCGCGCACCAGCCTGCTGCTGCACATCGTCGACATCGCGCCGATCGACGGCACCGACGTGGCCGATCAGGTCCGCGCGATCGAGCAGGAGTTGCAGAAGTTCAATCCGGAGTTGCTCGAGCGCCCGCGCTGGCTGGTGCTCAACAAGGCCGACGTGCTGCCGGAGGGCGAACGCCAAGCCGTGGCGCAAGGCATCGTCGACAAACTGGGCTGGACCCAACCGTGGTTCCTGGTCTCGGCGATCGCGCGTGAAAACACCATGGCAGTGTGCCAGCAGGTGCAGCGCTTCTTCGAGTCGCAACGCGAAGCCGAAGCCGAACGCACCGAGATGCTTGCCGACGACGTGCGCCTGCGCGGCGAAAAAGCCGGCGATTGAGGGCGGTCCACCTGGCTACATGCGGAACACGCCATAGCGCTGCGGCTCGATCGGGGCATTCATCGAGGCGGAGATCGCCAGTCCCAGCACCCGCCGGGTATCGGCCGGGTCGATGATGCCGTCGTCCCACAGCCGCGCGCTGGCGTAATACGGGTGGCCTTGGCGTTCGTACTGCTCGCGCAACGGTGCCTTGAACGCTTCCTCCTCCTCGGCCGACCACTCGCCGCCCTTGGCCTCGATGCCGTCGCGCTTGACCGTGGCCAGCACGCTCGCGGCCTGCTCGCCGCCCATCACGCTGATCCGCGCGTTCGGCCACATCCACAGGAAGCGGGCGCCATAGGCCCGACCGCACATCGCATAGTTGCCGGCGCCGAAGCTGCCGCCGATCACCACGGTGAATTTCGGCACGTGCGAGCAGGCGACCGCGGTGACCATCTTGGCGCCGTCCTTGGCGATGCCGGCCTGCTCGTATTTCTTGCCGACCATGAAGCCGGTGATGTTCTGCAAAAACACCAGCGGCACGTTGCGCTGGTTGCACAGCTCGATGAAGTGCGCGCCCTTGAGCGCGCTTTCGGCGAACAGGATGCCGTTGTTGGCGACGATGCCCACCGGGTAGCCGTGGATGTGCGCGAAGCCGCACACCAGGGTCTTGCCGTAGCGCGCCTTGAACTCGTGGAACTCCGAGCCGTCGACGATGCGCGCGATCACTTCGCGGATGTCGAACGGGCGGCGGGTGTCCTGCGGGATCACGCCGTACAGTTCCTCGGCCGGGTATTTCGGCTCGACCGGCGCGCGCAGCGCCAGCGGCATGTCCTTCTTCCGGTTGAGGTGGGCCACGATGTCGCGTGCGATCGACAGCGCGTGCGCGTCGTTCTCGGCAAAGTGGTCGGCCACGCCGGAAATGGACGTATGGACGTCCGCGCCACCCAGCGTCTCGGCGTCCACCACCTCGCCGGTGGCCGCCTTCACCAGCGGCGGGCCGCCGAGGAAGATGGTGCCCTGCTCGCGCACGATGATCGTCTCGTCGCTCATTGCCGGCACGTAGGCGCCGCCGGCGGTGCATGAGCCCATCACCACCGCGATCTGCGGGATGTTGAGCGAGGACATCCGCGCCTGGTTGTAGAAGATCCGCCCGAAGTGCTCCTTGTCCGGGAACACCTCGTCCTGCAGCAGCAGGAACGCACCGCCGGAGTCGACCAGGTAGATGCAGGGCAGGCGGTTTTCCAGAGCCACTTCCTGCGCGCGCAGGTGCTTCTTCACCGTCATCGGGAAATAGGTGCCGCCCTTGACGGTGGCGTCATTGGCGACCACCACCACCTCGGCGCCGTGCACGCGGCCGATGCCGGTGACGATGCCTGCGCCGGGCGCGGCGTCGTCGTACATGCCGTGTGCGGCCAGCGGCGACAGTTCGAGGAAGGGCGAACCGGGATCAAGCAGGGCGCGGATGCGCTCGCGTGGCAGCAGCTTGCCGCGGGCGACGTGCCTCTCGCGTGCCTTCGCGCCGCCGCCCTCGGCGTTGCGCGCCAGTTCGCGGTGCAGGTCGTCGACCATGGCGCGCAACTGGGTCGTGCTGCCCTGGAACTCGGGTGAGCGGGGGTCGATCTGGGTCGCGAAAACATTCATGGAGGGATTCACGGGAAGCGGGAAACGGCGGGTTGCCAAACTCTGGATCATAACCGGCGGCGGCGTGCCCCCCAAAACGGAAGGTGGCCGGCGCAGGGCAAGGCGGCTTGGTTATCAAGGGCAAAAAAAACGGCCGCACGAGGCGACCGTTTTTTCTGTTGCCGAGAGCCAGCTGGGGATCAGTGACCCTTCGCGGCGTCCTTGGCTTTCTCGGCGGCGTCCTTCGCGTTGCTGGCAGCGCTCTTGGCGGCGTCGGCAGCGTTGCTGGCCGCGTCGGCCGCGTTGCTGGCGGCATCCTTCGCCATCGACATCGCGTCATGCGAGGTGCCGGCAGCGGCCGGAGCCATCGCGGAAGCGGCGCTGGCGGCGCCGGCAGCCTGGGTGGCCGCCTCGCCCGCAGCGGAAGCGGCGGTGGCGGCCTGGCCGGCAGCCTGTTCGGTGGCCGTGTTCGGGGCCTCCGAAGCAGCCTGCTGCGCCTGGTCTGCCGCCTGCTGCGCCGTGTCCGCCGACTTCTGGGCGTCCTGCGCGGAATCCTGCGCGCCGTTGCTGCATGCCGCCAACAGCGCGACGAGCGCGGCGGCGAGTAGGGTACGCGTAAACTTCATGGGTGATCTCCTTTGCCGTGGAATGCCGTTTGGCCGTGTATTAATAGCGCTTTCGCCGGCATTGCGCCACATCTTTCATGGTGCTGCGGGCCTTGCCGGCAAAACGATTTACGCAAGCGTCAGGTGAAGGCGGCGGGATGGACGGCGCCTTGTCGTGTCAGTCGGTGCACTCCACCGCAATCGCCGTCGCCTCGCCGCCGCCGATGCACAGCGAGGCGACACCGCGACGCAATCCCCGCGTTTTCAAGGCGTTGATCAACGTCACCACCAGTCGCGCACCGCTGGCGCCGATCGGGTGGCCGAGCGCGCAGGCGCCGCCGTTGACGTTGAGCTTGTCGTGCGCAATGCCCAGCTCCTTCATCGGCGTCATCGCCACTACCGCGAATGCCTCGTTGATCTCCCACAGGTCGACGTCCTCGACCTTCCAGCCGGCTTTTTCAAGCACCTTGCGGATCGCACCGACCGGCGCGGTGGTGAACCATTCCGGCTCCTGCGAATGGGTGGCATGGGCCACGATGCGGGCCAGCGGTTTCAACCCGCGGCTGGCCGCGTCGTCGGCGGACATCAGCACCACCGCGGCAGCGCCGTCGGAGATGCTGGACGAGCTGGCGGCGGTGACGGTGCCGTTCTCCTTGCGGAACGCGGGCTTGAGCGTGGGCACCTTGGCGATGTCGGAGCGGCCGGGCTGCTCGTCGGTGTCGACCAGCACGTCACCCTTGCGACCGCTGACCGTGACCGGGACGATTTCGTCGGCGAACGCACCGCTCGCCTGGGCTGCCTTGGCGCGATTGACCGATTCGATCGCGTAGGCGTCCTGTTCCTCGCGGGTGAAGTGGTACTTGTCGGCGCAGGATTCGGCGAACACCCCCATCGACTTGCCGTCGTAGGGGTTGGTCAGGCCGTCCCAGGCCATGTGGTCGACCAGTTGGCCATCGCCGTAGCGGATGCCGGTACGCGCCTGCACCATGTGCGGTGCATTGGTCATCGACTCCATGCCGCCGGCCACCACCACGCTGGCCGAGCCGGCCTTGATCAGGTCGTGGCCGAGCATGATCGCCTTCATGCCCGAGCCGCACACCTTGTTGATCGTGGTGCAGCCGGTGCCGGCCGGCAGATCGGCGGCCAGCGCCGCCTGGCGCGCGGGGGCCTGGCCCAGGTTGGCCGGCAGCACGCAGCCCATGATCACCTCGCTGACCTCGGCCGGAGCCACGCCGGACTGCTTCAGCGCCGCGCGGATCGCGGTGGCGCCGAGCTTCGGGGTGGGCACGCCGGTGAACTGGCCGAGGAAGGAGCCGATGGCGGTGCGCCTGGAACCGGTGATGACGATGCTTACGTCCGACATGATGACACTCCGCTGGGGTACTGAAAGGTGGCAATCGACGGGCAAATGCCCGGAATGAACCTCTGGATTATCGCAGTGCGCTCCCGGCGACGGCAAATGGCCCCGGCAGTAGACGAAGCGCACATATCGGCGCGTTTTTCATGACATTTGTTGTGCGAAGATACGCCGATCCGGGGGGATACTACTGCCGCGATCGAGCGTTGGCGGTCGGCGTGCTGAACGAGACGGGAGAAGGGACATGAGCAGGACTGTGGCGGGAATGCGTCGACGCAACGTCGCCTTGGTGACGGCCTTGGCGTTTGCACTGGGTGCTTGCGGCGGTGGCGGCGGCATGGTCAAGGCGCCGCCGGTCACTCCATCCGGGCCGCCACCCGCTCCGCCGCCGGCACCACCACCGGCACCGCCGCCGGCCGATCAGCCGCCGATCGACGCCCAGCTAGGTCTCACCAACACCTACGCCGCACACAGCAAGGGCTTCACCGGCGCCGGCATCACCTTGGGCATCGTCGACAGCGGCATCATGCGCAGCAATCCGACCGTGGCCGGTCGGGTCACGCAGGAGCTGATCTACGTCGACCCGACGCTCAACAACACCTCCATCGACGACGTGGTCGGGCACGGCACCTGGGTATCGGAGATTGCCGCCGGCGCGGCTTTCGACAAGTTCCCGGGCGGCATCGCCCCCGGGGCCAAACTGGTATCGGCGCGCATCATCAGCGACACCGAGCCGACCGACGACGGTTCGGGCCAGGGCAACAAGGTCACCGCCGCCGACGCGGACTTTTTCGCGCAGACCCTGAACCCGGCGCTGATCAATGCCGGCGTGCAGGTGATGAACAATTCATGGGGCGGCATCTACTGGGATACCACCGACGCCTCGATCAACCAGGCTTTCGCTGCCGCCTATCGACCCTTCGTGGTGCAGCACGGCGGCCTGGTGGTGTTCGCCGCGGGCAACGAATCCAGGGCCGATCCCAGCGACATCGCCGCCTTGCCCACGCTGTCGCCCGATCTGGAGCAGGGCTGGCTGGTCGCGGTGGCGCTGGACAGCCTGCACCCGACTCAGCTGGCCAGTTATTCCAACGCCTGCGGCAAGGCGATGGACTACTGCCTGGCCGCGCCGGGCGACGTGATCGTGCTGGACAAGGATGCAACGGCCAGCACGACGAGCCCGGATTACTGGATCGTCAAGGGCACCTCGTTCGCTGCACCGGAAATCTCCGGCGCCGCAGCCGTGGTGTGGCAGGCGTTCCCGTACTTCACCAATGATCTGGTGCGGCAGACCCTGCTCGGCACCGCCGACGATCTCGGCGCCGCCGGCCCGGACCCGGTCTTCGGCTACGGCGCGTTGAACGTCGGGCGGGCGGTCGACGGCCCGGCGAAGTTCAACTGGGGCGACGTCACCGTCAGCTTTACCGGCAGCTCCAACTGGAACAACCCGATCTCCGGCGCGGGCGGCCTGATCAAGCAAGGCACCGGCACGCTCAACCTGACCCAGGCGGCCAGCTACACCGGCATGACCCAGGTGCTGGGCGGCACGCTCACGGCGAAGTCGCTGGGCGGCAGCGTCAACATCGGCACCGCCGGCACGCTGAGCCAGACCCACGATATCGGCGGCAACGTGGGCAATGCCGGCGTGCTGGCCGTGGCCGGCGGCGACGTCAACGTGGCTGGGAACTACACCCAGCAGAGCAGCGGGCGACTGGCGCTTTCGCTGGGTTCGGCATTGCGCGTGACCGGCACCGCCACGCTCAACGGCGGCGACCTGTACGTCACCGGCTACGACTCCGGCTACACGGTCAACACGCACACCGACGTGCTCACCGCGACCGGCGGCCTCACCGGGACGTTCAGTGCGCTGAACAAGGCATCCAACGTCACCTTGCTCACCGCCACGCTCAATTACGACGGCAACAACGCCTGGCTCAACGTGACCCAGGTGCAAGCCACGGCCGTGCAGGGGATGGGCTATACCGCCGCGTCCTACGGTGCGGCCCAGCGCGTGCAGACGGCATTCGACCAGATCAACACCCAACTGGGTCCGGCGGCGCCGTCGGGGATCGCGCCGGCATCGCTGGGCTTCATCGAGGGCGCCGGCAACCTGCAGCACACGCAGGGCATCCCGGCGCTGCAGAATTCGCTGGAGAGCCTGTCCGGCCAACTGCACGCGGCCAGTGCCGCGATGACGCTGGAGGCGATCAACGCCGGCACGCGCGCGTTGTCGGATCGTTTCGATACGCTGGTCGACAACCCTCAGCCCGGTGGCTGGACGCAGAACCTCGGCTATCACGGCGACCTGTCGCGCAGCGGCTACAGCAACGTCGGCGTCGATCTCAGTGGCTGGCTGGTCGGCCAGGATTACCGGTTCGGCGGCGGCAATGCGGTGGCTGGTTACGCGATCAGCCAGAGCGAGGGGCTGGGCCGGCTGGCCGGCAGTGCCGACCAGGGCCGCAGCCACGCGCTGGAAGGCATGCTGTACGGCGGCATCATCCACGGCTCGTGGTACACCATGGGCCGCTTCGGGCTTGGCAGCTATCGCGAGATGATGCGTCGCCAGGTGCAACTGGGCAACCAGGTCACCGGCGTGGCCAGCAACGTCAATGGCCGCTACGGCGTGGCTTATGGCGAGAGCGGTTACCGCCTTGCGCTGGGTCGCACCGAGCTGACGCCGTACGTCGACATGCAGTACGCCCAGCTGCAACGCGATGGCTTCAATGAGGTCGGCGCCTATGGCTTCGGACTGAAGTCGGGAGCGCAGACCACCGCCCTGTGGCAGGCCGGCCTGGGCGTGCGCGCCACGCGCACGTGGGCGCTGGCGCATGGCGGCAGCCTCAGCCTGCGCACGCGCCTGCTGTGGCAGCAGAGTTTCGGCCTGCGTGGCGAGTGGGTCGACGCCAGCTTCAGCGGCGTCAACCAGTTTGCCCCGGTCGGCGGCATCGGGCTGGCGCGCTACGGCAGCGTGCTTGGCACCACGCTGGACTGGCAAATGAGCCCGGCGGCCAGCCTGCAGTTGGGTTACGACCGCTACGCCGGCCAGCACCAGCAGGGCCAGACCGGCACCATCAGCTTCAACTGGACGTTCTGAAACGCGCGAGTCATGCGTGATGAAAAGGCCCGCGTCGCGCGGGCCTTTTCATGTCTGGCGCCTTCCCTCGGCGCCTTGCTTCATGCCTTGCCGTGGAAGAGTTCGCGGCCGATCAGCATGCGGCGGGATTCGGTTCGATGTGCCGGCGCCGATGCCTTTGTCGGCGCATGTGGTTCATGCCTTGCCGTGGAACAGCTCGCGGCCGATCAGCATGCGGCGGAATTCGGTTCGATGTGCCGGCGCCGATGCCTTTGTCGGCGCATATGGTTCATGCCTTGCCGTGGAACAGTTCGCGGCCGATCAGCATGCGGCGGGATTCGGTTCGATGTGCCGGCGCCGATGCCTTTGTCGGCGCATGTGGTTCATGCCTTGCCGTGGAAGAGTTCGCGGCCGATCAGCATGCGGCGGGATTCGGTTCGATGTGCCGGCGCCGATGCCTTTGTCGGCGCATATGGTTCATGCCTTGCCGTGGAAGAGTTCGCGGCCGATCAGCATGCGGCGGATCTCGTTGGTGCCGGCGCCGATCTCGTACAGCTTGGCGTCGCGCAGCAGGCGCCCGGCGGGGAACTCGTTGATGTAGCCGTTGCCGCCGAGGGTCTGGATGGCCTCCAGCGCCACCTGCACCGCGTTGACCGAGGCGTTGAGCAGGCACGCGGCCGGGTCGATGCGCGACTTGACGCCGTTGTCGAACTGCTGCGCGACCATGTAGGCAAAGCCGCGCGAGGACTGCAGCCGCGTGTACATGTCGGCGATCTTCGCCTGCATCACGCCGAACGTGCCGATCGGCGCGTTGAACTGCTTGCGCTCGCGCACGTAGGGCAGGGCAAGGTCCAGCGATGCCTGCATCAATCCGATCGGGCCGCCGGAGAGCACCAGCCGCTCGGTGTCCAGGCCGCTCATCAGCACACGTACACCCTCGTTGACCTCGCCGACGATGTTCTCCTCGGGGATCGCGCAATCCTCGAACACCAGCTCGCAGGTGTTGGAGCCGCGCATGCCCAGCTTGTCCAGCTTCTGCGCGGTGTGGAAGCCCTTCATGCCTTTCTCGACGATGAAGGCGGTCATGCAGCGGCTGCCGGCGACGCGCGGCGCGGTGCGCATGTAGACCAGCAGCACGTCGGCGTCCGGGCCGTTGGTGATCCACATCTTGTTGCCGTTGGCGACCCAGGCGTCGCCCTTCTTCTCGGCCTTGCAGCTCATCGAACCGACCACGTCCGAGCCGGCGCCCGGCTCGCTCATCGCCAGCGCGCCGACGTACTCGCCCGAACACAGCTTCGGGATGTACTTGCGCCGCTGCGCCTCGTTGCCGTTGTGGAAGATGTTCTGCACGGCGAGATTGGAGTGCGCGCCGTAGGACAGGCCCACCGAACCGGAAGCGCGCGAGATCTCCTCCATCGCCACCATGTGCGCGAGGAACCCCATGCCGCTGCCGCCGTATTCGGCGGGAATGGTCACGCCGAGCAGCCCCATCTCGCCGAACTTCTTCCACAGGTCGGCGGGGAACAGGTTGTCGCGGTCGATGCGGTCGGCGCGCGGGGCGATCTCCTTCTCCGCGAACGCATGCACGGATTCGCGCAACAGGTCGATGTCTTCTCCGAGCGGGAACGGGCGCATGGTGGTTCCTTGGGTGCGAGCTGCTGATTTTAGCGCACGCGGCACCGCCTGGCCCGTGCGTCCCTACAGCTGCGATTCGATCGGCAGCCAGCTGATCGCGCGGGTGGTCGTGCGCAGCCACCAGCTGGTGTCGGGCTCGTGCTCCAGCACCTGCGGCGGCTGCGTGCTGCGGTCCAGCCACTGTGTCGAGCCATCCGCGCCGCGGCGCACCGCGTAGCTGAGCACCGGCGCGGCCAGCCGCAGGTATTCCTGGCGCAGGTCGCGGGCCAGGCCGGGGTCGTCGAACAGCACGCCCATCTCGGTGTTGAGGTTGGCCGAGCGCGGGTCGAGGTTGAACGATCCGACGAAGCCGCGCGCGCCGTCGATCACGAATGCCTTGGTGTGCAGGCTGGCGCCGCTGCTGCCGAACAGGCCGTGGGTGGCGACCGGGCCGTGGCGACGGATCTCGAACAGGCTCACGCCGCCATCCAGCAACCGATCGCGATAGCGCTCGTAGCCGCTGTGTACGGCCGGCACGTCGTTGGCGGCCAGCGAGTTGGTGACCACGCCGACGCGGGTGCCGCCGCGTGCCAGCCCGAGCAGGGTCGCCGTGCCTTGCTTGCCGGGGACGAAGTAGGGCGAGATCAGCAGTACCTCGCGATGCATGCCGTCGAGATGCGCGGCCAGCCGCGGCTGCAGCCAGCCGCGGCGGTCGGCGCCTTTCGTCTTCTGCGGCGGATCGGATGCCACGGTGATGTTCGCGCTCCAGTGCGGCACCAGCTCGTGGTTGGTCAGGCGCTGCGCCGAAGGCGAGGCGGCGACGCGGCCAAGGTAGACCTGCGCGGCCGCGTCGGCGGACTCGTGGGCGAGCGCGGCCACCAGCCTGTGCAGGTTTTCCGGTGTCTGCGGGTTCAGCGCCTCGATCGGCACCGCGGCGCTGGAGTTCCAGAAGTCGTCGAAGATCGCGCTGGCGTCGGCCACGGCCGGACCGAGCAGGAGCATGTCGAGGTCGCGGAAATTCACGCTGCGGTTGGCGTCGAAGTACTCGTCGCCGATGTTGCGCCCCCCGACCAGCGCGACGCGGCCGTCGGCGATCCACGCCTTGTTGTGCATGCGGTGGTTGACGCTGAAGAAACGCTGCACCATCTCCAGCAGGCGCCACACGCCGCTGCGGTTGCGGAACGGGTTGTACAGGCGCACCTCGATGTTCGGATGCGCGTCCAGCGCCAGCAGCGCCGGGTCGAGCCCCTTGGTGTTGATGTCGTCGAGCAGCAGGCGCACGCGCACGCCGCGCTCGGCCGCGGCGTACACCTCGCGCGCCAGCAGGTGGCCGACCAGGTCGTCGTGCCACATGTAGTACTGCAGGTCCAGGCTGCGCCCGGCCAGGCGCGCGGAGGCGGCGCGCGCGGCGAACGCGTCCAGGCCGTCGGGCAGCAGGGTCGCCGCGGTCTCGCCGGGGTGCGCGGCCAGGTACGGGGCCAGTTCGCGATCGATCGGGGTCTGCGCCGGCTGCATCGGCAACGCGCTGCTCGGGGCACCGGTGGCGCGCGGGGTCAGCCGATCGGCGAGCAACAGCCCGCTGACCATCAGCAGCACCAGCGCGAACATGCCGCAACCCAGCCAGATCATCATCCTGCGCATCCGTGGCACCTCCCGTACCCGATTATTCGTTGACCGCCGCGCATACGCAAAGCCGGAAGGGGAATGGACAGTCTGGCGTGGCACGCAACGGCCGCGGGAGCGCCGCCAGGCGGCCTTCACCGAGTGCTGCGCGGGGACCGGCTAAAGTTTTCGCTGCCCCGGCCGTTGCCGTGTCGCAAGACGACGGCGGGCAACCGTCAGAGTTCGGGCCGCCTTGCAGGTTGTCCATGGGCACAGTTGCCCATGGTGCACCCCATGTCTGCCCCGGCGACAAGAGGTGGCAAGGCCCACGTGACAACGTTGATGCAGCGGTTGGACAAGATCATCCTGGGGTCGGAGCGACACCAGCGCATCCGGCTGCGCCAGTGGCTGATCGCCTGCGTGGCCACCGCGGGCTGCGCGCTGTTCTTTGCAGGCGGCGTTTTCCTGGGCTGGATGAGCTGGGAAAACCTGCTGATCCTGGGCGTGATCGAGGCGATCGGGCAGGGGCTCATCTACGCCGCGTTGCGCAGCGGCTTCAGCTTGCGCTTTGCCGATCCGGCGCTCACCGAATGGCAGACCGTGCTGGCGATCGTGGCCGTGGATTACGCCTACATGTCCGCCGGCAGCGCGCGCCACCTGGCATTGTGCCCGCTGCTGCTGGTATTCACCTTCGGCGCGTTCTCGCTGCCGTGGCAGCGCATCGCCCGGCTCACCATCTTCGCGCTGGCAAGCTTTCTGGTCAGCATCGCGGTGATGGAGTGGCAGCGCGCCCCCGCCATCGGGTGGTCGCTGGACTCGCCGGAAATGCTCGACGACATTTCCGCCCTTGGCATGCTGCTGATCGTGCTGCCGGTGATTTCGTACGTGGCGTCGCGGCTCTCGCGCCTGCGCTCCAACCTGCGCGAACAGCGCGTGGCGCTGGCCAGCGCACTGGAGCAAGTGCAGCGGCTCGCCGCCTACGACGAACTCACAGGACTCGCCAACCGCCGCCACGCGCAGGATCGCCTGGCCCAGGAGCAGGCACGCGCCGAGCGCAGCGGCACGATCTTTTCGGTGGCGCTGATCGATCTGGATCACTTCAAGGAAATCAACGACACGCTCGGCCACGCCGGCGGCGACCGCGTTCTGCGCGCATTCGCGGATACGGTGCGCGACCTGCTGCGCGGCTCGGACATGGTGGCCCGCTGGGGCGGCGAGGAGTTTCTCGTGCTGATGCCGGACAGCGCCGGGGTCGACGCGCTCGCCACGGTCGATCGTCTGCTCCAGGGCGTGCGCGGATTGCGGGCAGCGGAGGGCCAGCCCTTCAGCTTTTCCGCCGGCGTGACCCAATATCGCCGCGGCGAGGGTTTCATGGAAGCCGTCGCCCGCGCCGACCAGCAGATGTACGCGGCCAAGCACGCCGGCCGCAACGGCGTCTGCCTGGCGTGATTGCCATGAAAAAGGCCGCGCCTCGCGACGCGGCCCTTGTCTTGCGCAACCGTCGGGATCACTGACCGCGCATGCGGCCCTGGAAGCGGGTGCCGCCGTTGCCCATGTGCGGCAGCTTGATCTTGCCGATCGCGGCGATGCGCTCTTCGGCCATGCGGTCGGCGGCCAGGTAGGTCGGCACGCCCTGCGATTTGCTGATCTCGAAGATGCGGCCCAGGTTGTAGTAGATCGTGCGCATCATGCGCATCGCGCGCTCGCGGTTATAGCCGTCGATCTCCAGCGACACGTTCATCACGCCGCCTGCGTTGACCGCGTAGTCCGGCGCATACAGCACGCCGCGGCGGTTCAGCTCGTCGCCGATCTCGTCGGTGGCCAGCTGGTTGTTGGCCGGGCCGCAGATGATCTTCGCCTTGATGCGGTTGATGGTCTGCTCGTTCAGCGTGCCGCCCAGCGCGCACGGCGAATAGACGTCCGCGTCCACGTCGTAGATTTCGTCCAGGCCCACCGCCTCGCAACCGAGTTCGTCGACGCAGCGCTGCACCGCTTCCTTGTTGATGTCGGTGACGAACACCTTGGCGCCCTGTTCGCGCAGCAGCTTGATGTACTCGCCGCCGACGTGGCCGCAGCCCTGCACCGCGAAGCTGTACTTGCCCACGTCCTCGTTGCCGTGCTTGAACTGCAGCGTGGCCATCAGGCCCTGCAGCGTGCCGTAGGCGGTGAACGGCGAGGGATCGCCCGAGCCGCCGTGCACCTGGTGCACGCCGGTGACGTACTCGGTTTCGCGGAACACGTATTCCATGTCGTTGACGTCGATGCCGACGTCCTCGGCGGTGATGTAGCGGCCGTTCAACGAGTTGATGAAGCGGCCGAACGAGCGGAACAGCGCCTCGGACTTGTCCTTGCTCGGGTCGCCGATGATCACCGCCTTGCCGCCGCCCAGGTTCAGGCCGGCCACGGCGTTCTTGTAGGTCATGCCGCGCGACAGGCGCAGCACGTCGTTCACCGCTTCGGCCTCGGACTTGTACGGCCACATGCGCAGGCCGCCGAGCGCGGGGCCCAGCACCGTGTTGTGGATCGCGACGATGGCCTTCAGGCCGGCGTCGGCGTTGTGGCAGAACACGACTTCTTCGTGGCCGGTCTTGGCGATGGTTTCAAAAATCATTGCGACGGTGACTCCATGGATTGACGTTGCCCGCAGGCCTCGCCGACTAAGGTGCGGGCACGCGGCCCGCTCGATGGTGGTAAGGGACGAAATCGATCGCCCCGACCAGGGCCGGGGCGATCAGTCAAAACGCCAAGTTTAGTACGTCGTCCCCGGCGGCGATGGTGCGGCGCGTCAAGCCGGCTGCGGATGGAGCGCCGCGGGCCGCCGCCCTCAGCGGCCCCAGTAGCCGCGCCGGAAGCGCCAATCGTGGCCGTGACGGACCCAATGCGCCGGTCGGTAGTGGTAGCCCGGACGCATCCGCACCCAGTAGCCGCCGACCCAGACATGACGATGCGCGGGCGCGTTCCAGCGCCAGTAGCCGGGCGCCCAGACGTAGCCGCGGCGTGGCGGCGGGACGCGTTCGAAGCGGGCCGGCGGCGGCGCCACGCCGATGCTCACGCCCACCGCGACCCGCGCTTGCGCGGTGGCGGGCGGCGCATACAGCGCGCCGGCAAGGCTCAGGCCGAAACCGGCCAGCAGGGCAAACTTGAGGGGGCTGCGCAACATCGCGTTCTCCGTCGGCGCCGCGTCAGGCGGCAGGCAGGATGGAAAACGGGATGCGCGGCGGGCAGTTGACCGGCCGCGCGTGGCTCGTTCAGGCGGCGATCAAGCGCCGTTCACAAGTGGCAGTCCGGTGCGTGGCCGCTGGCGCGTGCGTGTTGATAGACCGGCAGCAACTGCTGCGCCTGCCGACCCAGCGCCTCGGCGCGGTTGCCCGGCGCGGGATGCGTGGAAAGAAATGCCGGCGGCTTGCTGCCGCCCTGCGCGCCCATTTTCTGCCACAGCACCACCGCCGCGCGCGGATCGAAACCGGCCTGCGCCATGTAGCGCTGGCCCAAGGTATCGGCCTCGCTTTCCTGCGTGCGCGAGAACGGCAGCAGGATGCTCAGTTCCGCCCCGGCGCCGAGCAGCGCCGCCGCGGTGTTGGCGTCGCCGCCGCGACTGCCCGCGTACACCGTGCCGGCGGCCACCGCCGCCTGCGCCGCCATGTTGTCGGACACGCGCTCCGCGCCGTGGCGTGCCACCACGTGCGACAGCTCGTGGCCGAGCACCACGGCCAGCTGGTCCTGGTTGTCGGCGAGCTTGAACATGCCCTTGTTCACGCCGATCCGGCCACCGGGCAGGGCGAACGCGTTGGCGGTGTCGTCACCAACGATCTGCACTTCCCACTGCTGGGTATTCCACGGCGGCGGCAGCACCGCGACCAGCGCGCGGGACACGCAGGTGGCATACGCGCGCTCGCGCGGCGCGTCGACGAACTTGCCCTGCTTGCGCATGTCGTTGAAAGCGGCCAGCCCCATCTGGCTCATCTGGCTGTCCGACACCACCATCAGCTGCGAGCGGCCGGTGGGCGAGGTGACACAGGCGGCCAGCAGGGCAGTGGCGAGCGGAATGCCCAGATTGCGGATTTTCATGCGGAATCCTCCATGGCGTGCAGTGGTGAAGCATAGCCGCAAGGTCCGCCGAGACTGTGTGAGTACCATTTGATATAGAACGAACGGTCGTGCTATTTTTCCGCCATGACACTCGCAACCCGCCCCGGCAAGCGCACGGCCACCCGCGACACCATCCTCGATCATGCCTATGCGCTGGCCCGCCGCGACGGGCTGGAAGGCCTGTCGATCGGCGGCCTGGCCAGCGACGTGGGCATGTCCAAGAGCGGCGTGTTCGCCCACTTCGGCTCGCGCGAAGACCTGCAACTGGCCGTGCTCGACACCGGCCGCCAGCGCTTCGTGACCCGGGTGCTGCTGCCCGCGCTGAAGCAGCCGCGCGGCCTGCCGCGGCTGCGCGCGATCGTGGCGCACTGGTTCGAGTGGAGCCGCGAGCACCAGAGCGGCTGCGTGCTGCTGTCGGCCGTGAGCGAGTACGACGGCCGCGACGGCGCGCTGCACGACGGCGTGGTGCGGCAGCAGGCCGGCTGGCGCGACGAACTGCAGAAGGCGATCGCGCAGGCGGTGGAACTGGGCCACCTGCGCAGCGACACCGACGTCGCCCAGCTCGCCTTCGAGATCTACGCCCTGATGCTCGGCCTGCACCACGACGCCGGGCTGTTCGGATTCGACGAAGCCGGCCAGCGCACCCGCGCGGCCTTCGAGCGCCTGTGGCGCAGCTGGCAAACCTGAGGCGAGACCCATGTCCACCGTCATCGAAAAAATCAGGCTCGGCACCGTGCGCACCGGCTTCGTGCTGGGCGGGCGGATCGCGCCCGGGCGCACCGTGAACCGCGCCGCGCGCCTGTTTGCCACCCCGTTCGCCAGCAGCCGCAGCCGCGCCGAAGCCGTGCAAGGCGACGCGGACATGCGCCGCGGCGAGTTGCACGTCAACGGCGAAACCATCGCCACCTATGTCTGGGGCGATCCCTCGACCCAGCCGTATGCGCTGCTGGCGCACGGCTGGTCCAGCTTCGGCCTGCGCTTCCTGCCGTGGGTGGCGCGCTTGCGCGCGCTGGGATTCGCCGTGGTCACGTTCGACCAGCCCGGCCACGGCCACAGCAGCGGCACGCTGTGCACGCTGCCGGAGTTCACCGCGACCATCCACGCGATCGGCGAACATTACGGCAACGCCGCGCTGGCGGTCGGCCACTCGCTGGGTGGCGCCGCTGTCGTCTTCGCGCAGGACGAGAGTTGGCATGCGCGGCGGCTGATCCTGGTGGCGCCGGCGGCAGACATGAAGGCCGCGGCCAGCCGTTTTTTCCGCTTCGTGCGCCTGGGCGAACACTTGCAACAACCATTCTTCGACTGGCTGCTGCGCCGCACCGGCGTCAGCGTCGAACAACTGCAGGTGCATCGCCACCTGCCCGCGCTGGGCCAGCCCGTGCTGATCGTGCACGACCTCGATGACACCGAGGTGCCGTGGGGCGAGGGCGAGCGCTACGCCCAGTACTGCTCCGGCGCGCGGCTGTACACGACGCAGGGCCTCGGTCACCGCCGCGTGCTCGATGCGCCCGAGGTGATCAACGCGGCGTTTGCTTTCCTGCGCGGGGAAACGGTGGGCGCGCGCGTGGTGGGTTCGCCGAACCTCTTCTGCGACCAGGCCTGAGCCACGCCTGCGGCGGCGTGATCGCTACCATGGCGTGTCCTTGGGCAAGCGCCGCTTCCGCGCCACCGGACGGCGCGCTATTCGCCGCTTGTCAGCCCTGGTCCGGTTTGCTGAGCAGTACCGGGCCGGTGCCATCGGTCTGCAGCGCACCCTCGGCAATGGCATCGCCGGCGTCTTGCCCCGGGCGGTGAACCCATGGGGCGGGCGTGTACGGCCCGGGAACGTAGGTCTGCCAGACCGGCACGGTATCGGCGTGGCGCGATGACTCGACGTGGAAATCTATCGGGACGCGAGCCGTCCAGTCCGATCTGGCGGCCAGCTCGCCGGTGGTGGGGACCTTGAAAGTCCACTTGCGCGCCGCCTCCAGCGCCGCCTCGGCGAAGGCACGGCGGTATCTGCGCGCCAGAACTTCGGCCCCGGGGCTGCCAAGGTTCACCTGTTCGGCCACGGCATCGGCGACGCGGCCGCTGCGGTCCACGCGCAGCACCACGTACACGGTGGCGTCCACGCGGGCCTTGGCCGGGGCGGCGGGGTAGATCGGCATGACCCGCTGGCTGTCCGCATATCGCAGCTCGTTGGTGGGCACGGGGTCGTCATCGCCGAACGTCGCGCCCGTGATGCGAGCCGCATAGCGGCCCTCGGACAATTTCTTGACCACGACGCGGACATGCATGCTGGCCTTCGCCACCACCGGTTCGCCATGGCGCAGCACGGGCTGAAAGCGCCACTTCAACGCGGCCTTGCGCACCATCTCGGCGATGGGACCGTACTTCTCGGGCTCATCGATCTGCGTGGTCCGCACCGAGCCATCCGTGGTCACCACGATGCTGCCGTCGATGACGGCGGAGGATTCGAGATCCTTGACCGAGCTGGCCTGCGCGACCACCGCGACCAAGGCAAAGATGGCCGCGAATATCACCTTCTTCATGCGTGCATTCCTCCAGTGCGTTTAAGTTGCCTGGCGCCGCTCCCTGCCGCGGTCCGTTACCCGTTCGCCTTGGTCGGCGCGCCGATGGCGTCACCTGTCTGAGCCGAGTATGTCGGCAAAACGTGGTGGCAGCCACCACGTGGGGCGCCGCCGGATGCCGGAGGAACACCCCGGCGCGCCTCGCATCAGGCTGACCCCGTCCAAGCCCTTGATGCCGATTCCCACTAGAATCGAACGGTTCAAGCACACGATGTCCGGAGTTGCCATGAGTTCCCCCGCCAAGCACGTCCCCGCCAGCGTCCCGCAGACGGAAACCACCCCACTGCGGTTCGTCACCGCGGCCAGCCTGTTCGATGGCCATGACGCGGCGATCAACATCATGCGGCGGATCATCCAGAGCCAGGGCGCGGAGGTGATCCACCTCGGCCACAACCGCTCGGTCGAGGACGTGGTGCGCGCGGCATTGCAGGAGGATGCCGACGCGATCGCCATGTCGTCCTACCAGGGCGGCCACGTCGAGTACTTCAAGTACATGGTCGACATGCTCAAGGAGAAGGGCGCCAGCCATATCCGCGTGTTCGGCGGTGGCGGCGGCACCATCACCCCGGAAGAGATCAGGGAGCTGGAAGCCTACGGCGTGGAGCGCATCTACCACCCCAACGACGGCATGAAGCTGGGCCTGGTGGAGATGATCGAGGACGTGATCCGCCGCGCGCAGCAGGGCCGCGAGTCGCGCCTCACCCAGCGCGAGGCGGCCAGCCACGCCACGCCCGACGTCGACGACGAGATCAGCATCGGCCACGTGCTGACCAGCCTGGAAGGCGGCAGCTACACCGACGCCGAACTCGACCGCCTGCGCAAGCAGTGGAAGCTGGCCGGCAAGCACACGCCCGTGCTCGGCCTCACCGGTACCGGCGGCGCCGGCAAATCCAGCGTGGTCGACGAACTGCTGCTGCGCTTCCTGCACGCCTTCCCCGACATGCGCATCGCGGTGCTGGCCGTCGATCCCACCCGCCGGCGCTCCGGCGGTGCCCTGCTGGGCGACCGCATCCGCATGAACTCGCTGCGCAGCCATCGCGTCTACATGCGCTCGATGGCCACCCGCCGCCAGCACGCGGCCACCAACACCGTGCTGCACGACTGCATCGACTTCCTCAAGAGCCAGCCCTACGACCTGGTCATCGTCGAGACCGCCGGCATCGGCCAGAGCGATTCGGAGATCGTCGACCTGGTCGATTTCCCCGCCTACGTGATGACCAGCGACTACGGCGCCGCCAGCCAGCTGGAGAAGATCGACATGATCGACTTCGCCGAGCTCATCGTGCTCAACAAGTTCGACAAGCGCGGCGCCGAGGACGCCCTGCGCGACGTGCGCAAGCAGTGGAAGCGCAACCGCACCGCGTTCAACGTGAAAGACGAGGACGTGCCCGCGTACCCCACCATCGCCAGCCAGTTCAACGATCCCGGCATCACCTGGATGTTCGCCAACCTGTGCCGGCTCATGCGCGAAAAGCTGTCGCTGCCCGCCGACAAGTGGACCCCCAACCTCGACACCACCCTGAAAGAACCCCGCGCCACCGTGCTGATCCCCGGCCCCCGCGTGCGCTACCTCGCCGAAATCGCCGAGCAGGGCCGCGCCATCAACAAGAGCATCGAGACCCAGGCCGAATACGCCAGCAAGGCGCAGCACTACTACGAGGCGTTGAAGGAACTGGGCGACGACAAGCTGCCGCGCCCGCTGGAGTTGTATCGCAACGCCGATTTGCATCCCTCTCCCTCCGGGAGAGGGATCGAGGGTGAGGGTACGGCCGGAGCGCGAGACTCCACCCCGGTCCCGCACCCTCACCCCCAACCCCTCTTCCAAGGGGAGAGGGGAGAAAGCGCCGTCGACCGCTCAATCCTGCTCCTCCGCCAACGCTACAACGCCGCCCTCAAGGAACTCACCCACGAAGCCATCCACCAGCTCCGCGAATGGCCCGCGCTCTACGCCTCGGTCACCGCCGACGTCAACGAATACAAGGTCCGCGACAAGGTCATCAAGGTCGACAACTACCGCGAATCCCTGAGCCACCAGAAGATCCCCAAAGTCGCCCCGCCCAAGTCGAAGGACTGGGGCGAACTCCTCACCTTCCTCGGCAAGGAAAACCTGCCCGGCCACTACCCGTACACCGGCGGCGTCTACCCGTACCGCCGCAGCGGCGAAGACCCCACCCGCATGTTCGCCGGCGAAGGCACGCCCGAGCGCACCAACCGCCGCTTCCATTACCTGAGCCAGGGCGGCGCCGCCACGCGCCTGTCCACCGCGTTCGACTCGGTCACCCTGTACGGCGAGGACCCGGCGCCGCGCCCGGACATCTACGGCAAGATCGGCAACTCCGGCGTCAACATCGCCACCCTGGACGACATGAAGAAGCTCTACTCCGGCTTCGACCTCAGCGCGCCCAGCACGTCCGTATCCATGACCATCAACGGCCCCGCGCCGATGATCCTGGCGATGTTCATGAACACCGCCATCGACCAGAACGTCGAGAAGTACCTCAAGGAAGACGACAAGCGTTGGGCCGCCGCGCAGCAATACATCGACAAGCTGTACGCCAACACCCCGCGCCCGCAGTACCACGGCGAGCTGCCCAAGGGTAACGACGGCCTCGGCCTTGGCCTGCTCGGCGTCTGCGGCGACGAGCTGGTCGACGCGGAAACCTACGCGCGCATCAAAGCCGACACGCTGACCAAGGTGCGTGGCACCGTGCAGGCCGACATCCTGAAGGAAGACCAGGCGCAGAACACCTGCATCTTCTCCACCGAATTCGCGCTGCGCATGATGGGCGACATCCAGCAGTACTTCGTCGACCACAAGGTGCGCAACTTCTACTCGGTGTCGATCAGCGGTTACCACATCGCCGAAGCCGGCGCGAACCCGATCAGCCAGCTCGCCTTCACGCTGAGCAACGGCTTCACCATCGTCGAGTACTACCTCGCCCGCGGCATGAAGGTGGACGACTTTGCGCCCAACCTCAGCTTTTTCTTCTCCAACGGCATGGACCCGGAATACACCGTCATCGGCCGCGTCGCCCGCCGCATCTGGGCCCGCGCCATGCGCGAGCGCTACGGCGCTTCTCCGCGCAGCCAGATGATGAAGTACCACATCCAGACCTCAGGCCGATCCCTGCACGCGCAGGAAATCCAGTTCAACGACATCCGCACCACGTTGCAGGCGATGTACGCGCTGTTCGACAACTGCAACTCACTCCATACCAACGCCTATGACGAAGCGATCACCACGCCCACCGAAGAAAGCGTGCGGCGGGCGGTGGCGATCCAGATGATCATCAACAAGGAGCTCGGGCTGAATTTCAACGAGAACCCGTGGCAGGGGAGTTACGTGGTCGACACGCTGACTGACCTGGTCGAGGAAGCGGTGTACAAGGAGTTCGAGGCGATCAGCGAGCGGGGCGGGGTGCTTGGGGCGATGGACACCATGTACCAGCGCGGGAAGATCCAGGAAGAGTCGATGTATTACGAGCACAAGAAGCATGATGGGTCGTTGCCGTTGATCGGCGTGAATACGTTCCTGCCGAAGGATCATGGCGGGGAGATTGCCACCGAGATTGAGTTGATTCGCTCGACGGAGGAGGAGAAGGGGGCGCAGATTGCCAATGTGCGGAGTTATGGGGAGGCGCGGAATGCGCTGGCCTCCGACAGTCTCAAGGTGCTACAAACGACGGCGCGGGAGCGGCGGAATGTGTTCGAGCAGTTGATCGAGGCGGTGAAGTACAACTCGTTGGGGCAGATCAGCCATGCGTTGTATGAGGTGGGGGGGGAGTATCGGCGGAATATGTAGGACACGCCGTTGGTGCATTAGGGGTAACAGGTTCGATGCCAGGCAGGTGTATATGCTTGGCGCAGAAAATTCGGGGGAGCGATGAGCATAGGAAATCGAATCCTGAAGGGGATTCTCGACGAGTTCACAGATTCCTTTGGAATCAAGAAATTGGATGAGGCAAAGCAGTTCGAACGCCTTGTCAATTACGCTCTTCTTTCTAAGATCGATCCGGATGCATTCTCTGATCCGAATGTGTTCGAGCAGGTCGACGTAGACGGCGGCAGTACCTTTGGTCTGGATGCCTTCGCGCTATTTATAAACGATGCCCTCGTTGCTAACGAGGATGACATTGAAATACATCGAAAAGCTCGCCGGATGGATGTACGTTTTGTATTCATACAAACGAAGCGTTCCTCTTCCGTTGATTCCGGTGATCTGCTGAAGTTTGTTGCCGCTGTCCGCAACCTTTTCGCTGAGAATCCGTCCATCCCATTGACGGATGAGTTGATAGAAGCCCGGCGGTTGATCTCTGAGGTCTTCCGGGTCGAGAACGCGCGCCTGTTCGGCTCCAAGCGGCCGCGTTGCGAGCTTTACTACGCGACGGGTGGAGGTAAACCGACGGATGAGCTATTGCCAGGGCTTCTCAAGGCTCAGGAGGAAGCGCTTACGGATGCTGTCCAGGAAGTCGGTGCCGCCACAATTAAGCTAGTCGACGCTGATTACATTATTGATGCCTACAGTGAAATCGAGAATCGCTTTCGCGTGAGTATAACACTAGAGAAGAGTGTTCCTTGCGACAACATTGAGGATGTGGTTCAGGCGTTTATTGGTTTTTTGCCGGCACAACAGTTCTTAAAGTTAATTGAAAGCTCGGATGGTTCACTGAGAAAACACGTGTTCTACGAGAACGTCAGAGACTTTCAAGGAGACGATAACACTGTTAACAATGAGATAGCACACACGCTCGCCGATCCAGTGATGCTCGATAAGTTCGTATTGCTGAATAATGGTGTCACTGTTGTTGCGCGCGAGTTTTCAAACATACGTGCCACCGAGTACGAGATTGGCGACTATTTCGTTGTGAACGGGTGTCAGACCAGTCACATGGTCTATCGCCATCGAGATGCCGTACGAGAAAATGGTGCGCTTAAGATTCCTGTCAAGATCATTCACACAAATAGCAATGACCTAATTGCGAAGATCATCCGTTCCACAAACCGACAAACCCCGGTTCCTGATGAGGCATTCGTTTCGCTCGACAAATTCCATAAGCGACTACAAGAATTCTACAGAATATTTCCGTCTGATCCGCAAGACAGACTTTTCTACGAGCGCCGTTCGAAGGAGTATTCATCGGTCAGTGACGCCGCTATCGAGCGCCCTCGAATCGTGAATCTTCACTCGCAAATCAGGTCTTTCGCATCGGTGATGATGGGCGAACCGCAACTCGTGATGAGTAATAACCCAAGCACTATTCTTCGGGAGCATCGAACTAGGCTCTTCGTGGAGGATCATAAGTTTACGCCCTACTACTTGTCCGCGCTGCTGTTGTTTAAGTACCACGTCCTGCAATCGCGAGGCAGAATAGACGGGCGCTTCAACTACGCGCGATATTGGCTTTGCTGGCTGGCGCGGATGACTATGGACATGCGAGTCGATGTTGGCCCGATGAACTCCGGGAAGACCGACGAGCGATGTGAGCAAATGGTTGCCAGACTCTCGGACGAAGAGTTTTGCGTGCGGCTGTTTGCGGCGGCGATAGAAACCTTCGAGCATGCCCGCACAGGTTTCACCTCGAACAATATTGTTAGAAAGGGCGAGCTAATCAGGCTTAGGCAGTTTCGCGATGAACTCAGGACGCATATGCAGCGGGAAATTAGTGCTGCAGATCGTGCGCGGACGCCGGCTTCATGAAAAAAGGTGTCGACAAAAAAAGGGTCAGGTTCATTTTTCCAATGTTTCGGGTGGCTTCGGTGGCCGGCCGCGCGGTCGGACGCTGACGGCCCGCTGGGTTAGTGCTTCGATCTGTTGGCGGAAACGGTCGCTGCCCCAGGCACGTTGTTGCGAGCTAAAAAAGGGGTCGAGCTAAAAAAGGGGTCTAAAAAGGGGGTCAGGTTCATTTTTCCAATGTTTCGGGTGGCTTCGGGGCCAAAAAAGGGGTCAGGTTCATTTTTCCAATGTTTCGGGTGGCTTCGGTGGCCGGCCGCGCGGTCGGACGCTGACGGCTCGCTGGGTTAGTGCTTCGATCTGTTGGCGGAAACGGTCGCTGCCCTAGGCACGTTGTTGCTGGGTGCAGAATAAAGGGGACGTGGCTAATTAAATCTCGTCCCTCCGGAATAAGGGGACGGAGGCTGAGGTTTCCCCACGTTTTCATGCCGGCACACCCATCTGATCGAGTAGCGCCGGACTTGGCTTTCGTATCTGATTCATGAGTTCGACGAGCCTGGCGTTTGACCATCGTCGCACCAGCGCCTCACGACCGAGTCGCATGATCGAGTACAGCCGTCGTTTGGCTCGACAAGGTGTCAGCCACTGATCGATACCTGCGGTTTCGCAGGCCATGCCCACCAGCCAACTGGCGAAGGCTGCCATCGTGTGGAGCAGCAACAACACTTCGATGCGCTTGCACAAAGCATGGGGTCAGGTCTAGCATCGTAGCATTCGCTGCACAAAGCATGCAAAGCATGCAAAGCACAAAGCACAAAGCATGGGGTCAGGTCTAGCATCGTAGCATTCGCTGGAGTAGGCTCCGCGGCATGGCTCGACCCGTTCGCCTTGAATTTGGTGGTGCGCTCTATCACGTGACGGCACGTGGTGATCGCCGGGAGGCGATCTATGAGGATGACGTGGATCGTGCGCAGTTTCTTGAGGTGCTCGGCCAGGTGGTCGGGCAGTTCAATTGGTGTTGCCATGCGTACTGCCTGATGAGCAATCACTACCATCTGGTGATCGCGACGCCGGATGGCAATTTGTCAAAAGGGATGCGCCAACTCAATGGCGTGTTCACGCAATGGAGCAATCGCCGTCACCACCGCACGGGCCACCTGTTCCAAGGGCGCTACAAGGCGATCCTGGTCGATGCCGACAGCTATCTACTGGAGTTGACCCGTTACGTGGTGTTGAATCCGGTGCGTGCGCACATGGTGGACTCGCCCGCAAAGTGGCCGTGGAGCAGCTATCAAGCCATTACGGGTGAGGTGGGCGCGCCAGCTTGGCTGGAGACGGATGGGCTTCTTGCGCAGTTTGGAACACGCCGTGCCCGGGCCGTGGCAGCGTACGAGAAGTTCGTGCACGAGGGGATGGAAGGCGAGTCGATCTGGAAACATCTGAACCGCCAAGTATTCCTCGGTGACGATACTTTTGTCGCTGCTTCACACCAACGAGCCGGGCAGCGGCCGGACGACATCAACATTCCGCGTGCTCAGCGTCGGCCACCGGCACCGCCGCTAAAGGCGATTGCGAAAGCCCACCTGGATCGTGATGCCGCCATGCGGGCGGCGTGGGCCACCGGTGAATACAGCTATACGCAGATTGCCGCCTATTTCAACGTGCATTTCACCACGGTCGGCCGCATCGTCCGCGGGGCCGTCTAGATGTCCGAATGCAATGATGCCAGGCCTGACCCTTTGCTTCCCCAGTCGGATTCCGGGAGCCGACGATGATCAAGCTGATCGCAGTCGAACCAAAAGAGCGGTATCAGCTGTTGCTACGTTTCTCCGACGGTGCCTCGGGCGTGTTTGACTTTTCCAGGTTCGTTGAGGCGGACACGGAGATGACGGCGCCGCTGCGTGATCCGGCGTTCTTTGCACGCCACTTCATCGAGCTTGGTGCACTGGCTTGGCCGAACGGGTCGGATTTCAGTGCGGGATCGTTGTATCGGCGGCTGCAGGATGAGGGGAGGTTGGTGCGGGGGAAGAAGGTGGTTCAAAAAGGGGTTCACTTACAATCGTTTGAATCGTCGTGGGACGACCGCTGCCTCTTGTTCGCTTGAGGCTATTGAAGCAAGCTCGGCGGAGCTTTCTCGAAAAAAGGGGTCAGGTTCATTTAGTCCCGATTTTTCGCGGCTTGGGGGGTCTGCCGCGAGGCCTGACGCTGACTGAGCATTGGGTCAGTGCTTCGATTTGCTGTCGAGAGCGTTCGCTGCCCCAGGCGCGCTGCTGCTGAGTGTGTTGGCGAAGGTCGTCGAGATGCTTTTCTTCCACGAGTTCATCGACCAGCGCGCGGTAGGCGGCTTGTCGTGTGGCAAGTGTGGTGGCCAGCAGCATGTATTGTTGGTGCGGCGTGATGAGCGGCGCTGGTTGTCCCATCGCGTTGTGGTGGTGGCTCGAAGGGTAGTCCGCGGGATCGTCGGTCATGTGGGCCCTGACGGGATTGAGCTCGATGTAGCGATAGCAGGTGAGCAGGTACCGGTCGGTATCGACCAGTGCTGCCTTGAAGCGTCTTTCCCACAAGGTGCCGTGCGCCGGTAGCGTGCATTGAAACTGCCGACGTAGCGGCGGCCTACCGCTTGCATCATGCGGGAGATGGCTCCGGTGGTGGCCGGTGTCACCAGCAGGTGGACGTGGTTTGTCATCAACACGTAGGCGTGGATCGCACAGTCGTGTCTGGATGATGCTCCACGCAACTCCTGCAGATAGCGCAAGTAGTCGGCTTCTCCCGCGAAGCAGGCTTGGCGGTCATTGCCTCGTTGAACCACGTGTTGCGGGATGCCGGGAAGATCGATACGGGGCTAGCGCGCCATGCCGTGCTTCCTGCGTTGGAGCGGATCAGGTTGCATGGCTGTTGAAACGAGTGCTGCCGGGAGCGCGCGCGTGGCGCACTTCCATACGGCTCAATCTGGCGTAGGAAATGAACCTGACCCCTTTGGGCGCGAGTACCCCTGCCGCATCAATGACCGCGACCGTGGAAGTGGCTGGTGCCGGCGCCGACGGAGATGCTGATGCCGCCGCTCGGCTCGTCGCAGCTGCCGAAGGCCTTGGTGACGTTGACCGTGCCGGTCTGGTAGTTGCCGCTGAAGCGGCTGCCGCCGGCCACGCCCATGCCGACGCTGCCGTGGACTTGTGGCTGGTTGTAGGTGGAGTCGTCGCAGTCCGCCCGCGCGTCGCGGGCGACTTCGGTGTTGCCCAGGCGTCCGCTGGTGTCGCCGTAGTAGACGCCTGGCGGGTCGCGCGGTGGCGTGGCGGCGACGCTGTCTGCGGTGCGCGTGCGGGGCGTGGTGGCGGGAGCGGGTGTCGTGGCGTCGTTCGCAGGTGTGACCGTGGTGCTGCTGGCGGCTGGCAGTTCGCCGGTCGGGAGTTTGAGATTCAGCGGCTGGGTTGTGCTCTGCGCCCATGCCGGCGCGGCCAGCAAGGTGGCCAGCAGGGCGGGGAGAAGGCGGGGGACGTTCATGCGGACTCCGGGGTGATCACGTATCCAACGCGCGAGGCCGCGTCGGCGTGTACATCCCTGTTGGAAAGGCGGCGCGCCGACAAGTTCCGGGAGGCGTCACGACCTGTCTGTCGTAGGAGCCCGCTTGCGGGCGATGCTTCTGACGAAGTCGCCCAAGAGCATCGCCCGCGAGCGGGCTCCTACGGGTGTTCGGTTCAGCCGGTGGTCTCGATGCGTTCGACGCGGCGCAGGCCGCGCGGCAGCAGGTTGCCGCGGGTGGCGCGGTTGCCGCCGTACTCGACCAGGTCGGCCCACTTCAGGGTGAGCTTGCGCGCGCCGGCGTACAGGGTGACCTCGCCCTTGCCTTCGGCGACGACCGCCACGCCGGCCACGCGCTCGCCCTCGGCCAGCTGCTTCTTGGGAATCTCGATCAGCTTGTTGCCCTTGCCCTTGTCCAGTTCCGGCAGTTCGGCCACCGAGAACATCAAGAGATGCCCTTCGCTGGTGACCACCACGATGCGGTCGCGGGCCGGATCGGCGCTGACCTGCGGCGCCAGCACTTTCGCGCCGTCGCTGAGCGAGATGATCTGCTTGCCGGCCTTGTTGCGGCCGGTGAGCGATTCAAAACGGTTGACGAAGCCGTAGCCGAAGTCGGTGGCGAGGATCAGCCGCGTATCGTTGTCGCCGGCGACCACCGCGTCGAAGCTGGCGCCCGCCGCCGGGCTGAAGCGGCCGGTCAGCGGCTCGCCATTGCCGCGCGCCGAGGGCAGGGTGTGCGCGGGCGTGGAGTAGGCGCGGCCGGTGGAGTCGATGAACGCGACCTGCTGCGTGGTGCGCGCCTTCACCGCGGCGAGCAGGCCGTCTCCCTCGCGGTAGTTCAGTGCCTCGGCGTCGATGTCGTGGCCCTTGGCGGCGCGCGCCCAGCCCTTCTGCGAGAGCACCACGGTGACCGGTTCGCTGGCCACCAGCGCGCTCTCGTCCAGCGCATGCGCCACCTCGCGCTCGACCAGCGGCGAGCGGCGTGCGTCGCCGAACTTCTCGGCATCGGCGCGCAGTTCGTCCTTGATCAGTCCCTTCAGCTTGGCCGGCGATTTCAGCAGCACGTTGATGCGCGCGCGCTCCTCCTCGAGCTGGTCGCGCTCGGCATTGATCTTCATCTCCTCCAGCCGTGCCAGCTGGCGCAGCCGGGTTTCGAGGATGTAGTCGGTCTGCTCCTCGCTGAGCCGGAAGCGTGCCATCAGCACCGGCTTGGGCTCGTCCTCGCTGCGCACGATGCGGATGACTTCGTCGAGGTTGAGGTAGGCGGTGTGCAGGCCTTCGAGCAGGTGCAGGCGACGGTCGACCTTGGCCAGGCGATGTTCCAGGCGCCGGGTGACGGTGCTGGTGCGGAAGCTCAGCCACTCGGTGAGGATGCGCTTGAGGTCCTTCACCTGCGGCCGGCCGTCCAGGCCGATCATGTTGAGGTTGACGCGGAAGCTCTTCTCCATGTCCGTCGTGGCGAACAGGTGCTGCATGGTCTCGTCCGCGTCGACGCGGTTCGAGCGCGGCACGATCACCAGCCGGATCGGATTCTCGTGATCGGACTCGTCGCGCAGGTCCTCGATCATCGGCAGCTTCTTCGCGCGCATCTGCGCGGCGATCTGCTCGAGGATCTTCGACGGGCTGACCTGGTGCGGCAGCGCGGTGATCACGATGTTGCCCTCTTCGCGCTGGTACACCGCGCGGGCGCGCACCGAACCGCCGCCGGTCTGGTACATCGCCAGCAGGTCGGCGCGCGGGGTGATGATCTCCGCCTCGGTCGGGTAGTCCGGCCCGCGCACGTGCTCGCACAGGTCGGCGACGCTGGCGTCCGGATCGTCCAGCAGGCGGATGCACGCGGTGGCCAGCTCGCGCAGGTTGTGCGGCGGGATGTCGGTGGCCATGCCGACCGCGATGCCCATCGAGCCGTTCAGCAGCACGTGCGGCACGCGCGCCGGCAGCCAGCTCGGCTCGTCCATGGTGCCGTCGAAGTTCGGCACCCAGTCCACCGTGCCCTGGGCCAGCTCGCCGAGCAGCGCTTCGGCGATCGGGCTGAGCTTGGATTCGGTGTAGCGCATTGCGGCAAAACTTTTCGGGTCGTCCGGCGAGCCGAAGTTGCCCTGGCCGTCGACCAGCGGGTAGCGGTACGAGAACGGCTGCGCCATCAGCACCATCGCCTCGTAGCACGACGAATCGCCGTGCGGATGGAACTTGCCGATCACGTCGCCGATGGTGCGCGCGGACTTCTTCGGCTTCGCGGTGGCGGCCAGGCCCAGCTCGCTCATCGCGTAGATGATGCGCCGCTGCACCGGCTTCAGGCCGTCGCCGACGAACGGCAGCGCGCGGTCCAGCACCACGTACATCGAGTAGTCGAGATAGGCCCGCTCGGCGTATTCCTTCAGCGGGATCTGTTCGTAATTGGCTTGCAGGTTCATGGAGTTGGATCAATCAGGTAGCGCGCAGGCTGCGCGGATAGCCGGACGATGGTGCCAGAAAGCCGGTGCCTGCGGGTACCTTTCAGTGATCGATGCCGTTGTCTTCGAGCGGGTGCCTGAACTTCACGCCGAGCTCTGCGGCGATGGCGTAATTCGCATCGCAATAGAGGTTCCTGCTTTGGAACTGGTCGATACGCTGGAAATAAACAGGCGGTGATCCTGGTGCACCATCCGCATTGTGCGCAACACGATAGATCGAGAATGTCATGCGCGCTTTGTCGGCATAGGACGTCCCCAGGGTGCGATCAGCCGTGATAACGGTGACGGAACCCTCCGGGTTGCGTAGCAAGACCATGTCGCGCAGCCAGCAATCCGCCCCCTCGATGGTGTCGAAGGCCACGTATTCGGGAATCTTCTCGTTGAAGAACGGCACGACATTCCACATCGGCTTCCTCTGCACCGTCCCATCCGTTTCGCCGGCCTCAACATGATCTTGCATGTAGAACGTGATGTGCTCGAAATCATGTGCGTTGAAGTTGCTTCGGTGGGCATTGAAGACCAGATCTTTCCGGCCATCGCCATCGATGTCGATCGCGTTGGGTCCGTTGGCGATGTCGATGACCTGCAGGTGGCTGAAATTTCGGCCGTGCGATGGCTGCACCGGCGTTTGTGCCCACAAGGCAAGCGGACACACCAGTGCGAATGCAACGATCCCTGCGGACTTCATCACGGCGATGGCCTCAATTTCGTTGAGCGGAGATGCCGAGCTTTCGCAACTGCACCTGCACGCTGTCCGGCCCGGCCAAGTGTGCCGCGCCGACGGCGATGAAGACTGTACCGGGCTGCTGCAGCATGGCGGCGATCTTGGTCGCCCACACTTGGTTGCGCTGCACCAGCAGCCGTTGGTAGAGCTTCGGCTCGTGCAGGCGCATGTCGTCGTTGCCGATGCGCGCGATGGCGTCCACGTCGCCGGCCTTCCAGGCGTCGATCAGTTCGGTGAGCCGGAACGTGCCCTTGTTCGCGTCGCGCATGGTCGAGCGCAGCAGGGCCAGCTCGATCGCGCGCGGCATGTCGGCGAGAAAGCGGATCTGCTGTTCGGCGGTTTCCAGGCCCAGCACCGGCTTGCCGGCGGCGCTCATCTGCGCCTTCAGCTGCTTGTCCACGCCATGCTCCGGGTCGAGCCCGGCCTTCAGCAGCGGCGTCACCGCCAGCGTCAGCGCGGCCAGCCACGGGCGCATCACGTTCAGCGTCTGCATGCCGCCGGGCACGCCGAGCTTGTTCGCCAGCAGGTCCAGCCGATGCGCCTCCGACTGGCTGAGCTGGCTGGACAACGGGTGCGTCGCATCCATCCCGTAGCGCAGCACCAGCGCCGTCATGTTCGCCGGGTCGTCGTCGGTCAGTTCGATGTACAACGTCCGGCTGTCTGCCAGCGCCCGGTCCAGCGTCGGGTCGTGCCAACTGGCGTCGCTCGGCATCAGGTGCACCGTGCCGAACAGGTAGATCGTGGTATCGGCATCCTTCACTACCCACAGCGCGGGGTGGGCGATGACTGCCGCGGGCAGCAACAGGAGCAGGCAGAGGGAGATGTGGGCGAGCAGGTGCTTCATGCCTGCGAGTGTTGCGGCAAGCGCGTGGCGGTTCAATCCGGTACCCCGGATTGTCTGCGATCGTCCATGCCGATCAGTCGCCCGAACGCCAGCGCGGCGGTTCGCCCTTCAGCCAGCACACGGCGATCAGGCCGAGGGTAAGCAATGCCAGGCTGAGCGCGAACATGACGGGGTCGGCCGCTGGTCGCAGGAAATGAAAGATCAGCGCAACACACCCCGCATAGACGGCAAGGCAAACCCAACCCTCCCATCGAGTCGGCAGGCCCCAGCCCCAGCCGTAGCGTTTGGCGGGAAACCAATACTTGTTCTGGCTATCCATTTCGGCTCCCTGGGAGAGTTTGTGGCGTTTGAACTTGAATGACGCCGACCTCGTTTGACCTACAGGCCGAGCAGCCCCCAGGTCCAGTAAACACCAATGCCCATTTGCACGGCAAAGGCGGTGAAGCGGGCGTTGACGGCGATGACGCTGGTCGAAGCCAGGTGGATGCCGGATTGGATGACCCTCGCGCCCAGCAGCCAGGGGGCCAGCGCATCCGTGACCTCGGTCCGATCCGTGACCAGCGCGACCAGCAACAGCCCGCCGAAGACGGGCAGGCTTTCGATGCAGTTCGCGTGTGCCCGGGCGAGCCGCTGCATGAACGGCGAAAGGCCCGCGTTGTCGGGCGCGAACCCGTTCGAGCGGACGCGGCCGGTGACGACGAGGTAGCTGCGCAGCACCTCCATCACTACCAGCAGCAGTAATGTCCAGGCGAGGAACAGCGTGAGTACCAGAGCTGAGGTGGTCATGGTGCCGCCTGCGATTTGCGTGGAGTGGGTGGGATGGGTGGTAGCCGCCGGCTAGGTCGGGGCTCGTTTGGATTACAGCCAATTCATTTCTTCCGCCCCTTGTTCGCGTCCCTAATATGCTCTTGTTTTGGCAGCCGCCATTGCGTGGGCCGTCAATGCGATTCAGTGGGGCCCCGCGCTGGAGGTGGCAACGAATCCGGACGGAGCGAAGCTGTCTTCAATCCCGTCATGCCGTCGGGCGTGGATGCTTTCACGGAGTTTCGGGTTCGATGGGTGCGCGCGCAAAGCCGCCTGAGCAGGGCCAGGATCACCAGTTCGACGAGCGCGAAACCGAACCCTGCCAGCGCCGCGATGCCCTTGATCTTCCCCTGCTGTTCCTGCGTGGGGAACAGCTCCAGCGACCCATGGATGAAATAGGCGACATCGAGTAGCAGCAGGAGCGCGAACACAAGCCCCAGAAGCGACAGCATGCCGGCCTGGAGACGGGTGCCCCCGGTTTTCCGCATGACCCTTCCATCCGTTCCCTGGTGCACATGAAAGCCCTCAGGCATCCCCTGGATATTCGGCACGGCGCGGCGGCAATGACTTGAGCCCGCGCGCGCGTCAGCGCGGCACGCGGTAGCCGCCGGGCACGCCGTGCGGGCTCAGGGTGATCTGCCACAGCTGGTCGCGGCGGCTGCGGAAGACCGCGGCGGAGACGGCGAGGTAGTAGCGCCACATGCGCCGGAAGCGTTCGTCGTAGGTTTCCGGCAGGGTGGGCCAGGCGGATTCGACGTTGGCGCGCCAGGCGGTGAGGGTGCGGTCGTAGTCGGCGCCGAAGTTGTGCCAGTCCTCGACCACGAACAGGTCTTCCAGCGCGGCCGCGACCTGGCTGGCGGCGGGGATCATCGAGTTGGGGAAGATGTATTTCTCGATCCACGGATCGGTCTGCGCCGGCGCGCCGTTGCTGCCGATGCAGTGGAGCAGCGACAGGCCACCCTCCTTCAGGCAGCGGCGCACGGTTTCGAAATAGCTGCGGTAGTTCTTGCCGCCGACGTGCTCGAACATGCCGATCGAATACACCGCGTCGAACGGCTCGTCGACCTCGCGGTAATCCTGCAGGCGGATCTCGATCGGCAGGCCGGCGCAGAGTTCCCGCGCGTAGTCGGCCTGCTGTTGCGAGACGGTGATGCCGACGCCTTCGACGCCGTAGTGCTCGGCGGCATACTTCAACGCCTCGCCCCAGCCGCAGCCGATGTCGAGTACGCGCTGGCCGGTCTTCAACTGCAGCTTGCGGCAGACCAGGTCGAGCTTGGCCTCCTGCGCGTCGTCGAGGTTGTCGGCCTTGGCCCAGTAGCCGCACGAGTACACCAGGCGCTTGCCAAGCATGGCCTGGAACAGGTCGTTGCCGAGGTCGTAGTGGGCCTTGCCGATCTCGAACGCGCGCTCGCCGCGCTGCAGGTTGATGAAGCGCGCCTTGAGGTGGGCGAGCACGGTGTCGAGGGTCTTCAGGCCCTGGTCGATGCCCGCACTGAGCAGGCGGGTGCACAGGCCGGGCAGGTCGGCGGCGTCCCACCAGCCGTCCATGTAGGCCTCGCCCAGGCCCAGCGAACCGTGGGCAAACACGCGGGCGTAGAGGCGTTCGTCGTGTACCTGCAGGTCGGTCGCGTCGTGGCCGTTGATGTGGATGCCGGCTTGCGCCAGCAGTTCCCCGGCGCGGTTCTTGAGGTCGTCCTGGCTCATGCGCTACCTCGTGCCTTGATGATGCCCATGCGGCTGCGGCGAATCGCCGAGTACCGCGAAGCTTGCCGGCCAGCGTGCATACGTGGCGTCGACGCGGGCCTCACGCAGCCGTTGCAGCAGCGCCTCGGCCTGCTCGTCGAGCAGCACGAACTCGATCTTGACCGGCAGGTCGTCGGCCAGTTCGAAGAACTGCTCCTCGTGCAGCACGCCGTGGCGGCCGTAGCCGGCGATCGCGCGGAACACCGAGCCGCCGCCGATATGCAGCGCCTTGGCCTGCGCCAGCAGCCACTCGGAAAGCAGGATGCCTTCGTGACGTGCACGCGCATGGCAATAGAAGGTGAGGTGCGCGCCGTGTTGCAGGGCTTGGTGATTCATGGGGTCTCCCGTTCAGTGGCGCAGCAGGTTGCGGGTCAGGGCGAGGCCGAGCACGGTCATGCCCAGCGAGCCGGCCAGGTGGCTGAGCACGTGGCCGCCGAACCACAGGTACTGCTGGCGCAGCAGCAGGGTGACCGCTTCGCCGGAGAAGGTGGAGAACGTGGTCAGGCCGCCGAGGAAGCCGGTCATCACGAACAATTGCAGCTCCGGAGACGCGGCCTGGAAATGGCGGAACAGGCCGATTGCCACGCCCATCAGCAGGCCGCCGGTGAGGTTGGCGGCCAGCGTGCCCAGCGGCAGGGTGGGGAACAGCGGGTTGAACAGCAGGCCCAGGCCCCAGCGGCACCAGCAACCGAGGGCACCGCCCAGCCCGATCGCGACAAATCCAGTCAGACCCACGTGCGCTACTCCGTTGCAGGAAAGGTTCCGGCGACCGCAGCGACAGGCAGGCCTGCGCCGCCGGGAACCGGCGTTGCAGGCATCATCAACCTCGTGGCGGAAGCACCCGGGGTGGTTGGTTGCGGACGCGTCGCGCGCCCGCAACGGGAGGCATGCCATCTCCCATCGGGCCATCGTAGTGGAAACCGCCGGCCGCCCGTCAAGCGTGGATCAACCGCCGCGCCTGCCGACCGGCGCGACCGGGTCGGTCACGCTTTCCACCGACATCAACACGGTCGCGGTGGCCAGGGCGCGAACCAGGCTGGGCGAACGGTAGCCCGGGTCGGCCAGCCAGCGACGCCACACCGATTCGTCCACCTTCTCGTTGACGCCGCTGCCCACGGTGCGGTCGAACGGCGGCTTGAACTCCTTGTAGAGGCCGTCCATGAACTCCTTGTAGGAGTCGCGCGGCACGCCCGTGCATGCATCAGGCGGCGGCACCAGCAGTTCGCTGCAGGTGAGGCCTGCCTTGATCGCGCGGGTCTGCAGCCAGGCCAGGGCCAGGTCGGGCAGCGGGTCGGGCTTGCGGCCGGCGCCGTCGCGGCGATTGCCGCCGCCCACGTCGGAGTGCGAGCCGATGAACCAGCGTTGCTCGACGTCGACCTGTTCGCGCTTCTTGGAGGTCAGCGATTCGCCGGGCTTGACGGTGTACGGATTGCGCGTCCACACCGCGGGCTGGAAATCGCCGCGATGTTCGTCCAGCGCCAGCGCCTGGTAGGCGTGCTTGACGATCTTGCTCAGCTCGGTGTCGTGGAAGCGGTAGCGCGAGCGCGCAAACGGAAACCACGAGGCAGTGTCGGGGATGCCGAGCGAACCGACCGTGTCCCACACGCCGATGAAATGGATGTCCACCTCGATCGAGTGCTGCTGGCGAAATGCCCGCGCGGCCGGGTCGTCGGGCCTGGTCTCCACGTCGCGGTAGAAATCGTAGGCGTGACTTGCGTCGGCGCGGGACAGCTTGCCGCGGCCGTCGCGCTTGAGCAGGCCGCATTTTCGGATCAGGCCGCCCAGGCTGCGCGCGGTATAGGCGCCGCGGCTGAAACCGAACAGGTAGATCTCGTCGCCCGCCTGCCACGTGTCGCACAGCCAGCGGTAGCCATCCAGCACGTTGCCCGAGAGGCCATAGCCGAACGCGCCGCCGAGCAGGTGGGTGATCCCGCGCTTCACCCCCACGCCGGGGATGTAGTTGACCTGTTGCACGTTGCCCAGTGCGTCGCGCGGCGCGATCAGCCGACGCAGGCGCTCCACGTTGGTATTCGATTCCGGCTTGTTCCAGGTGCCATCGAACAACAGCACCAGTCGGCGCGTGGTCATGGATTCCTCCGTCGCGACGGGCGCAGCCCGCGACAGCTTCGGGTCGATCGGCGCCGACTGTAGCAGGCGCCATGCGCCAGTGTGGCCGGCGGCGTATGCTGCAAGGTCAACTCCGCCAGACGAGGCGACGCGCGACGATGCAGTCACGGGCCCGGACAGACATGGCGCAGGCGTTCCGGCGCCTGCACGACCGCAGCCGCGTACTGCTGCTGCCCAACGCCTGGGATGCGCTCAGCGCGCGGCTGTTCGCGCGGCGGGGCTTCGCCGCGGTGGCCACCACCAGCGCCGGCGTGGCGTGGTCGCTGGGCTACGCCGATGGCGAGCAGGCGCCGCTGGACGAGGTGCTGGCGGCGGTCGCCCGCATCGTGCGCGCGGCGGAGGTGCCGGTGACGGTGGACATCGAGACCGGCTACGGCGAGACGCCGGCGGAGGTGGCCGCGACGGTGCAGTCGGTGATTGCCGCGGGCGCTGTCGGCATCAACATCGAGGACGGCATGCCGGGCCACGGCCCGCTGCGCGAGGCGTCCGCGGCGGCGGCGCGGGTGCGCGCGGCACGAACGGCCGCCGACGCGGCCGGGGTGCCGATCGTGATCAATGCACGGGTCGATCACTGGATGCAGCATGACGGCGCCGAGCCGGCCGCACGCCTGGCCGACGCCATCGAGCGTGGCCGCGCCTATCTCGCCGCGGGCGCCGACTGCATCTATCCGATCGGACTGGCCGATCCGGCCACGCTGGCCGCGCTGGTGCGCGCGCTCGACGCGCCGGTCAACGTCGCGGCAGGCGCCGGCATGCCCGGCCTGGCCGAGCTTTTCCGGCTCGGCGTGGCCCGGGTCAGCACCGCCACGCGGCTGACCACGCTGGCGCTGGCGGCCGTCGATCACGCGCTGGCGCGCATGCGCGAGAGCGGAAATTTCGAGGGACTGGTTGCCGACTTCGGCTACGCCGACGCGCAGCAACTGTTCGAACCGGTTCGAACTGACGAGAGGTGACAGGAATGAGTGGACGCATCGACTACAGGACCGCCTCGCCGGCCGCCTTCAAGGCCATGCTGGCGATGGAAGCCCAGGTTCGCGGCAGCGGCCTGGAGCATTCGCTGATCGAGCTGGTGAAGATGCGCGTGTCGCAGATCAACGGCTGCGCGTACTGCCTGGACATGCACAGCAAGGACGCGCGCGCCGCCGGCGAAACCGAGCAGCGGCTGCACGTGCTGGCGGCGTGGCGCGAGGCGCCGTTCTACTCGGCGCGCGAGCGTGCCGCGCTGGCCTGGGCCGAGGCGGTCACCTTGGTATCGACGAACGACCTGCCTGACGCCCTGTATGACGAGGTACGCGCCCAGTTCGACGACAAGGCCATGGTCGATCTCACCCTGGCGATCATCGCGATCAACGGCTGGAACCGGCTGGCCATCGGATTCCGCGCGGATGTCGGCAACTACCAGCCGCAGCCGGCGGGTTGATCGCGCCATGGTGCTGGAGCGCGCATTCTACCGGCGCGACCCGCGCACGGTGGCGCCGGAACTGCTGAACAAGGTGCTGCGGCACGCCGACGGCCGCAGCGGCCGCATCGTGGAAACCGAAGCCTACTGCGGGCCGACCGATCCGGCCGCGCACTCCTGGCGCGGCCGCACGGCGCGCAATGCGACGATGTTCGGTATGCCGGGGCTGCTCTATGTGTACTTCACCTACGGCATGCATTGGTGCTGCAACCCGGTCTGCGGCGAGGAGGGCGAGGGCGTGGCGGTGTTGTTGCGCGCGCTGGCGCCGCTGGACGGGCTGGCTGCGATGCGCGCCGCACGCCCCGCCTGCCGCAGCGATCGCGACCTGTGCCGCGGACCGGCGCGGCTGTGCCAGGCGATGGGCATCGACCGCGCGCAGGACGGCATCGACCTGGTCGACGGCGCCGGCGGCTTCAGCATCGTCGACGATGGCGTGCCGCCGCCGGCCGCGCCGGTGATCACGCCGCGCGTCGGCATCACCCGCGCGGTCGACGAGCCGTGGCGCTGGTACGTGCCGAACGACCCGCACGTCTCGCGTCGCTGAGCGGAGGTGCTTGCCGCGCAGACCACATGGAATTGACGGCAGGTTGATCGCGCGCGGTACACGGTACCCAGCCTCACCACCCATTGCGGAGCCTGCGGCCATGCCTTATTCCTCCATCAGCAACCTGCCCGATTCCGTACGCGACCACCTGCCCAGGCACGCGCAGGAGATCTACAAGGAAGCATTCAACAGCGCCTGGGACGAATACGCCGACAAGGACGAGCGGCGCGGCGACGAGTCACGCGAGGAAGCGGCGCACAAGGTCGCCTGGTCGGCGGTCAAGCAGAAGTACGAGAAGGGCCGCGACGGCAACTGGCACGCCAGGTAGCCGGGATTCGGGGTTCGGAGCCGGGGACCTGCGTCAGGCGTGCGGCAGGCCGCGCGCCTTGAGAAATTCGCGGGCATTTTCGGCGTCGTGTTCGAACCACGCGCGGGTCGAGCCGAGACGGAACGAATAGCCCCAGGCGTCCATGTCGCGCATCAGGCGTTCGCGGCCCACGCCGGGCAGCTCGTCGGCCAGCACGATCTGCAGGTAGCAGGTGGCGTCTTCTTCCTCGATCGAATCGGTGGCGTCGGTATGGACGTCCGGACGTCTGTCCGCCGGCAGCACGATCAGGTGGCCGGCCTCGTGCAGCAGCGAGTGTGCCGGCGTGTCGTCGCGGGCGTAGACGGTGGTGCCGATGATGCCGGCCTCCTCCTCGCCCCAGAAGCTGCCGGGAATCGGTTCACCCGCCGCCACCCGCTGCAGGTGCAGGCCGAAGCGGCCGAGCAGCGCCGCGGGCGCGTCGAATCCGATGTCGGCCATGCGCAGCACGGTGCGGGCCGGATCGCCGGAAGGTCGCGTGATGTCGGGATGCATGGTCGTGCGCCGGGCGCGTGCGGTGGCGGCGGAGTGGAGCCGGACAGGGTGCCGGCGGGCTGTCGAATGATGAAAACCGGCTGGCCGCGGCTCAGCCGGTCCTGGCTTCGTCCTTGTTCTCGCCCTTGGCCGCCTGCTTGCCTTCCGGCAGGGTGACCGAGAGTTCGAGGATCTCGTGGCCGCTGTCGCGCTCGAAGTTGATGTTGATCGCATCGAGGTCGACGTGGACGTATTTCTTGATCACTTCGAGCAGTTCGTTGCGCATCATCGGCAGGTAGTCCGGTGCGCCGCGGGTGGAGCGCTCCTGCGCCACGATGATGCGCAGGCGTTCGCGCGCCACCGTGGCGGTGGCTTCGGGCTTGCGCTTCAGGAAATCGAGAATACCCATCGTGATCAACCTCCGAACACGCGCTGGAGAAAGCCCTTCCTGGGCACGTCGATGAAGCGCAACGGGCGCTCTTCGCCGAGAATGCGGGCCACCGTGTCGCCGTAGGCCTGGCCGGCCTGCGAGTTGGCGTCGACGATTACCGGGATGCCGTTGTTGGAGGCGGTCAGCACGTTCTCCGATTCGGGGATCACGCCGACCACCTCGATGCCGAGGATTTCCTCCACGTCCTTCACGCTGAGCATCTCGCCGATCGCCACGCGCGCCGGGTTGTAGCGGGTCAGCAGCAGGTGCTGGGTGACCGGGGTCTCGCCCTTCTCGGCGCGCCGGGTCTTGCTGGCGAGCAGGCCGAGGATGCGGTCCGAATCGCGCACCGAGGACACTTCCGGGTTGACCACCACCACGGCGTGGTCGGCGAAGTACATCGCCAGGTGGGCGCCCTTCTCGATGCCGGCGGGGGAGTCGCACACCACGTACTCGAAACCCTCCGCGGACAGGCCGTCGAGCACCTTCTCGACGCCTTCCATGGTCAGCGCGTCCTTGTCGCGGGTCTGGCTGGCGGCCAGCACGTACAGGTTGTCGTAGCGCTTGTCCTTGATCAGCGACTGCTTGAGCGTGGCCTCGCCGTGCACGACGTTGACGAAGTCGTACACCACGCGGCGTTCGCAGCCCATGATCAGGTCGAGGTTGCGCAGGCCGACGTCGAAGTCGATCACCGCGGTTTTCTTGCCGGCCATGGCCAGGCCGGTGGCGAGCGAGGCGCTGGTCGTCGTCTTGCCGACGCCGCCTTTGCCGGAGGTGACAACGATAATCTCAGCAGTCAAGGGCCCATCTCCGCGTGGTTGTTCTTGTTGTACAGGATGCGTGGTGAACGATCACAGCCTGGCGATCAGCAGCTTTTCGCCTTCCAGCCAGCATTGCACGGATTGACCTTCGAGTTCGGCCGGAATCTGCTCGAACACGCGGTACTGCCCGGCGATCGCGACCAGCTCGGCGCGGAAGCCGGAGACGAAGATGCGCGCCTTCTCGTCGCCTTGCGCGCCGGCCATGGCACGCCCGCGCAGGCCACCGTAAATGTGGATGTTGCCGTCGGCGATCACCTCCGCGCCGTTGGCGACGGTGCCGGTGACGATCAGGTCGCAGTCACGCGCGTAGACCTGCTGGCCGGAGCGCACCGTGCCGATGTGGTGCTCGGTGCTTTGCCGGTTGCCGGCGGCGGGGGTGGACAGGATCGGTTCGGGCGGCGGCGCGGGTTCGGTGCGCGCCGGCTGGGCTGCCGCCGGCGCGGCCGCGGCCGGTTCGTACGCCGCGCGGAACTTGGCGATCAGCGGCAGGCCCATGCGCTTGGCCAGCGCCTCGGTCTCGCTGGTGCCGTAGGCCAGGCCCACCGGCAGCATGCCGGCGCTGCGCACGGCCTCCAGCAGGGCGTCGACCGCGCCGTCGTCGGGCAGGCTCGACAGGTGGCTCAGGTCCAGCACTACCGCGGCGCGGGCGAACATCTGCGGCGCGGCGCGCACGCGGCGTTCGAGTTCGTCGCACAGCGCGGCGGCGTCGACCCGGCGCACGCGCACGCAGGCGATGCCGACCTGGCCGAAGCGCAGGTCGCAGGCGTCGTTGGTTTCGGCGCGGGCGTTCATGCGTGCCGCTCGCGGGCGATACGCCGCTGGCCGCTGTCGTCGTGCGGCAGCTCGCGCTCGGCCAGCCACGCCGTGTCGGGCAGCCCGCCGTGCTCCAGCCAGGTGTCGCGGACGTACGCGTAGCTGGGCAGGTCCTTCGCCAGCAGGCTGACCTGCGGGCCGTCGGGCCCCATTTTTTGCTGGTCGACCTCCTGGAAGCCGTAGGTGCCGTGGAACAGCACCACCACGTCGTCGCGCGGCTCCAGGAACACCTCGCAGGTCAGCAGCGGCACGCGCACTTCGGCGTAGCTGTGCACATCGCTGTAGAAAATGCGGCCCAGCCCGTGGCGCCGGTAGGCGTTGGCGATCACGATGCGGTCGATGTAGACGAACTGCGGGTAATGCGCCGCGAACCAGCGGTAGTTCGGGCTGTCGTAGTCGAGCCCTTCGCGCAGGGCGATCAGGAAACCGGCCATGTGGCCGTCGATCTCGGCGACACGGAAGTAGTTCGCGTGCTCGAAGAAGTAGCGCAACTGGCCGGCATCGAGGGTGAGGATGGAGCGACCGGCGGCGTTGTTGAGCGCCAGCACGGCATCCAGGTCGTGCTCGCGCACGTCGCGGATGGCAAGGGCCATTCGTTGCTCCGCAATGGTGGAATCGGGACAGGAGTCGACGGTGCGGCTCCCGGACGGCGCATTATGCCATGCGGCTGTCGCGCTGGCATCAAGCCGGGAACATGTAAAACCGGCGTAAAGCGGTGCCGGCAAGGCCTGGCCGGGCGTGACTTCCCGCGCATTGCGCGCGTGGCGCGCTCCCCTATGATGCCGGGCATGCAATTGTCCAACTTCAACCACGTGCGGCTGCTGCGCTACGCCGGCCTGTTCACCTACCTGTGCGTGGGTACCCCGCTGATCACCAGCTGGGCGGCCGAACGGGTGAGCCTGCTGCATCGGCCCAACCTCGCGTTGCTGATGTGGACGCTGTGCTACCTGCTGTTCGGCCTCCTGTACTGGGTGGTCACCAGCAACCTCGGCCAGCGCCGTTACCAGGGGCTGCGCCTGATCGGGCTGGTGGCGATGAGCTTCTTCGCGATGGCGGTGGGCTGGTACAGCCACAGCGGCCTGTCGGCGATGCTGATGGCGATCAGCGCGGTGGCGTTGCCGTGGCTGCTGCCGGTGTGGCTGGGCGTGCTGTGCATCGTGCTGCAGAACCTCAGCCTGGTCGCGGTGTTCGTCAACTTCCCCGAGTACGACCACAGCGTCGGACTGGCCTTCCTGCAGACCAGCATCTACCTGGGCATCTCGGCGCTGACCTACATCGCCTCGCTGGCGACCAGCCAGCAGGCCGAGCAGAGCGACGTGCAGCGCCGCCTGAACTCCGAGCTGCGCACCACGCGGGCGTTGCTGGCCGAATCGAGCCGGATCGCCGAGCGCATGCGCATCGCACGCGACCTGCACGACCTGATCGGCCACCATCTCACCGCGCTCAGCCTGAACCTGGAAGTGGCCTGCCACCTCACCAACGAGGCGGCCGCGGCGCACGTGCGCAAGGCGCAGAGCACGGCCAAGCTGCTGCTGGCCGACGTGCGCGAGGTGGTCAGCGAGTTGCGCCAGGACGACTCGATCGACCTGACCCAGGCGCTGCGCGGCCTCACCGAGGGCGTGCCCGGCCTGAACGTGCACGTGGCGATGCCGCCGCGCTTCAGCGTGGAGGACCCGCAGCGCGCCCAGGTGCTGCTGCGCTGCGCGCAGGAAATCGTCACCAATACCGCGCGACACGCGGGCGCGCGCAACCTGTGGCTCAATTTTGCCTACGCCGAGGCCGGCCAGCTGGGGCTGCACGCGCGCGACGACGGTCGCGGCGCCGACCAGGTGGCCGAAGGCAACGGCCTGTCCGGCATGCGCGAGCGCCTGGCCGAGTTCGGCGGCAGCGTGTCGCTGGATGCCGGCCTGAGCCGAGGCTTTGCGCTGACCGTGCGGCTGCCACTGGGCGAGCAGGCGGCGCTGGCGCACACGCCCTCGCGGTTCGAGCCGCCGGCGCTGGATGTTTCGTAAGCGGTTCGGCGGCAGCCCTTGTGCAGGCGCGGTCGCCCGCGGCGGAAGCCGTGCAACAATACGGCGCTTACCTAGGGGCACCACCCAGCCAGCCGCCAGTCACCCATGACCGAGGATCCCCGATGATTTCCGTCTGTCTCGTCGACGATCAGAACCTGGTGCGGCAGGGCGTCCGTTCGCTGCTGGACCTGGCCGAGGACATCCGCGTGGTGGCCGAGTGCGCCGACGGCGCGCAGGCCGTGCTGGAGGTGCCGCGGATCAAGCCCGACGTGATGCTGCTGGACCTGCGCATGCCGAACATGAGCGGGCTGGAAGTCCTGCAGGCGCTGTCGGCGCGCAACGAATTGCCGCCGACCATCATCCTGACCACCTTCGACGACGACCAGCTGGTGCTGCAGGGCCTCAAGGCCGGCGCGCGCGGCTACCTGCTGAAGGACGTCTCGCTGGAGCAGCTGGTCGAGGCCGTGCGCACCGTCGCCGCCGGCGGCTCGCTGGTGGCGCCGATGGTCACCCAGCGCCTGATGGCCGGCGTGGCGCGGATGCAGAACCAGTTCACCAGCCTCGAACAGCCCGACCCGCTGACCGAGCGCGAGACGGAGATCCTGCGCCTGCTCTCCGGCGGCTACAGCAACAAGGAGATCGCCAACTCGCTGAAGGTGGCCGAGGGCACGGTCAAGAACCACGTCTCCAACATCCTTTCCAAGCTCGGCGTGCGCGATCGCACCCGGGCCGTGCTGAAGGCGCTGGAACTGGGCATCGTATGAGCTCCGACGGGGTTGCGCGCCTTGGGTGGAGCTGCCTTCGCGGCCGCGGCGGGAGCCTCTGCGGGCGGATGGCGTTCAAGCCCGCGAGCAAGTAACATCGGCGGCTTCGGCGTTTGCCGACCCCCGCTGCTGCCCCCTGGGCCCGCGCAGCTGTTGGGGCACACTCAAGGTATGGCGTAAAGACGCTTCGGAGAACTCTGGAATGATGCGTGTCTTTGAATTTCTGGTTGCCCTGGTCATCGTCGCGGTGATTGGCGTGGTGGCGGCGGTGGTCATGCCCTCCAGCGGGCACGTCGAACGCTCACAGGTTGTCGGCAAGGACATGCGCCAGGTGTACGACCTGCTGAACAATTTCCGGCGCTTCCCGGATTACTCCGTGCTCCGTTCACAGGACAGCGGCGTGCAGTTCAAGTTCTCCGGCAAGGCGTATGGCCCGGGTTCCGAGATCAGCTGGACCAGCACCGACCCCAAGCTGGGTGACGGCGGTCTGACCATCGCCAGCGCCACGCCGCAGTTCGACCAGATCGACAACAACACCCAGGATGCGACCATCGTCTGGAACCTGGACAACAACTGGCGCGGTCTGGACAAGCATTTCACGCTGGATCTCGAGCGCCAGGGTCACGGCCGCCTGACCCAGATCACCTGGTCGTACGACGTGCAGTACGGCTGGAACCTGATCAACCGCTTCGCGAACCTGTACATCCACGGCGATCCGGACTCGTTCATCCAGTTCAGCCTGAACAACCTGCAGAACGTGCTGGCCGGCGTGGCCAACGTCGACTACAGCGGCCTGATGCCGAAGATCGCGCAGTCGCAGCCGACCCCGGTGCTGTTCGTCACGCGTCACATCGACCGCAGCAAGGGCGGCTCCGAAGTGCTCGACGACATCCTGGCGCAGTCGCAGACCGAGCTGAAGGCGCAGGCCAAGAAGCTGGGCGTGAACGTGACCGGCCCGGCGATCCTGTTCATCACGAACTACGGCGATCCGGATTTCGATTTCGACGTGGCCCTGCCGATCGACTCCAGCACGCTGACCATCAACGGCCAGAGCGAGCAGCTGACCGCTCCCGTCGCGCCCACGCTGGACGCGACCGCCGCCGCCGAGCCGGCGCCGTCCGCTTCCGCCGCAGCCGCCGCCGCGGCCGCCGCCACGGCCGGCACCCGCGACCGCTTCGGCAACCTGGTGGTGGAAGGCGATGTGCGCGGCATGATGGCCTTCGGCGGTTCCACGCTGCAGGGCATCTGGGAAGGCACCTTCAACGGCGTGCCGCAGACCGTGAAGATGCTCACCGCCTACGCGCAGACCCACGGTTACAAGTTCGACAGCACCGTGAACCCGCCCTACGACATCGTGGTCGCGGCAGAGGTGAGGGATTCCACCGGTGCGATCACCAGCTACGCACGCCACCAGGTGTCGCTGCCGCTGCTCGACGCGCCGGCGCAGACGCCGGAGCAGGAAGCAGGCCTGCTTCCGCCCGAGCAGAACGGTGCACCGGCGGCCGCAGGTTCGGCGCCCGCACCGGCCGCCTCCAGCGCACCGGCTGCGGCTGCCACTGCCGCCGAATAAACCTGGCGCACGGCAGCTGTTCGATGAAGGCCCTTTCGTGACGAAAGGGCCTTTTTCTTGGGCGCCCCTGCGACTGCACGCCGGCCGTGCGCGCGGTCGCGGCGCTCTTGCGGTACATTGCCGGGACACTCCGGCGCCCCGACTGGCCGGCGGCCAGCGCGTCGCCAGCCCGGCCACAGCCCGCTCGCGGACATGATCGAAACCGACAAACTCACCCGATGCTACGGCAACCTCACGGCGGTGGATGCATTGAGCATCCGCGTCGAGCCGGGCCAGGTGCTGGGGCTGCTCGGACCCAATGGCGCGGGCAAGTCCACGGCCATGCGCATGATCGCCGGCTTCCTGGTGCCGACCTCCGGCAGCGCGCGGGTGTGCGGTTACGACGCGATGCGCGAACCGCTGAAGGCCAAGCGCGCGCTGGGCTATCTGCCCGAGGGCGCACCCAGCTACGGCGAGATGACCGTGCGCGAGTTCCTGCAATTCATCGTGCGCATCCGCGGGCTGCGCGGCGAGGCGGGCTATCGGCGCATGGATGCGGTGGTGCAGCAACTGCAGCTGGACGAGGTGCTCGGCTTGGGCATCGACACGCTGTCCAAGGGTTTGCGCCGACGCGTGGGCCTGGCCCAGGCGATCCTGCACGACCCGCCGGTGCTGATGCTGGACGAACCCACCGACGGCCTCGACCCGAACCAGAAGCACGCGGTGCGCCAGCTGATCGACATGATGGCGCGCGACCGCACGATCCTGATCTCCACCCACCTGCTGGAAGAAGTGCACGCGCTGTGCAACCGGGTGGTGATCATCGCCCGCGGCAAGCTGCTGGCGGATGCCACGCCCGCCGAGCTGGAGGCGCGCTCGCGTTATCACGGCGCGGTATCGTTCAGTGCGCCGGGCAGCGGCATGTCGCAGGAAATGCTGGGCCGGCTGCCGCAGGTGGCCGGGGTGGAGATCGATCCGCTGGACGGTCGCGTCACGGTGTTCCCCAAGCCGGGCGAGCGCATCCTGGAACCGGTCGAGCGGCTGTTGCAAGAGCAGGGGCTTGAAGTCTCCGAGATCCAGCTCGAACGCGGCCGCCTCGACGAGGTGTTCCGCCAGATCACCAGCGGTGAGGAAGTCGGCCGCGGGGTGGCGGCATGAGTCCGGTCAACGCGGTGGTGCGGCGCGAGCTGGGCAGCTACTTCGCGACGCCGGTGGCCTATGTTTTCCTGGTGATCTTCCTGGTGCTCGCCGGCATCCTGACCTTCTACGTCGGCGATTTCTACGAGCGCGGACAGGCCGACCTGCAGCCGTTCTTCGTGATGCACCCGTGGTTGTACCTGATCCTGGTGCCGGCGATCACCATGCGCATGTGGGCCGAGGAGACCAAGGGCGGCACGCTGGAACTGCTGCTGACCCTGCCGCTGACGCTGTGGCAGGCGATGCTCGGCAAGTTCCTCGCCGCATGGCTGTTCATCGGGCTGGCGCTGGCACTGACCTTTCCGATCTGGATCACCGTCAACTACCTGGGCGCGCCGGACAACGGCGTGATCCTGGCCGGCTACCTGGGCAGCTGGCTGATGGCCGGCAACTTCATCGCCATCGGCGCCTGCCTGTCAGCGCTGACGCGCAGCCAGGTGGTGGCCTTCATCCTCACCGCGCTGGTCTGCGTGCTGCTGATCCTGGCCGGGCAGCCGCAGGTGCTGGATTTCTTCCAGGGCGCGCTGCCGCGGCGCCTCATCAACGCCGTGGCGCACCTTTCGATGCTGCGTCATTTCGAGGCGATCTCGCGCGGTGTGCTCGACCTGCGCGACCTGCTGTACTTCGTGCTCAGCACGCTGGGCTGGCTGGTCGCCGGCGTGTTGCTGCTCGACCTCAAGCGGACGCGCTGAACGATGCCGCGCCTGCGCCTGCCCCGCCTGCTCACCACGCCGCTGCGCCTGACCCGCAGCAGCTGGCTGTACGCCGGCCTGGTGGCGCTGGTGCTGGTGCTGGTGCCGCTGGTGGTGGCCAGCAGCCGCTGGCTGCATGCCACGCGGATCGACCTGACCGCTGACCAGCTCTACACGCTGACGCCCGGCACGCGGCACATCGTGGACAGCCTGCAACGGCCACTGCAGCTGACCCTGTACTTCTCCGAGCACGCCACCCGCGACCTGCCCAAGCTGCGCAGCTACGAGCGGCGCGTCAACGAGATGTTGCAGGAGATGGTGGCGCGCTCGCACGGGCGCATCCGCCTGCGCGTGATCGACCCGGTGCCGTATTCGGACGACGAGGCGGGCGCCGAGGGCAGCGGGCTGATTGCCGCCAATGGCGGCAGCAACGGCGAGCGGGTGTTCTTCGGACTGGCCGGCAGCGCCATGGCGCCGGGCGAGGCGCGTGGTGCGGAGGACGCCGGCACGCCGGAAAAATCGCTCTCGATCGCGTTCTTCGATCCCTCGCGCGAGGCCTTCCTCGAATACGACATCGCCAAGCTGCTGTACGAGCTGAACCAGGTGCGCAAGCCGGAGATCGGCGTGCTCAGCTCGCTGCCGGTGCAGGGAGACCTGGCGCTGGGCGAGCAGCCCTGGGCGGTGATGCAGCAGCTGGGCCAGTTGTTCGAGCTGAAGACCCTCGACGCCGCCACCCTGCAGCACGTGGATGATCGCCTGAAGGTGCTGCTGCTGATCCACCCCAAGCAGCTGCCGCCGGCCGCGCAGTACGCGATCGACCAGTACGTGATGGGCGGCGGCCACCTGGTGGTGTTCGTCGATCCCGATGCCGAGCTCGACGCCGCACCGTTCACGCCCGACATCAGCGGCTTGCCTGCGCACGCCTCGGACCTGCCGCGCCTGTTCGCCGCGTGGGGCGTGGAATACCAGCCGCGCGAGGTGGTGCTGGACCGCAGCCGCGGCCTGCAGATCGAGCTGGCCGGCAGCAGCCTCAACCATCCGGCAATGCTCGGGCTGGGCGACCAGGAGCTCAACCGCAATGATCCGGTGACCGCCAGCCTGCAGCGCATCAACGTCTCCAGCATCGGCCATTTCGACCTCACCCGGACCGCGACCGCGCGGCTGGTCCCGCTGCTGCAGAGCAGTGCCGACGCCGAGCTGGCGCCGACCCAGCGGGTGATGGATGCCAGCAGCGACCCGACCAGCCTGCTCGAAGACTACAAGGCGGACAACGCGCACTACGTGCTGGCGGCGCGGTTGCGCGGCACCTTCGTCAGCGCGTTTCCCGAGGACGCCGGCAAGCCGGGCCACCGTGCGCATTCGGCGGCCAACGCACAGGTGGTGCTGGTGGCCGACACCGACGTGCTCAGCGATCGTCTGTGGGTGGAGCCGCAGACCGTGCTGGGCCAGACCATGGTGCGCATCTTCGCCAACAACGGTGATTTCGTCACCAACCTGGTCGACAACCTCAGCGGCTCGTCGGCGCTGCTGTCGATCCGCGCGCGCTCCACCTCGCAGCGGCCGTTCACCCGGGTGCAGGCGCTGCGCAACGTGGCCGACCAGAAGTTCCTGCAGAAGGAGCAGGAGCTGGAGAAGGAGCTGGCCGACACCCGCCGCCGGCTGGACGAGCTGCAGCCGGCCAAGGGTGCGCGGTCGAGCACGGTCACCCCCGAGCAGCGCCGCGAGATCGAGCAGTTCCGCCAGCGCCAGCTCGCCATCAACAAGGAGCTGCGCGACGTGCAGCACCAGCTCAATGCCGAGATCGACGCGCTGGGCCTGCGCGTGAAGGTGATCAACATCGTGCTGGTGCCGGCGCTGGTGGTGCTGATCGGCCTGCTGTACGGCTGGCGTCGCACCCGCCACGGCCGGCGTCGACGCTGATGGCGGCAATCTGCCGCAAGCGACCGTCCGCGGCAGGGCAGACGGGGCCGGCGCGGCGCACTATGCTGGGCGGTGGTCGCCGGTCGTGCCGGTGCTGACGGACGTGGAAGCAAGCCGATCGTGATTGCAACGCTGTTGAAATGGGTGGTGCCGTGGGAGTTCTCGTGGCTGTTCCTGGCCACGTTCGTGCTGGCCTGCGTGCTGTACTGGCGTGGCAGCCGCCGCCTGCAGGTGCCGCCCAGCCGCCGGCTGGCGTTCTGGGTCGGCATGGCGATCATCTACCTGTCGCTGCACACCTATCTCGATTACTACGCCGAGCATGAGTTCTTCATGCATCGCCTGCAGCAGTTGCTGTTGCACCACCTGGCGCCGCTGCTGATCGTCATCGCCTATCCGGCCAGTGCGCTGCGCGCCGGCCTGCCGCTGGCGTGGCGGGCGCGGTGGCTGCGGCCGTTGCAGCGGTCGTGGCCGTGGCGGTCGGTGATGGGCGTGCTGATGAATCCCACGATCGTCACCGTGCTGTTCGTGGTGTTCGTGCTGATCTGGCTGATCCCGGGCCTGCAGACGCTGGCGATGCTGGACTGGCGCGTGTACCGCTTCATGAACTGGACGATGCTGCTCAGCGGCTTTGCCTATTGGGCACTGGTGCTCGATCACCGCCCGCATCCGCCGGGTCGCATGGTGGCAGGCATGCGCGTGCTGTCGCCGGCGATCACCATGACGCCGCAGATCCTGGCTGGCGCGATCATCACGTTCTCGCGCACCGACCTCTATCCGATCTTCGAGATCTGCGGCCGCGCGTTTACCTTCAACGTGCTGACCGGGCAGATGGTCGGCGGGCTGATCACCTGGGTGCCGGCGGCGCTGATCGAGTCGGTCGGCGGCCTGATCGCGCTGCGCCACTGGATGCGGTTGTCACGCAACGGGCGCCTGCCGCGCAAGCCGCTGCCGCCGGCGGTGATCGCCGGCAGCGCGCACGACTGAGCGGGTTGAATCAGTGCCCGGAATGGGCAGACGCGGGGGCCTCGTCGCCCAGCGCATTGGCGGGGCGGGCGACGAAGTCGACCGGCAGGCTGCTGCCGTCGTCGAATTGCAGTTGCATTTGCACCCGATTGCCGGGTAACACCGCCGCGGCCGGTTTCATCAGCATCAGGTGATAGCCGCCGGGCCCCAGCACGACGCTGCCGTGCGCGGGGATCGCCAACGATTCGACCATGGCCATGCGGCTCATGCCGCCCTGGGTCGAGCTGTGGTGCAGCATCACTTCCGCGTATGCCGTGCTGCGCGCGCCGGTCAACGCAACCGGCTGGTCGCCGCGGTTTTCCAGCGTGACGTAACCCCCGGCCGGCAACGTGCCGGGCAACACGCGAATCCAGGCGTGGCTGGCGTGCACCTGGTCGGCGGCCGCGGCATGCACGCCGGCAGCGAGCGACAGTCCGGCGAGCAGGGCAAACAGGCGGGCGTGCTTCATGTCGGTTCTCCCTGGTCGAGCAGCAGTTGCAGGTCGTGTACCAGGTCGTCCTGCTTGTCGGCCGGGGTGTACAGCACGCGCGGGTTGCCGTCGCGGTCGAACACGTAGATCGCCGAGCTGTGGCTCACTTCGTAGTTGCCGTCCTTGCCGGACGGCTCGCGGGTGAACGCGGAGCGGTAGCGCTTGACCAGCGCCTCGACCGCACGCGGTGCGCCGGTGAGCCCGATCGCATGTTTGTCGAACGCGTTGACGTAGCCGTGCAGCACGGCCGGCGTGTCCCGCGTCGGGTCGACACTGACGAACAGGATGCGTGCGCCGTCGGCCTGCGCGCCGAGCTTCTTCATCACCACGTGCAGTTGGGCCATGGTCAGCGGGCAGACGTCCGGGCAATGCGTGTAGCCGAAGAACAGCAGCACCACCTTGCCGCGATAGTCGGTGGCGGACACCGGCTTGTTCTCGTCACTGGTCAGGTTGAACTCGAGCTGCGGCATGTGGCCGGTGAGGTCGGTCAGGCGGAACGGCAGCGGCGTCGCGCCGTGGCAACCGGCGAGCAGCGTGCCGGCAACCAGCAGCGCAAGCAGGGCGGCAAGGCGGGTGCGAAGTGACTTCATGCGAGAATCCTGCAGCTTCATCCGTTCAAGCATACGACACCGGCCGCGCCGCGGCGCCGACGGTGCGGGAGATTCACCGCCCATGCGACAACCTGCCCACCTCGCCACTGCCTTGCTGGTCGGTCTCGCCGGTGCCAGCGCGGTGCTGCTCGGCGCGTTCGGCGCACATGCCTTGCGCGGCATGCTGGACGCCCGTGCCGTCGAGCTGTGGCATACCGCGGTGGAATATCACGCCTGGCACGCGCTGGCCCTGGCGCTCGCCGTGGCGCTCGGTCACGGCCGCGGCGCGCGCGTGGCGACGGTGGCGTTTGCCGCCGGCATCGTGCTGTTCAGCGGCAGCCTGTACGCGCTGGCGCTCGGTGCGCCGCGCTGGACGGGAATCATCACGCCGTTCGGCGGGCTGGCCTTCGTGATCGGCTGGCTGGCGCTGGGTTGGGCGCTGCGCCCGCGTCACGAATAGTTTCGGCAAGTGTCATGCGGCGGTCATCGTCGACGGCGATGGTGGCGGCATGGACATGCGCATCGCCCTTCGGCATTCATCCGACACGGCCGCGTGGCCCGGGCGCTTGCTGCAGCGTCTGCGCCGGCCCGGCATCGTGCTGCTCGTCGTGCTGTCGGCGATCCTGCTGTGGTCGTGGCTGCCGGCGTCCGATGAAACGACGGAACTTCCCGCGGCAAACCAGCTGGTGCACTGGCAGGGTGCCGGACACGACTGGCTGCTGGTGGTCGATCCGCAGACGCGCGAGCTGGTCGTCTATGACGCCCGCGACGGCCGGCCGCTGCAACGCCTCGGCGCCGAAGACGGCGTGCCGCCCGTGCAATCGATCGTGCTGCAGGGGCCGTGGCTGTTCGTGACGGGTGGGCAACATCCGAAGGTGCGCCTGCTGAAGCTGCCGCAATTGCAGGCGGTGAGCGCCAGAACGCGTTGATGGTCGGGCGCCGATCGGCGACGTGGCCACGTCGCTTCAGTCCGTATCGTCGTCCGGCGTCGGCCGGATCGGGCCGGCCTTGAGCCGGCCGACCTTGCGCAATGCCTCGCGCAGCACGTACTCGATCTGGGCGTTGACGCTGCGCAGTTCGTCGTCCGACCAGCGCTGCATGGCGTCGAGTACGGCTGCGCTGATGCGCAGCGGGTAGGCTTTTTTTTCGCCGGCCACGGGTCAGTACAAGGTGCCGGTGTTCAGCACCGGCTGGGTGCCGCGTTCGCCGCACAGCACCACCAGCAGGTTGCTGACCATGGTCGCCTTGCGCTCCTCGTCGAGTTCCACGACGCCCTGCGCACGCAATTGCTCCAGCGCCATGCCGACCATGCTGACCGCGCCTTCCACGATGCGGGTGCGCGCAGCGATGATCGCGCCGGCCTGCTGGCGCTGCAGCATCGCCTGGGCGATTTCCTGGGCGTAGGCGAGGTGGCTGATGCGCGACTCGATCACCTGCACGCCGGCCTTCTCCAGCCGCGCCTGGATCTCGTCGCGCAGGTGGTTGTTGATCACCTCGCCGTGGCTGCGCAGCGAGGGCTTGCCGTCGTCGTGGGCGTCGTAGGGGTAGCTCTGCGCCATCTGCCGCAGCGCGGATTCGCTCTGGATGTGCACGAAGTCCTCGTAATCGTCGACGCAGAACACCGCCTCGGCGGTATCCAGCACCTGCCACACCACCACCGCGCCGATCTCGATCGGATTGCCGTCGTTGTCGTTGACCTTGAGCTTGCCGCTCTCGAAGTTGCGCACGCGCAGCGAGATGCGCTGGCGCGAGTAGAACGGGTTGGTCCAGCGCAGGCCCTCGACCCGCACGGTGCCGGCGTACTTGCCGAACAGCTGCAGCACCTGGCCCTCGTTCGGCGCGACCTGGAAGAAGCCCTTGAGCAGAAAGCCGTCGATCGCCAGCAGCAGCGCGCCGCCCAGCAACCGCGCCAGCGGCGGCGCGTCCGGCTGGCCGTGGATGGCGCCGAGCACCAGCCACACGCCGATGCCGGCCAGCACCAGGCAAAAGCCGACGAAAGGAATGCCGGCGACCGAAAAACCTTGATGTTCGTTCATGAGCAGTCTCCCTGAGGTGGGAAAATTAGATATCAAAATGATATCTTATGCAAGCGAACTTCCGGCATGCCGTGAACGCCGCCGCCGGACGCCCCGCGTGGCCGCATACAATGCCGGTTTGCCCGCACCGGAGAACCCGATGAAGCCATTCGGCACGCCCCATACCGACCACGCACTGCGCGTGCTGCTGCTGGGCGCCGGCGAGCTGGGCAAGGAGGTGGCGATCGAGCTGCAGCGCTACGCGGTGGAGGTGATCGCGGTGGATCGCTACGCCGACGCGCCGGCGATGCAGGTCGCCCATCGCAGCCACGTGATCGACATGCTCGACGGCGCCGCGCTGCGTGCGGTGATCGAGGCCGAGCGGCCCGACCTGGTGGTGCCGGAGATCGAGGCGATCCACACGCCGACCCTGATCGCGCTGGAGAAGGAAGGGCAGCGGGTGATTCCGACCGCCCGCGCGGCGTGGCTGACGATGGATCGCGAAGGCATCCGCAAACTGGCCGCCGAGGAACTGCAGTTGCCGACTTCGCCGTATCGTTTTTGCGACGACGAGGCACAGTACCGCGAGGCGGCGGCCGCGATCGGCTACCCGTTCGTGATCAAGCCGGTGATGAGTTCGTCCGGCAAGGGCCAGAGCGTGGTGCGCGGTGCCGACGAGCTGCAGCACGCGTGGGAGTACGCGCAGTCCGGCGGGCGCGCCGGCAAGGGCCGGGTGATCGTCGAGGGCTTCGTCGATTTCGATTACGAGATCACCATGCTCACCGTGCGCCACGCCGATGGGGTGAGTTTCTGCGCACCGATCGGCCATCGCCAGGAGGACGGCGACTATCGCGAATCCTGGCAGCCGCAGCCGATGAGCGAGGCCGCGTTGGCCGAGGCGCAGCGGCAGGCTGCGGCGGTGACCGCCGCGCTGGGCGGCTGGGGCGTGTTCGGCGTGGAGTTCTTCGTCAAGGGCGATCGGGTGATCTTCTCCGAGGTCAGCCCGCGGCCGCACGACACCGGCCTGGTCACGCTGATCTCGCAGGAGCTTTCCGAGTTCGCGCTGCACGCGCGCGCGATCCTCGGCCTGCCGATCCCGGTGATCCACCAATACGGACCGTCGGCCTCGTGCGCAGTGCTGGTCGAAGGCGATGGCACGGGGCCGCGTTACCACGGCGTGGCCGCGGCGCTGGCCGAGCCGGACACGCAGTTGCGCATCTTCGGCAAGCCGGAGGTGAAGGGCCGCCGGCGCATGGCGGTGACGCTGGCGCGCGCCGGCACGCTGGAGGCGGCAGTGGCCAAGGCGGTGCGCGCGAAAGAGGCGTTGCGCATCGAGCTGTGAGCCAGGCGGTGCGCGCCGTTGGGTTACGCTTGCGGCATCGCACCGGATGACGACGGGGGAGAGGCGGCATGCAATCGACGGGTTTTTCGCATTGGCTGGTGGTACTGGTGGAGACCTTCGCGCTGCTGGCGCTGATGCTGCTGGCGGTTGCGGTGCTGGTGCTGATGGCCACATGGGTGATCGACCGCAACCAGACCGCCAACGCGGTATTGCGCAACTTCCCGGTGATCGGCCACTTCCGCTACTGGTTCCTGCACCTGGGCGAGTTCTTTCGCCAGTACCTGTATTCGAGCGATCGCGAGGAGCTGCCGTTCAACCGCGCGCAGCGCGTGTGGGTCTATCGCGCCGCGAAAAACGCCGAGAACACCAACGCGTTCGGCTCCACCCGCGACCTGCGCGCCGAAGGCGTGCCGTTCTTCGTCAACGCACCGTTCCCGGCGCTGGGCGATCACCACGTGGATGCCAAGCCGGTGCGCATCGGCCCGTACGCGCGCGAGCCGTACGATCACGCCGCGTTCTTCAACATCTCGGCGATGAGTTTCGGGGCGCTGTCGGCGCCGGCGGTGCGTGCGCTGTCGATCGGCGCGGCCAAGGCCGGCATCTGGATGGACACCGGCGAAGGCGGTCTGGCGCCGTACCACCTGGAGGGCGGCTGCGACCTCGTGTTCGAGATCGGCACCGCCAAGTACGGCGTGCGTACCAGCGACGGCAAGCTCGACGACGACAAGCTGCTCGCGATCTGCGCGCACAGGCAGGTGAAGATGGTCAGCATCAAGCTCGGCCAGGGCGCCAAGCCGGGCATGGGCGGCCTGCTGCCGGGCGCCAAGGTGACCGAGGAGATCGCGGCGATCCGCGGCATCCCGGTCGGCGAGGATTCGCAGAGCCCGAACCGCCACCTGGACATCGCCAACGTGGCGCAGCTGATGGATGCGATCGCGCACATCCGCGAGCTCACCGGCAAGCCGACCGGCTTCAAGGCGGTGTTCGGCGGCATGGACTGGATCGAGCAACTGTGCGACGAGGTCGAGCTGCGCGGCATCGAGAGCGCACCGGACTTCATCATCGTCGACGGCTCCGAGGGCGGCACCGGCGCGGCGCCGCAGACGCTGATGGAAGGCGTCGGCCTGCCATTGCACGAGGCGTTGCCGGAACTGGTGAACGTGCTGATCCGGCGCGGCCTGCGCCAGCGCATCAAGGTGATCTGCTCGGGCAAGTGCATCACCGCCTACGACGTGGCGCGGGCGATGTCTACCGGCGCGGATTTTGTCAACTCGGCGCGCGGCTTCATGCTGGCGCTGGGCTGCATCCAGTCGCTGCAATGCAACCGCAATACCTGTCCCACCGGCATCACCACGCAGAACCCGAAGCTGCAGCGCGGCCTGGTGGTCACCGACAAGTGCGAGAAGGTGGCGAACTACGCCCGCAACGTGATGCACGAGGTGGGCATCATCGCGCACAGCTGCGGCGTCGAGGACCCGCGCCAGCTCGACCGCAGCCATTGCCGCGTGGTCGGCGACGACGGCATCTCCATGCCGCTGGAAAAGCTCTACCCGTATCCGATGGAGCGAGAAGTGAGAGGTTGGAAGTGAGGAGTGAGAGAAAGCATCCAGTCTGCGTCATCCCGCTTTCTCTCACTTCTCGCTCCTCTTCACTCACTCCTCTGCCGCCAGCGAAGCGGCGGGCAGTGCCCGCCCTACGCCAGTTCGCGCCAGCCATCCGTGCCGCGAACCTGCAGCGGCTTGAAGCGGCGCTTGTAATCCATCTTCGGGTGGCCGTCGATCCAGAAACCCAGGTACAGCCAGGGCATGCCTCGGCGGCGGGCCAGTTCGATCTGTTGCAGGATCGCGCAGGTGCCCAGGCTGCGCGCGGTTTCGGCGGGGTCGTAGAAGGTGTAGACGGCGGAGATCCCGTTCGGGCACACGTCGGTCACCGCCAGCGCCAGCAGGCGCGTGCCCAGGCGCAGTTCGAGGAACAGCGTGGGGCTCCACGGCGCGGTGAGAAAGCGGCGGAAATCGCTGGCGTCGGCATCATCCATGCCGCCGCCGGGATGACGCGTGCGCAGGTAGTGCTCGTACAGCGCGTGGCGCTCGCGGTTGTAGCCGGGCATGCATTCGACCACCGTGAGATCCGCGTTGCGCTTCAGGCAGCGCTTCTGCGCGCGATCCGGCCGGAAGTTTTCCACGTCGATGCGGCAGGGCGTGCAGGCGTGGCACTGCGGGCAATGCGGGTAGTAGAGGTGGCCGCCGGCGCGGCGGAAGCCGCGTTCCAGCGCCGGCCCGTAAAGTTGATCCAGTTGCGGCGCGGCCGGGTCCAGCACCAGGTTCTGCGCCGTGCGCTCGGCGTAGTAGCCGCAGGCATGCGGCAGGGTCTGGAAAAGGCGGACGGGATCGGAGCGGCGCATGGCCCGATTCTATGCCGGCGCGGCCCGGTTCAGAACACGCGCAGGTAGCGCAGCATCTGCACCGCGAACACCGCCAGCACGGCCAGCAGCAGCACGCGGCGCACGCGGGTGGCGATGCGGGCGCGGCGCTCCAGCGGCGAGGCGTTGCGCGTGGCAGCCAGTTCCTCGCCGTGGCGGATCACCGGCTCGATGCCGAGGCCCATCAGCAGCTTGCGCGCCTGGCTGTAGTCGTCGGCGTGGGTGATCCACACCTGCGGCCACTGGCTGCGATCCTGCCGGCGCGGCGAATAGCTGTGCCGCTGCCAGCCGCGCCGATGGTAGTTGGAGCGATTGGACACCGTCGCCTGGATGCCGTGCTCGGCCATCAGGGCGACCACCGAATCGATGTTTTCCGGGCGGGGGGAGGTATAGATCTGGCGCATGCGGGAAGTTTACGCGAACAGCCTTGAACCGGGCGTTCAGTCGTCCCCGGCCACGCCGTTGCGCACGCGGATCAGCCCTTCCTGCGCGCTGGAGGCGACCAGGGCGCCGTCGCGGCTGAAGATCTGGCCGCGTGCCAGGCCGCGCCCACCCTGCGCGGTGGGGCTGTCGAACGAGTACAGCAGCCATTCGTCGACGCGGAACGGGCGATGGAACCACAGCGCATGATCGAGGCTGGCCATCTGCACGTTCTGGGTCATGTACGAGATGCCGTGCGGCAAGGTGGCGGTGCCGATCAGGTGGAAATCCGACGCGTACGCCAGCAGCGCGCGGTGCAGGATCGGCGAATCGTCGATCGTCGCGGTGAGCCGGAACCAGATGTGCTGGATCGGCGGGCGCTTGACCGGGTGCATCTCGTCGCGCGGCCACACCTGGCGGAACTCGAACGGGCCGTCGATGCCGAGCCAGCGCTGCAGTTTCACCGGCAGCCGCGCCAGTTCGTCGGCCGGCAGCGGATGCATCGGCTCGATGTCTTCCGGCGCGGGCACTTCGGGCATCGAGGTCTGGTGCTCCACGCCGTGCTCGGCGAGCTGGAACGAGATCGAGCCGTTGAGGATCGGCTGGCCGTGCTGGATCGCCACCACCCGCCGCGAGGAAAACGAACCGCCGTCGCGGGTGCGTTCCACGTTGTAGACGATCGGTGCGCGGATGTCGCCGGCGCGCAGGAAATAGGCGTGCAGCGAGTGCGCCTCGCGCGCCGGGTCCACTGTCTGCTGCGCCGCCGACAAGGCCTGCCCCAGCACCTGGCCGCCGAACACGAAACGCGTGCCGATGTCGCGGCTCTGGCCGCGGAACAGGTTGTCTTCCAGCCGTTCGAGCTGCAGCAGTTCGACGAGTTCGGCGACGTGGTCTTCGCTCATGGGGGATCCTTGCCGGGGGGCGCCAGTATAGCGGCGGCGCCCCGCGATCCCCGTTCAGCGGTCGAAGGTGACGGTGATCTGCCGGGGATCGAGCGCGGCCAGGAAGTCGCGGGCGTCGAAAGCCGCTGGCGATGGCGCAGCCAGTTGTTGCAGCCCGGACGCGTCGCGGCGGATCGGCGCCCCGAGGGGCGCCGATCCTGTGGCGGGGGGACTTCGCCACTCACGCTTGCGCTGCCGCCTCGCGCAGCTTCTGCGCGCATTCCTCGCAGCAGACTTCGACAGTGCGGCCGCCGATGGTGACTTCGATGGCGTTGTCGTCGAGCGGGTAGTCGCAGGCGGCGCAGGTTTTCTCGTTCATGGGGTTTCTCCGTGGGTTGCCCGGGAGCGGGCAGACGCAGGAGACCACGCCGCGGCTCGGGCGGCTGTCAGGATCTTTAGCGACTCACGAGGTTCGCGCCTGCGCGGCCTGGCGGAACGCGCTGGGCGTGCGGCCGTAAGCCTGGCGGAACGCGGCGCTGAAGTGGCTGTGGCTGGAGAAGCCGAGGTCCAGCGCAAGGGCGGCGACGTCCTCGCAATCGGCGATCCGGTCCAGCGCATGCGCCAGCCGCAGGCGCAGGTGATAGCGGTACAGCGGCATGCCCTCGACCTGCTGGAAAGCCTGGGTGAGATAGACCGGCGAGCCGCCGATCTCCGCCGCGATCTCCGCCAGCGTCCAGCGGCGGGTGAGGTCGCTGGCGAGCAGCAGCTTGGCACGGTCCACGAGGCGTTGGCGTGCCCGCGTGGCACCGGGCACGTGGGTGGTGCGCGGGCCGAGGCTCCGGCAGAGCAGGGTCAGCGCCAGGCTCTCCGCTTCCAGCGGCTCGATGCTGCCGTGGCGCAGGCTGTGGCGCAGCAGCGCCACCAGTACCTGGGCGCGCTCGTCGATGCGCAGCGACTGGCCGTGGAACACCGGTTCGTCGCGACGCTGCAGCAGCGCAGCCGGCGCCAGCTCGCGCAGCAGCGGCTGCGCGATCGAGAGCGACAGGCAGGCGTCGCCGCCGCTCGCCGGATGGCTGACCTGGTAGCCCTGGCCCGCGTTGAACAGCAACACGTGGTTCGCGTCGGCCACCGACTGCGCGCTGCCGACGTGGCGCAGGAACAGGCCGCGATACGGAAACACCAGGTGCGTCGCAGCCGCGCATTCCTCCGCGCTGCGGTGGCGGCACTCGCCGCGGCAGTGCACGTCGTGCGCCGCGACGAGCGGCGTTCGCAGCAGCGGCTGGACGGTGAACTCCGACATGGGGCGGACCGGGGTGGCGGAGCCGCAGTCTAGCGCAGCCGTTGCAGGCCACAGGCGGGCACGACGGCATCCCACGGGAAGCACACGCCGGGGTCGAGCTTGCGACGGATCTGCCGCGCGGGATCGTCGCTGGCCGGCATCAGGTCGGTATCCAGGTCTTCGTGGCCGGCGATCAGGCGCAGCCTGGGAAACTCGTCGCGCAACCGCGCCAGCAGGGCGAGCAGGGCGTCGATCTGCGCGGCGGGGTAGGGCTCGGTCATGGTCTGGCGGCGCGAATCGAACCAGTCGGGGTAGCGGCCCGCGTTCACGAGTTCGATGCCGATCGAATTCGCGTTGTGCCCGCGCACGTGATGGGCGATGCGGGTGCCGGGCACGTAACGGAGCACCGCGCCGTCGCGGTCGACGTAGTAGTGGCCGCTGTTGCCGGTGCCGCTGGCGTGCAGCACGCGTTCGCCGTACTCGCGCGCCATGGCCAGGTCGGGCAGTTCGGTGCAGTGGATCACCACCAGCTCGACCGTCTCGGCCGGGCGCTCGGGCAGCCGGTCGACGTAGGGCAGCGGCTGGTCGTGGAGGGTCAGGGGCATCGGCCAAGTCTCGCATGGCGCGGCCGGAGGCGGAAACGCCGCCTGCTACCATGCGCGTCTTGCCTTCGGCCTTTTCCGGAGACCGCCATGCGCGGCCAGATCATTCTTTCGCACGGCTCGGATTCGGCGCCGGAGGCGACCAAGGTCAGCGCGCTGGCCGCGCTGGCCGAGTCGCTGGGCTGGCGCACGCAGCGGCCGGACTACCGCAGCGACGACGCGCGCGGCCATGCCGGTTCGGTGGCACCGCGGATCGCGCGTCTGCGCGCCACCATCGAATCGCTGGAGGCGCCGCCGTTGCTGGTCGGCTCCAGCATGGGCGCCTTCGTCTCCGGGCTGGTTTCGCTGGACGTGCCGGTGGCCGGTCTGCTGCTGCTAGCCACGCCCAGCGAAATCCCGGGGTACGCGCGGGCGTTCGACCTGCGTACCGGCGTCCCCGCGATGCTGATCCATGGCTGGCGCGACGAGGTGTGCCCGCTGGCCGGCGTGCAGGCGTTCGCCGCGAAGCGCCGCCTGCCGCTGCTGGTGCTGGACGACGACCACCGGCTGGGTTCCAGCATGGACATGATCGCGACGCAATTCCGCAGCATGCTCGACCAACTGGCCGTCGCCGCATGAATCACTACTTCGCCACCTGCCCGAAAGGCATGGAGTACCTGCTGCGCGACGAGCTGGTCGCGCTCGGCGCGCTCGACGTGCGCGAGGCGCTGGCCGGCGCACACTTCTCCGGCACGCTGGAGACCGCCTATCGCGCCTGCCTGTGGTCGCGCCTGGCCAGCCGCATCCTGCTGCCGCTGGCCGAGTTCGATGCGCCCGACGACGAGGCGCTGTACCGCGGCGTGCAGGACATCGACTGGAGCCGGCATCTGGCCGCACACGCGACCTTCGCGGTGGACGCGGGCACTGCGCTGAGCAAGCTCAACCACAGCCAGTTCATCGGCCTGCGCACCAAGGACGCGGTGGTCGACCAGTTCCGCCAGCGCGATGGTTCGCGTCCGGACATCGACACCGACGAGCCTGACATCCGCATCAACCTGCGCCTGCGCCGCGACCGCGCCACCGTGTCGCTGGACCTGGCCGGCTCGCCGCTGCATCGGCGCGGCTGGCGCGAGGAACAAGGCGAGGCGCCGCTGAAGGAAAACCTCGCCGCCGCCATGCTGCTGCGCGCGCGCTGGCCCGAGGTCTACGCGGCCGGCGGCGCGCTGCTCGATCCGATGTGCGGTTCCGGCACCTTGCTGATCGAAGGCGCGCTGATGGCCGCCGACGTGGCGCCCGGTCTGCGCCGCGAATACTTCGGCTTCCTCGGCTGGCAGCAGCACGACATCGCGCTGTGGCGCGGCCTGCTGGACGAGGCGAAGCAGCGCGCCGAGGCCGGCCTGCGCGCGCTGCGCCCGTGCTTCTTCGGCGCCGACGCCGACCCGCACATGGTGCAGACGGCCAAACGCAACGCGCAAGCCGCGGGCGTGGCCGGCTTCTTCACGCTGGACAAGCAGGACGTGACGCGTGTCGCGCCGCCGCCGGGCGTCGACCACGGCCTGGTCATCACCAACCCGCCATACGGCGAACGCCTGGGCGACCGCGCCGAGATGCCGCGTCTGTACCGTGCGCTGGGCGACACCCTGCGTGAGCGCTTCACCGGCTGGCGTGCCGCGGTGCTGGCCGGCGACGTGGAGCTAGGCCGCGCGATGCAGCTGCACGCGGACAAGCGCTACGCGCTGTACAACGGCGCGCTGGAAACCGTGCTGCTGACCTTCGACCTGAAGCCGCGGGAGGAGAAGCCACGCGAGCCGAAGCCGCTCTCCCCCGGCGCGCAGATGCTGAAGAACCGGCTGGAGAAGAACGTCCGGCACCTGCGCAAGCGGCTGGCGCGCGAAGGCATCCGCTGCTGGCGCGCCTACGACCAGGACCTGCCCGAGTATGCCGCGGCGATCGACGTTTACGGCGACACCGGCGGCGACGATCACCTGCACATCCAGGAGTACCGCGCGCCGGCCGACATTCCCGGCGACGTGGCGCGCCAGCGCCTGCGCGAGATTGCCCGCGTCGCCGGCGAAGTGCTCGGCGTGCCGCGCGAGCGCATCGCGATCAAGACCCGCGAACGCGGCAAGGGCGGCTCCAAGTACGGCCAGTTCGACCAGCGCGGCGAGTTCATCGAGGTGGAGGAAGACGGCCTGAAGTTCCTGGTCAACCTCACCGACTACCTGGACACCGGCCTGTTCCTCGATCACCGGCTGGTGCGCGCGAAGGTCCGCGAGCTGGCCGAAGGCAAGTGCTTCCTCAACCTGTTCGCCTACACCGCCACCGCCAGCGTGCACGCGGCAGCCGGCGGCGCGCTGGAAACCACCAGCGTGGATCTGTCCGCCACCTATCTGGAGTGGGCATCGCGCAACCTCGCGCTGAACGGTTTCATCGGTGCCGACCATCGGCTGATGCAGTTCGACGCGCTGGAATTCCTGCAGCGCGATCGCGGCCGTTACGGCCTGATCTTCGTCGACCCGCCGACATTCTCCAACTCCAAGCGCGCCGAGGATTTCGACGTGCAGCGCGACCACGTGAAGCTGCTCGAAGCCTGCAACGAGCGACTGACCCGCGACGGCGTGATCGTGTTCTCCAACAACTTTCGCCGCTTCAGGCTCGATCGCGAGGCGCTGGAAGCGCACTTCGAGATCGAGGACTGGAGCGCAGCGAGCATCCCGTTCGACTTCGCCCGCCGCGCCGACATTCATGGTTGCTGGCTGCTGCGCCGGCGCCGGGCTGCGACGGGGATCAACCCGTGGGACACGGCGCGCATCAAGCAGTGAGCCTTTCAGTGCGCATTAAGCCCGCGCGCTCGACTATCCGCGCGTACAACGGAGAGCGATCATGAATACAGCGGGTTTGCGTGCTTCCGGCAAGAATGCCGCGATCGGTCTGGCGCTGGTCGCCGCGTTGGCGATGCCCCTGGGCGCGTCCGCGCACGGCTGGGGCGGGCATGGCCATCGCGGCGGCTACCATGGCGGTTATCACGGCGGCTACTACGGTCATGGCGGTCACTGGAGCGGCGGTCGCTGGATCGCCGGTGCCATTGTCACTGGCGCCGTGGTCGGTCTGGTCGCCGACGCCATGCGGCCGGCTCCGGTTTATTACGATCCGCCGGTCGTCTATCGCGCGCCGCGCACGGTGGTGTACGAGTACGGCGCGCCGGTGGTGACCCGCCGCGTGGTGGAAACCCGCACGGTGGTTTACGACGACCCTTACCAGACGCGTTACATCCGCGATGACGGCTACGACCGCGACGACGGTTACGCCGGCAACTGATCCACGCCGCATGGCGGCACCCGCGCGAGCCCGGCTTCGGTCGGGCTCGCGCTTTTTTGCGCTTCGCCTTCAGGTGTGCCTGGATCACAACTTCTGAACAAGTTTCGCGGCATCCTTGCGGGTATGCCTTGCCGTACCACCATGCCGCTGACCCACCACCGTTTTGGCAGGCCGTCGCGATTGCGGTATCGCGCATGAGTGCCGATTCACCGTTGCTTCGGGCCGGTATCGCAGCGCGCTTCGCCCAGGTGCGCCAGCAGACGCAGGCGCTGTGCACGAACCTGACGGCCGAGGACATGCAACTGCAGTCCATGCCCGACGCCAGCCCGGCCAAATGGCACCTGGCACATACCACCTGGTTCTTCGAGACCTTCGTGCTCGCGCACGACCCGGCCTGGAAGCCGCGCGACCCGGCCTGGCATTACCTGTTCAATTCCTACTACCAGTCGGTCGGCCCGATGCACGTGCGCGCGCAGCGCGGCCTGCTGTCGCGCCCCTCGCTCGACGAGGTGCGCGATTACCGCCGGCGCGTGGACGAGGCGGTGCTGGCCTTGCTGGAGCGCCATGACGATCCGGAACTGGCGAGCCTGGTCGAACTCGGCCTGCAGCACGAGCAGCAGCACCAGGAGTTGTTGCTGACCGACATCAAGCATGCATTCTGGTGCAATCCCTTGCAGCCGGCGCTGCGCCCGGCGATTGCGGCGTCCGCGCACGCGCCGCCGGTGCCGCTGAGGTTCATCGCCGGCCGCGAGGGCATCGTCGAGATCGGCCATCGGGGCGAAGGCTTCGCCTTCGACAACGAAACCCCGCGCCACCGCGCGCTGCTGCAACCGCACGCGCTGGCCAACCGGCCGGTGACCAATGCCGAATACCTGGCGTTCGTGCGCGAGGGCGGGTATCGCGAGCCCGGCCTGTGGCTGTCCGATGGCTGGGCCACCGTGCAGCGCGAAAACTGGCGACACCCGCTCTACTGGCAGGACGACCTGGCCAGCGAGTTCACCCTGTCCGGCGTGCGTGCGCTCGATCCCGCCGAGCCCGTTTGCCATTTGAGTTACTACGAGGCCGATGCGTTTGCGCGTTGGGCCGGCGCCCGCCTGCCCACCGAGGCGGAATGGGAGTCGGCCGCGCAAGGCGTGCCGATCGAGGGCAACCTGCAGCAAGGCGAACGGTTCCATCCGCTGCCGGCGCAGGCCGGGACCGGGATGCTGCAGTTGTACGGCGACGCATGGGAATGGACGGCTTCGCCGTACGTCGGTTACCCCGGTTATCGACCGCTGGCCGGTTCGCTGGGCGAATACAACGGCAAGTTCATGTGCGGGCAATGGGTGTTGCGCGGCGGCTCCTGTGTCACCCCGCGCGATCATTTGCGCGCCAGCTACCGCAACTTTTTTCCACCCCACGCCCGCTGGCAGTTTGCCGGGCTGCGACTGGGACAGGATCGATGAACAGTGTGCAAGCCTGCGGCCTTCGCGACGACGAACGCCGCCCGCCCGCCGGCGAATTGCTCGAAGTCGTCCGGCACGGGCTGGCGCTGAAGCCCAAACGGTTGCCATCGTGGCTGTTCTACGACGAGCGCGGCTCGGCCTTGTTCGAGCAGATCTGCGAGCAGCCGGAGTACTACCTCACCCGCTGCGAGATCGCGTTGATGGACGAGCACGCCGCCGACATCGGCGACACCCTCGGCAGCGACGTGCGGCTGGTCGAGTACGGCAGCGGCAGCGGACGCAAGACGCGCATGCTGCTGCGCCACCTGCGCGAGCCGGTGAGTTACGTGCCGGTGGAAATCTCGCCCGAGCCGTTGCAACAGAGCGTGCAGTGCCTGGCGCAGGAGTTTCCGCAACTGCCGCTGCAGCCGCTGTGCGCCGATTTCAGCAAGCCGCTGCGCCTGCCGATTCCGCCGCGGGCGCCGCGACGCACGGTGCTGTATTTCCCGGGTTCCACCATCGGCAATTTCGAGGCGCACGACGCGGTGGCCCTGCTGCGCAAGATGCGCAACGAGATGGGCGACGCCGGCGGCATTCTGATCGGGGTGGACCTGAAAAAGGACCCGGCGCTGATCGAGGCCGCCTACAACGACGCCGCCGGCGTCACCGCCGAGTTCACCCTGAACATGCTGGCGCGGCTCAACCGCGAAATCGGCAGCGACTTCGACCTGGCGGCATTCGCCCATCGCGCGCGCTACAACCCGATGGCCGGGCGTATCGAGACACAGCTGGTCAGCCGGCGCGAGCAGCACGTGGCGATCGGGCGCGGCAAGGTACGCTTCGGCGTGGACGAGGCGATCCAGGTCGAATACAGCTGCAAGTATTCGCTGGAAGATTTCGCGGCACTGGCGGACAAGGCCGGGCTGGCGGTGCAACGATCATGGACCGACCCGCAACGGATGTTCAGCGTGCAATATCTGGTGCGCGCCGGCCTGCTGGCGCGCTGAACAGCCGGCCGGGCGCCGGCGTCAGCCGTCCAGCGACGCGGCAAACAGGATGCAGGCATCGCCGGCAATGGTCACCTCGACCGGCGCGTCGTCCACGATGCGCACCTCGACGTGGACGACCCCGTCGCGGCGCAGCGCGCGGCCCTGGTGGCCGGCGAAGCGCAGCGTCGCTCCGTCGTGCGGCATCAGTCGATGGTTGACCAGGTAGGCACCCAACGGGCCGTTGGCGTTGCCGGTGACGGGGTCTTCGTCGATGCCGATCGCGGGGGCGAACATGCGCCCGTCGGTGGCGGCCTGGCCCTTGCGCAACTGGAACACGAAATAGCCGTTGCAGCCGATCTCCGCGCTCAGTGCCGCCAGCGCGGACATTCGTGGTGCCAGCGCATCGAGATCGACCGTCGGCTCCAGTGGCACCATGACCTTGCCATGGCCCGTGGATACCACCTGCAGCGGCAGCGCCGCGGTCAGCTGGTCGTCGGTCACGCCCAGCGCGGCGGCGATGCGGTGGCGGACGGATGCATCCAGCGGCGGGTCGATGCGCGGGCGTTCCTGCTGCATGAAGACGCGCCGGCCACCGGCCTCGTTGCGGCCGATGCGGATGCGCTGGATGCCGGCGGCGGTCTTCTGCCGGAACTCGCTGTCGCCGAAGCCGGGCAAGCCCGCCCGCACGTAATGGGTGGCGATCGTGGCGTGGCCGCATAACGGCACTTCGGTGGTCGGGGAAAAGTAGCGCAGCCGCACGTCGTGGTCGGCGCCGTCCGGCGCCAGCACGAAGGCCGTCTCGGAGTGCTTCAGTTCCCGCGCGAGGTCCTGCATCTCGGCATCGGACATGCCGTCGGCGCCGAGCACCACGCCCGCCGGGTTGCCCCGGAAGCGCGTGGTGGTGAAGGCGTCGACGTGGAACAGCGTGCGCTGGTTCATGGCGGCCCAGCCCGGCCCGCGGTTGGTGGGTGGCGTTACCTGGCGCCGTACAACGCCTTCACGTCGCGGGTCAGCGCGGCCTGGCTGTCCGCGCGCGAATAGAACATGTGGCCGCCGGGATATTCCTTCACCTGCACGCGGGTCGGGTCGCCCATCGCCGGCATCTGGTCGACCGCCAGCACCGAGACCATGAACGGGCACGACAGGTCATCCCAGCCGTGCGCGATCAGCACGCGCAGCTTGGGGTCGTTGGCCACCGCCTCGCGCAGCTGGCTGACCGAGCCTTCGCGGGCATCGTCGTCCTCGTGCCACAGGCGGTTCACCTCGTAGCTCAGCGCGTTGTAGCGGCCGGCGACTTTCCAGCCCACGGTCTGGGTGACGAAGTTGACCATCGCGCTGGTGGTCGGCGCGATGATGCTGTTGAGCAGCGGGTCGCCGGTGCGCTGGGACGGCGCATGCGGGAACGGGTCCCAGGCGGTGACGTTGGAATCGTAGCGGCTGCCCAGCTTGCCCTCGGCGCGATACACCTCGCGCAGGTAGGCCTGGGTCTCGATGCGGCCGCCAGAACGCTTGACGAACACCGGGTCCAGCCCGGTCAGCTCGGTCACTTTCCGGATCATCGCCTCGGTGGCGGCCGGGTCGGAGCGACCCTTCATCAGCGTGGTCGCGTATTCGCCGCGGGTGTAGGCGATGATCGGCGCCATCGCCTCGGCACTGAGCTTGCCCTCGCGCTCCAGGTGGGCGGCGGCGATCGAGGGCAGGGTGGTCATCCACGGCAGCGGCGAGACGGTGTCGTCGCTCCACGCCGACGGGTCGAGGTACGGCGAGATCAGCGTCACGCCGCTCATCGCCACGCCCAGCTGGGTCTGCATGTACTCGGTGATGCGCGGGCCGCGGAAGCCGCCGTAGCTTTCGCCCACGTAGTACTTGCGCGAATCCATGCGGCCGTTCTTCACCAGCCAGTCGTACATGATGCGCGAGAGGTACTTGATGTCGACGTCGGTGCTGTAGAAATCCTTGGTTGCCTGCTTGTCGTCGACCAGTGCGCGGCTGTAGCCGGTGCCCACCGGGTCGATGAAGACCAGGTCGGTGAAGCCCAGCCAGGTCCCGGGATTGTCGTTCAGCACCGGCGGGTCGGAGGGCGAGTCGCCGGCATCGCCGAAGCTCACTTTCTTCGGGCCGATCGCGCCCAGGTTGAGGTAGACCGACGAGGCGCCCGGGCCGCCGTTGAGCGCGAAGGTCACCGGCCGGTCCTTGCCGGGGATGGTGTAGGCGGTGAACACCACTTCGGCGGTCTTGTTGCCCTTCTCATCGCGCACCGGCAGCGAACCCACGGTCACGGTGTACTTGAGCGTCTTGCCATCGACCGTGGTGGTCTGCGTCACGTGCGCATCGGCGGGAAACGGCGGCAACTGGAAGCCGTCCTTGCCGGTTGCCTCGGTGCTCGCTGCCGGCTTGGGGGTATCGGCCGCCACGGCGGCAGTGGTGAACCCCGTCAACAGCAGGGCGGCCATCAGGGCAAACGGCAGGGACTTGCGCACAGGTGTCTCCTTGGGCGTAAAGACCGAAGCCTAAACGCGTGGCGCACGTGCCGAGTGTGCTGAAAGGCATGGGTGGCCCGTGCCAGCTCAGCCCGGCACGGCCAGCGGCGCATCCTGCATGGCCGGCAGCGCCAGGCGCTCCATCCACCCTTCGAAGCCGAGCAGGAGGGACCGCAGCGACTGCAGCGTAGACGGGTCGGTCAGCCAACCCCGGGCGTCGAAGCGATCGGCGGCGCGGGCCACGAACAGGCTGGGGCCCGGCATCACCAGTGCACCGCAGGTGTGCAGCACCTGACGCAGCGAAGCCTGCGCCAGCCGGGTACCCCACGGACCGGAACTGGCGCCGAGCACGGCCACGGGCTTGCCGGCGAGCACGTCGCCGGCGGGGCTTTCGCGCGAGAGCCAGTCCAGCGCGTTCTTCAACACGCCCGGCAGTGCCTGGTTGTACTCGGGCGTGGCAATGACCACGCCGTCCGCGGCGGCGATGGCGGCGCGCAGCGCCTTCACGCCGGCCGGCCCTGCGGGTTCGCGCTGCTCGAGGTCTTCGTCGAACAGCGGCACGGTGGCCAGGTCGTCGTAGACGTCCAACTGCATGCCGGCCGGCGCCTGGAGCGCTGCGGCGTGGAGCAGGCTGCGGTTCCAGGAGGCGCGGCGCAGGCTGCCGGCCAGGGCAAGCACGCGGCGGATGGGGACGGTATGGAAAACGGTCATGGCGAAACCTCGGGCAGGGAGAGAAGTCAGGGCTCGATCAGGAGCAGCACGGCGCAGGCCATCAGCAGCGCACCCATCGCGATGTCGACGCCGCGGCGCACCGCCGGATGCGCCAGCCAGCAGGCCAGCCAGGCGCCGAGCAGCGCCCACAGCAGCAGGCACGTGGCGGGAATCAGCACGAACAGGCCGGCCAGCGTCAGGTAGTCGCGCAGGCCGGCGGCGGGGAGCGCCGCCAGCACGGTCAGCACGAGCACCCAGCTTTTCGGGTTGAGGAACTGAAAGCCGACCAGGCCCAGCGTTCCCGTCGGCAGGCGCGCCGACCCCGTGGGCGGCGCGGACGCCACGCCGGCGAAGCACAGCGACAGGCCGAGCCATGCCAGGTACAGCGCGCCGACCACGACGGCACCGTGGCGCAGCGGCGGCCAGGTGGCGAATGCCGCGCCCGCGCCCAGCGCCATGAGCGCCAGCAGCAACAGCCCACCGGTCACGATGCCGGCGATCGCCGGCAGCGCGCCGCGCAGGCCCGCCTGCCCCGCGGCCTGCAGCACCACGAGATTGTTCGGGCCGGGGCTGATTGCCGCCACGCCGAGCAGCGCGGCGGCGGCAAGCCATGCATCCACGTTCATGCTTCCATCCAGGCAATGGTCGAATGCAGTACAGGCTGGTCCGCTTTGCTGGTCGGTGCGGTGACTTCAATGGTCTAGAATTGCGACCATGGAAGACTTGCCGCTGAATGCCCTGCGCGCCTTCGCCATGGTCCATGCTCATGGCGGCGTGCGTGCCGCTGCGCGGGAACTTGGCATGGCGCACTCCTCGGTGAGCCGGCACCTCGCCGAGCTGGATCACTGGCTCGGCGTGCCGCTGCTGCGCGCGTCGGCCGGGCGCGGTGCGCTGGTGTTCACCCCGCAGGGCGAGGCGCTGGGGCGTGCCACGCTGGCCGGCCTGCGCGCGATCGAGCAGGCGGTCGCGGCCTTGCGCGAGACCCGGCCGGCGCACGCGGTGACGCTGTCCACCTCGCCCTCGTTCGCGATCCGCTGGCTGCTGCCACGCCTGCCCGCGCTGGAAAAGGCGCATCCGAAGATCGAGCTGTCGGTGCAGGTGGAGCAACGCCTCGATGCGCTGGACGACGGCCGCATCGATCTGGCCATCCGCATGGGCACGGGGCCCTGGCCGGAACTGCATGCCGAGGCGTTGCTGGACGATGCGCTGTATCCGGTGATGAGCCCGGCACTGTGGCAGGCGTCCGGACGTCCCTCGGAGCCGGCGCATCTGGCCGGCCTGCGCTTGCTGCACGACCGCGATCCGCAGGCGTCATGGGAAGCGTGGCGCGGTGCACACGGACCGGCAAAGCTCGCGTTGCAGCGCGGCGCGCGCTACACCTCGTCGGACCTGGTGCTGCGGGCGGCGATGCAGGGGCAGGGTGTGGCCTTGGCGCGCCATCGGCTGGCGGCGGACGACGTGGCGAACGGCAGCCTGGTGCGCCCGTTCGGCCGACTCGACGTGCCGTTGGGCACCTCGTACTGGATCGTGCGCCCGCCGGCGAAGCCCCGCGCGGCTGTGGCGGCGGTGATCGACTGGCTGCGCTGGCAGGCGGCAGGTACGGCCGCGCGCTGATCAGCCGCGCGCCAGCGCGCCTTCGACGAACTGCTGCAACTGCGCCGCGTTCAGCGCGCCGGACTGCCGCGCGATCTCGCGGCCCTGCCTGAACATGATCAGGGTGGGGATGCTGCGGATGTTGAAGCGCGTGGCGATCTGCGGCTGCGCCTCGGTGTCCAGCTTGGCCAGCCGCAGTCGCGGCTCGAGCTTGCTGGCAGCCTGCACGAACACCGGCGCGAAACCGACGCAGGGCCCGCACCACGGCGCCCAGAAATCCACCAGCACCGGCAAGTCGCCGCGTCCGGCGATCGCGTCGAAGTTCACGGTCGTGAGTTCCGCCGGATGCCCTTCGAACAAGCCCTGCTTGCAGCGGCCGCAGTTCGGGTGTTCGGCGACACGCTCGGCGGGCACGCGGTTGAGTGCGCTGCAATGCGGGCAGGGGATGGTCAGTGCGGTACTCACGGCAGACTCCGGCGACGGGCAGGCGATACCCTGCACTGCAGATGGCGGCAGCCGCGGCGGAATCCAAGCCGGGTGCGGCCGGCGGTTCAGGCCATCCGGCGCGGCACGAAGCGCAACGCCACCGAGTTCATGCAATAGCGCAGGCCGGTCGGGCGCGGGCCGTCATTGAAGACGTGGCCGAGGTGGCTGTCGCAGCCCTTGCAGCTGATCGCCGTGCGGGTCATGCCGAACAGGTGGTCGGTCGACTCGACCAGATTGCGCCGCGCGATCGGCTGCCAGAAGCTGGGCCAGCCGGTGCCGGAGTCGAACTCGGTGGCTGCGTCGTACAGCGCCGTGCCGCAGGCGAGGCAGCGGAACAGACCGGGCACGGCGGGGCGTTCATGCTCGCCGCTGAATGCACGCTCGGTACCTGCGTGACGCATGATTTCGTACGACGCCGGCGACAGCCTCTGCCGCCACTGCGCGTCGCTCAGCACCAGCTTTGGTACCTCGTGCGCGCCGAGATCGCGGCCGGTATCGTCAAAGATTTCCAGCAGCACGTTGCCGGGCTGGCCCACCGGCGTGTTCGCCGCCGCGTGCAGGCGCGGTACCAGCCAGCCGCCGCCCACGGCCAGCAACGCACCGCCGCCGAGCGCGGCGCGCAGGAAGCGGCGGCGATCCATCGCGAGGGTTTCATCGAGACGTGACATGGCTTCCTCCGTCGGGATTGGGGATTCGGGATTTGCAGAGGCAAAGGCATTCGCGATCCTGCTCAGCCGAAAGTGAAGGCGTACGCCCGCACGCCGGGGTCGAGGAAGGTGATCTCGAACAGCCGCTCGCCGCTGCCGTTGGCCTGGCGTACGAGCTGGTACAGGCGCTGGCCGGTGACGGTGCCGTTGCCGTCGGCGTCGGTATCCATGCCGTGGTCGGCGCCGGGCGGTTTGCCGTCGATGGTGACGCGGAAGCGGATCGGCTTGCCATCGGCCGCCGGGCCGAGCACCAGGTGCAGGTCGCGCCCGCGGAAGCGATACATGATGGCGCCACCGGCCTGTTCCAGCTGCGCGTCCTCGTCGTGCACTGTCCAGCGCCCGTCCAGCGACCACTGGTTGGCGGCCAGCGCCGCCGGCGCGCGGTAATCGTGCGCCTCGTCGCGGGCCACGCGGCCGCCGACGAAATTCCTGGCGCGGGCGTAGCCGACGTAGGTCTCGGGCGAACGGGTGGGATCGTTCGACGCGGCGGCTTCGACGCCGCGATGGTCGTCGCGCACGTAGCCGCCGGGCAGGTTCTTCTGGCCGGCCTCGGCCAGCAGCTGGCGGATCACGTCCTCGCTTTGCCGATATTCGCCTTCGCCGAAGTGGTGGTGGCGGATCTGTCCCCGCGCGTCGATGAAGTAGTGCGCCGGCCAGTATTGGTTGTTGAAGCCTTGCCAAATCGCGTAATCGTTGTCCAACGCCACCGGGTAGTCGACGCCGAGATCCTTCACCGCCTTGGCCACGTTGGCCGGGTTCTTTTCGAAGGCGAACTCCGGTGCGTGGACGCCGATCACCACCAGGCCGTGATCCTTGTACTTGTCGGCCCAGCCGCGCACGTACGGCAGCGAGCGGATGCAGTTGATGCAGGAGTAGGTCCAGAAATCGACCAGCACCACCTTGCCGCGCAGCGATGCGGTGGTCAGCGGCGGGCTGTTGAGCCACTGTGTGGCGCCGGCCAGCGACGGGAACGTGCCTTCCACCGGCAGCGGGTCGCCGGCCTTGAGCTGTGGTTGCGGCGCCGGTGCCGGGCGCACGGCGTCGATCAGCTTCTGTTCGATGCCGCTGGTGCTGGCCAGCGAGACGCGGGTGAGCAGGCCGGTGTCCAGGCCCAGCGCGATCGCGGCCACGCCGCACAGCACCAGCACGCCGAGCGCCCGACGTACCCACTCGCCGACGCCCAGCGAGCGCTTCATCAGTGCGAACACCTTGCCGCCGATCAGCAGCGCCAGGCCAAGCGAGGTGGCCGCACCGGCGGCATAGGTGAGCAGCAGCAGGGTGGTCTGCACGCTGGCGCCGTTCAGCGCCGCGCCGGTCAGCAGCAGGCCGAGGATCGGCCCCGCGCACGGCGCCCACAGCAGGCCGGTGGCGACGCCGAGACCGGCCGCGCCCCAGACCGAGTCGCCATCGCCGGCCGAGCGCTGCGACAGCCGGTTGCCCAGCGCCACGAACGGGCGGGTGATCCATTCGGCCAGGTGGGTCGACAGCAGGGTCAGGCCGAGCAAGGCCAGCACCGCCATCGCCACCCAGCGGCCGTACTGGTTCGCGTGCACCGCCCAGCCGCCGCCGAGGGCCGCCAACGTGGCGACGACGGCGAAGGTGATCGCCATGCCAAGCAACATCGGGAAACCGTTGCGCATGAACGGCCGGTCGGAGCGGGCGAACACGAACGGCAGCACCGGCAGGATGCACGGGCTGAGGATGGTCAGGACGCCGCCGAGGTAGGCGAGGATCAACACGAGCATGGAGTTTTCATCCGTGGGTGGTTGCCTGATGATTCGCCGCCGCCTCCGCCGGGGTTACATGCGGATACGAGGTAACGTCGGCGCCAGATGCAGCGAAGACTTCGGTGGAGCGTTCCGTCGTGGAGCGAACATGGTGCAAGCCTTGACCGCCACCGCCTTCATGGGTCTAGATAGTGGACTTCTCCGCGGGATGAGTCTCGTCCGGACCGTGCCAGCCGAATCCGCCGCCGCCAGCGAATCGCCCGACCAGCGCCGATCGGCGTGGATGGCCGCTGCGCAGGCCGGCGACCGGCGCGCCTACGAAAAGCTGCTGGCCGATTCGGTGGCCCTGATCCGCGCCGTCGCGCGACGCCAGGGCGTGGCGCAGGACCAGCTCGACGACGTGGTGCAGGAAACCCTGCTCACCGTGCATCGAGTGCGCCACACCTACGATCCTGCCCGCTCCTACGACGCCTGGCTCGGTGCGATCGCCGGCCGCCGCGCGATCGACTCCCTGCGCAGCCGCGGCCGCCGCGACAGCCGCGAACTGCACGATGAATTTGCGCTGGACAATCACCCGGACCGCGACGACGCCAGCGCCGCTACCGAGAGCGAGCAGCGCGCGCAGCGCCTGCGCGAGGCGATCGCCGGGCTGCCGCCGGGCCAGCGCGAGGCCGTGGAACAACTCGGCCTGCACGAGCGCTCCCTCAGCGAGGCGGCCGAGCTGACCGGGCGCAACACCGGCGCACTGAAAGTGAACCTGCATCGCGCGCTGAAGGCGCTGCGCGGGCGTTTCCATGGAGAACCCTGACGTGATGTCCGACCCGCGAGTCCATGAGGCGCTGATCGACCGCCTGGGTACCGAGCTGGTGCCAGTGCGGCGACTGCTGCCGCCATGGCTGCGCACCGCCGGCTGGCTGTCGCTGGTGGCGGCGCTGGCGGTCGGGCTGCTGCTGCATTACGGCGCCAGCCCGATGCTGCGGCGATGGGCCGCCACGCCGGACCTGGCCTGGGCCGGCATCGGCGCGGTGCTTACGGCGGTGGGCGCGGCCTGGGCGGCGTTCGCGCTGGGCGTGCCGGGGCGGCATGGCGCCTGGGCCTGGTTGCCGGTGCCCGGGGCTCTGCTGTGGATTGGCGCCAGTGGTCTCGGCTGCCTGCGCAACTGGGTCGCGCCGGGCACGGAAGTGGCCGGGGTACATCAGTCCGCCGATTGCCTGGTCTTCATCATCGCCTTCTCGATCCCGCTGTCCGCGCTGCTGATCGTGCTGTTGCGCCGCGCCTGCCCGCTGCGGCCGGTGCTCACCGCGGTGCTGATCGGCCTGGCCAGCGCCGCCGCCTCGGCCAGCCTGCTGGAGATCTGCCATGCGTTCGACTCCGCTGCCACCGACCTGCTGACGCACGCGCTGGCCGTCGCCGCGGTGGTGGCCGTCAACGCCGCCATGGGCGGGCGGTTGTTGTCGAAAGCGTAGGGATTCGGCAGAAGCGTCGCACGCGCCGCGTAGGGCGGGCACCGTCCGCCGGCTTTTGGCCTTGCGACATCGCGACAAGAGCGGCGGGCATTGCCCGCCCTACGCTCTGTTGACGCATGCGCTGGCGGTGGCCGTGGTGGTGGCCGTCAATGCGGCGATGGGCGGGCGGCTGCTGTCGCGGGCCTGAACTCAGTCGCGGAAGTTGTCGAACTGCAGCGGCAGCTCGACCTCGGACTTGCGCAACACCGCCATCGCCGCCTGCAGGTCGTCGCGCTTCTTGCCGCTGACGCGCAGCTTGTCGCCGTTGATCTGCGCCTCGACCTTGAGCTTGGCCGCCTTCAGCTCGGCCACCAGTTTCTTCGCCACCGGCTGCTCGATGCCCTGCTTGACGGTGATCTTCTGGCGCGAGCCGCCCAGGTTGGTTTCCGGGTCGCCGACGTCCAGCGCGCGCACGTCGATCTTCCGCGCGATCAGGCGGGCGCGCAGGATGTCCAGCATCTGCTGCAGCTGGAATTCGCTGGGGGCGCTCTGGGCGATCACGCCATCGTCCAGCACGTACTTCGCGTCCACGCCCTTGAAGTCGAAGCGCGTGCCGAGTTCGCGGTTGGCCTGGTCGACGGCATTGGTCAGTTCGTGCTTGTCGACTTCGGAGATCACGTCGAAGGAAGGCATGGCGGCGGCTCGCTGGGAACAGGAGGCAAAGTGTAAGCGATGGCGCTGGGCGATAATGGCGCAACCCTCACTTCCGTCATTCCGGCGCAAGCCGGAATCCGGCGCCTTTCAACGGACACAGTCACCGGGTCCCGGCTTGACCGACCCTTCGGTCGTTGAAAGGCGCCGCGCCGGGATGACGAACAACGAGCTTGATGGCGTGACCATGGTGAGTTCTTGAAAACCGACGTGTTGATCATCGGCGCCGGCGCCGCCGGCCTGATGTGCGCGATCACCGCCGGCCAGCGCGGCCGGCGCGTGCTGGTGGTCGATCACGCCAACAAGGTCGGCAAGAAAATCCTGATGTCCGGCGGCGGCCGCTGCAACTTCACCAACCTGGGCACGACGCCGGCGAATTACCTCTCGGCCAACCCGCATTTCGCCAAGTCCGCGCTGGCGCGCTACACGCCGAGGGACTTCATCGCGCTGGTCGAGAAGCATCGCATTGCCTGGCACGAGAAGGAGCTGGGCCAGTTGTTCTGCGACGACTCCTCGAAGCAGATTGTGCGCATGCTGCTGGACGAGTGCGCCGCGGCCGGCGTCACGGTGGAGGCGAACTGCGCCGTGCAACGCGTGCGCAGGACGCCGGAGGGCTTCAGCGTGCACACCGCGCGCGGCGAGGTGCATGCCGAGTCGCTGGTGGTCGCCTCGGGCGGCCTGTCGATTCCCAGCATGGGCGCCAGCGGTTTCGGTTACGAACTGGCGCGCCAGTTCGGCCACGCCGTGCTGCCCACGCGCGCCGGCCTGGTGCCGCTGACGCTGAGCGGCAAGCACCAGGAGCATTACGCGGATCTGGCCGGTGTGGCGTTGCCGAGGGTGGAGGCCCGCGTGGGCAGGCAGGGTTTTCGCGCCGGATTGCTGTTCACCCATCGCGGCATCAGCGGCCCGGCGATCCTGCAGATCTCCTCGTACTGGCAGCCCGGCGACGACTTGCGCCTCGACTTGCTGCCGGACCTCGACGTCGGCGCCTGGCTGGTCGACCAACGCACGGCGCGGCCGCTGGCCGAACTGAAGACCGTGCTCGGCGAGGTGTTGCCGAAGCGCCTCGCGCAGCGGTTGTGCGAGCAATGGCTCGGCAACCGCCCGATGCGCCAGTACCGCGAGACCGAACTGACGCAGATCGGCGTGCAGCTCGCCGCGTGGCCGATCACCGCCAGCGGCACGGAAGGCTACCGCACCGCCGAAGTCACTCTCGGCGGCGTCGACACCGATGGCCTCTCCTCCAGCACGATGCAATCGAAACTCGTGCCCGGCCTCTACTTCATCGGCGAGGTGGTCGACGTCACCGGCTGGCTCGGCGGCTACAACTTCCAGTGGGCGTGGGCGTCGGGGCAGGCGGCGGGCGCGGCGGCCTGATGCCGGTTGCTTGACGCCTCCGGCCGGGGGCTGCAGCATCGTGCGACGGAATTTCCAACGCGCCGCGCCCGCCATCGGGCGGCGGCGCATCTCCAGGGGAGGGCGGCCGATGGCAACGCTGGACAAGGGCAAGCTGGTCGACCCGGCGATCGAGGTCAAGCTGTATGCGTCGATCGAGCATGGCAGCCTGGATGCCGTCCACGCGATCGTGCTGCATCGTACCGATTCCTCCACCGCCACCAGCACGCTCGAAGCGTACGCGGGCGGCAAGCAGACCGGCGCGCACTTCTTGATCGACAAGGCCGGCAAGATCTGCCAGACCGCACGCGTCGATCAGGTGTGCTGGCACGTCGGTGTGCTGCAGGCGCGCTGCCAGGTCGAACACGGCTGCGATCCGCAGGAACTGAAGACGATTGCCTCGCTCATGCACGCGAAAGGCGTGGGCTTCGGTACCCGCGCGAAGAACCTTTCGCGACATGAACTGGGCAAGCCGTATCCCTCGCGCTATCCCTCCAACCAGGACTCGCTGGGGATCGAGGTGGTGGGCACGTTCCAGCCCGCGCAGAAGGCGTTCGAGGCGCCGACGCCGGAACAACTGAAGTCGCTCAAGTACCTGGTGGATATTCTGGTCGGCCTGTTCGGCCTGAACCTGTTGGGCGACGTCTACGCGCACGGCGCGATCGCCCGCAAGGAGGTCACCGAGGGCGCCCAGTTGCTGCAGGCGCTGACCGCTGGGGGCAAGCCGTGAAGGCGTTGGGCCTGGTGCTGCTGAGCGCAGCGCTGGCTGCGTGTGTGCCGGTGCGCGGCAATGGCGGCATCGAGGTTGTTTCGTTGCAGCGGCAGGTCGATGCCACGCGCGCCGACGCCGACATCTGCAGCGCGTTGACGCTCAGTCGCGCGGACGTGGCGCGGTATTTCACGCTGGCCGAGGTGGTCGACCCGGCCACGTTCGACGCCGAGGCGATCATCATGCCGTGCAGCTACCGCGGCACCCTGCGCCGTGCGGGCCAGCTCTACCACTGGGAGATTTTCGCCGGCGGGGCAGCCTATCTGTACGACGGCGGGGAAACCAACCAGCGCTACCTTTGCCGCGAGTCGTGCCTCGCGGCGCTGCCGAACCTGCGCTGAGCGGCGCGCCGATTCATCGCGGGGCCTGCAGCGATCCCGCCGACGGTTGCAGGTCGCCGGGCGCCAGGGTCGCCCAGTGGAGGTGGTGCGGATCGAAACCGCTCTCGATCATCGGCTTGATGATGCGGAAGTAGGGCGAGATGTCGAAGTCGCGCGGCGTGAACAGGCTGGAGCTGCGGATGTGCAGGATCTCCTGGCGCGCGCGCTGGGTGCCGCGCAACTGGCGGTAGTCGCGGTCCAGCATCGGCAGGATCGGATAACGCACGCTGTGGAAGGCCGCCGCGATCAGCGACGAGCAGATCGCCCGGGTCGGCTCGCCGCTGCCCAGCGCCAGCAGGCGCCGGCGCCAGCGTCCGGGCACCGGCGGCGTCGGCAGCAGGTAGCGCATCAGGTCGATCACGTTGCGCATGTCGTAGCGCTGGCCGAGGCGACGCGCGGCGTGTTCGATCACCTGCTCGATCTCGCCGGCGTGCAACCCGACCGGGCGGCAGATGCGCGTGTGCGCCCCGCGATACGCCTGCAGCGGCAGCGCACGCACGCCTTCCACCACGTCGGCTTCGATCAGCACGTGCGCACCGAGCGCGGGGTAGCGGTCGCGCAGGGTGTCGCCCACGTACAACGCCGCGTGCGACCAGCTCGACTGGGTGACGTACTTGATCGCGGTGCCGATGCGGCTGTTGCCGTCGACCAGCAGCACGTCGGCCGGCCGCAGCGATGCCTCCAGCATGTCGTGGCGCGAGGTGCCGAAATGCATGCCGCCGACGCGCGGCTTCGAGAGGTAACGGGCCAGGGCACGGCCCAGCCTGTGCAAGGGATGGAACACGATCGTGCGCTCCCGGCGGTCGCAGGTGCGACGAGCTTAAGCCGTGGGCGCGTGCGTGTCAGCGCCCGAGCAGAAAGCCGCTTTCACCGGCACCGAGAGACTGGAAGCTCACGCCGACCAGGCCAGGCTGCCGTCGACGATGGTGTGGCTGCGCCCGCCGACCCAGATCGCGTCGTTGTCGATGTGCACCATCAGCTGCGCGTCGTGGCCGATCTCGCGGCCCTGGCTGACCTGGTAGCCGCGGGCCAGCGGGCCATGCGGTTCGGCGTGTGCGATCCAGGCGGCGATCAACCCGTTGGCGGCGCCGGAGGCGGGGTCTTCGACGATGCCCACGCCGGCGGGGAATGCGCGCACCACCAGTCGCGGCTGATCCGATGCCACGCGTGCGAAGGCGCACAGCCCCATGCTGCTGCTGGCGCGGGCCAGCGCAAGAATGGCCACGTGGTCGGGTTGCCATGCGCGCAGGCTGGCCTCGTCGGCGACCTCGGCCAGCCACCAGCGTCGGCCGCCGTCGACCAGCGCCGGCGGCAGCGCGCCATCGGTCACGCCGTGCAGCGCTGCGGCCAGCAGCGGGTTTGCGTCGCGGCCGGTCGCCAGCACGCGTTCGCCCGGCGAGCGCAGCAGCAGTTCGCGCATGGCGCCGCTGCCTTCGACCCGGATCGGCAACACGCCAGCGCCGCACTCCTGCCACAGCAGTCCGTCGCGCGGCGTGGCCAGACCTGCTTCCAGCGCCGCATGGGCGCTGCCGATGCTGGGGTGGCCGGCAAACGGGATCTCCTCGTGCGGCGTGAAGATGCGCACCCGATAGCTCGCCCGGGGGTCGGTCGGCGGTAGCAGGAAGGTGGTTTCCACCAGCGCCGTCCAGCGCGCGAAACGCTGCATCGCCGCGCTGTCCCAGCCGTCCGCGCCGATCACCACGCCCAGGTGGTTGCCACCGCCGAGGGTGGCCGCAAAGACGTCCAGATGCAGGTAACGGAGCGGGCTCATGTGTTTCGTCCGACCGCGGGGCGCGGTGCAAAACGGCAGATGATAGAGGGGCAGCCACGGCGGCGACACTGCCGCTTTCGCATAAGCCGCGCCGCGCCGGGCATAAGTGCGCCGGGGCGCCGGGCGAGTCGACAAGCCCGGGGCAAGGCGCCAAGATGCCGACTTTTGCGTCGCGGAACCGTCCATGCCGATCACCTTGGCCATCATTGCCATCACCTGCATCGTCTCGTTCATGGCGTTCAAGAACGCGCGGCTGATGAACGACCTGATCCTGTGGCCGCCGGCGATCACCCGCCAGCGCGAGTACCACCGGCTGGTGACCTACGGCGTGGTGCACGCGGATTTCGGCCACCTGCTGTTCAACATGTTCACGCTGTTCTTCTTCGGGCGTGCGATGGAGCCGTTCTACACCGGCGTGCTCGGCACGCTGGGGTTCGCGCTGTTCTACATCGGCGGGCTGGTGGTCTCGATCCTGCCGACCTGGCTGAAGAACCGGAACAACCCGGACTATCGCAGCCTGGGTGCGTCGGGCGCCGTGTCGGCGGTGCTGTTCGCCTACATCCTGATCGCGCCCTGGCAGCAGATCATCGTGCTGGTGATCCCGATGCCGGCAATCGTCTACGCGGTGCTGTACACCGCCTATTCGATCTACATGGACCGGCGCGGGCAGGGCAACGTCAACCACAGCGCGCACCTGTGGGGCGCAGCCTATGGCGTGCTGTTCACCATCGCGATCAATCATCGCGTGCTGCCGCACTTTCTCGACGCGCTGATGCACCCGGGCTGAGCGCGCGTTCGGTCGGCCCGCAGATGAACGCTTCTTGCGCTGCGTAATGCCGTCGCGCGCCGATACGCGCATACTGGCCGCGTTGCTCACCGCTCACCGCAGGAGAACGAACGCATGGCAATGACCCGCAAGTCGGCAGCGAAGACGTCCGCGGCAGGGAAAGCATCGGCGAAAAAGTCCGCAGCGAAAAAGCCAGTCGCGAAGAAAGCCGCCGCGAAGAAGTCCGTCGCGAAGAAATCAGTTGCGAAGAAATCAGTTGCGAAGAAATCAGTTGCGAAGAAAGCTCCGGCGAAAAAGGTCGCCGTGAAGAAGGCAGCCGCCAGGAAGTCCCCGGCGAAGAAAACCGCCGCGAAGAAGGCCGTCGCCAAGCGCACGACCGGCCCGCGCAGCGCGAAGAAGGCGACGCCCCGGCGGCCAGAGACAAAGAAGGTCGCTGGCCGCAAGGCCGCGCCGAAGCCGGCAGCAAAGAAATCGCGCGCCAGCGCCAGCGCGGCATCGCGCAAGCCGGCCGTACGCAAGGCCGCGTCCGCGAAGAAGCCTGCCGCGAGGAAGGCAGCGGCCAAGAAGCCGTTGGCCACGCGGCCAGCCGCACCTCGGGTCGCAACCCGGCCTGCGCCCAAGTCGTCGCCCGCGCGCCCTCGTCCGGCCGACCGGCCGGTGGCGCACATCAGCCCGGAAGAGGCCGTGGCGCATATCCAGGCCTTGCTTGACGCCAAGCATGAGCGGGACCAGCGCGAGCCGTCGTGGCCTGGCGCCAACCCGTCGCATCCGACCCCCAACGTGACGGAGATGCACGCGCCGGTGACCGGCACGGGCGATGCATCCGTGACGGCATCGCCGCGCGACGACCTGGGCAAGCGCAAGGGTTGAATCTCCGCGGGCGGGCCGGTGCCAGGCGCCGGGTCCGCTCAGGCAGAGTTCAAGCGGCATGGTCCAGCGTGGAGCTTGACAAGCACCGCGGAGGTGAACCATGAAACGACTGCTCGCTTGCGTTGGATTGATGGTGGCAGCGGCGGCGCTGTCCGGTTGCTATTACGACCCCGGCTATACCTACGTGCGTGGCGGCGGGTCGTCCGGCGACGCGTATTACGGCAGCGGCACGACGTACTACGCCTCGCCTTACGACAGCTACTACGGGCCGGCCTATTACGGCGGCTACTACGGTTGCTGCTACGCACCCGGGGTGACCGTCGGCATCAGCTCGCACTGGTACGGCGGTTCGCGCTATCCACGCTATCACGGGCGCGACTACGGACGCGACTACCGCCATCGCGACAACGACCGCGGCCATTACCGCGACGATGGCCGCTCGGGACATCGTGACTCGCAGCGCGGCGGACGCCATTCGCGCGACCGCGACGACCGTCGCCATTGACCCCCGCCGCGCCCGGTAGCGCCGGGCGTTCAGGCACAATCGGCGGATGCCTTCGCGACCGTCAAGCGTATCCGCCGCGATATTCCGGTTTGCCCTCCTGATGGTGGCGGGACTTGCCCTGTCCGCCTGCACCAGCGTGCGCTACTACGCGCAGGCCGCCCACGGGCAAGCCGAACTCATCGTGCATCGACGCCCGATCGAGCGCGTGCTCGCCGACCCGCACACCGACCCGCAGCTGGCCGCGCGCCTGCGCCTGGCGCTGCAGGCGCGCCGGTTCGCCTCGCGCGAGCTGGGCCTGCCTGACAATCGCAGCTACACCGGCTACGTGCCGCTGGATCGCGACTACGTGGTGTGGAACGTGTTCGCTGCGCCGCGCCATTCGGTGCAGGCGGTGCCGCAGTGCTTTCCGATCGCCGGTTGCGTGGCTTACCGGGGCTGGTTCAGCGAACAGGCGGCGCAGGCAGATGCGGCGCGCTGGAAGGCCCGCGGCGACGATGTGTGGATCGGTGGCGTGCCGGCGTATTCGACGCTGGGCTGGTTTGCCGATCCGGTGCTGTCCAGCATGCTGCGCTGGGACGACGACGAGCTGGCCGGCACGATCTTCCACGAGTTGGCGCACCAGCTGATCTACGTGAAAAGCGACAGCGCGTTCAACGAATCCTTCGCCAGCTTCGTGCAGCGCCAGGGCCTGCGCGAATGGCGCGCCTCGCGCGGCCTGCCGCCGGCGCAAGGCCACGATGACGCGATCGCCGACGGCTTCACCCGGCTCGTGCTGGATCTGCGCGAGCGCCTGAAGCTGTTGTACGCCAGCGGCGTCGATGCCGAGGCAATGGAAGCCGGCAAGCAGGCCGCGATCGCCGCGTTCCGCGAACGCTACGCGCAGTGGCGCGAACGCCGATGGCCCGGCGACCATCGCTACGACGCGTGGGTGGCGCAGCCGATCAACAACGCCCGGCTGCTGCCGTTCGGCTTGTACGACCACTGGGTGCCGGCGTTCGACGTGCTGTTCCAGCGCTCGGGGCAGGACTGGACGGCGTTCTACGCCGACGTCCGCGCTTTGGCTCGCGACCCGAAGCCGCGCCGCGATCGCGCGCTGGAAGCGCTGATGACGCCGCCACACGGTGCGGAGGCTCAGGCCGCGCCGCGCTGAAAACTCAGTGCCCGCCGCCCGGCAATGTTTTTCTCCCCGCCATGTGGCGCAGGTAGCTCAGCAGATCATCGAGGTCGGCGTCGGAAAGCGCCCGCGTGTCGAAGCCCGGCATCTTCGCCTGCGGCCAGCGGCGCAGCGATTGCGGATCGCGGATGTACCCGCGCAGCAGGTCGGCGCGCAGGTACTCGGTGGGGTTGTGCGGAATGTTGAGGTCCGGCCCGAGTCGGGCATCGCCGGCGCCGTTGAGTGTATGGCAGGCGAAGCAGGTGCGCTGGAACACCGCCAGCCCTCGCCGCACGGCACTGTCCGCCGGCGTTCGCGGGTCCGGCAGCATGGCCGGAAAACGCGCGGCCATGCTGTCGGCGCGGCGGATCGTGGCCAGTTGATATGGCCATTGCTCCGGTCCCACGCCCGCCGCGCGCGGCTGCGTCCACACGACATAGAACGGGCCGGCGCGGCCGTGTCCGCCAGGCAACGCCGGCCACGGCCGGGCCGGCTCCTCGATCGCCAGCCAGGCGACGCTGCCGCGCCGGCTCAGGATCAGCGCGGCGGGTATTTCGGCGACAAAGCCGTCCTTCGCGACAAATTGCAGGTGATCGCCGGCCACGATGCCGGGCAGCAGGGCAGTCAGCGGCACGGCGCGGTAGTGTCGGGTGCGCTTGAACGCCACGTCGCCGAGCACGGTGATGGTGCGCGCATCCGGGCGCGCCAGCAGGGTGGCGGTGCTCCAGCGGGTGGCACCATGGCCCAGGTCGATGCGGAGTTCGGCGGCGCGCACGAATCGACTGCTGCCGAGAAGCATCAGCGCGATCGCAAGCAGGGCGGTGATCCGCGTCATCCGGGGGGCGTCGATCGAGGTTCCGCGCATGGGATTCTCCGTGCAATGGGCCCAGTGTAGGGCCAGCTTTGGCGCCGGGCGGGCCGGCGCACCTGTCGCGGCGCTGAACGGCGGCGGGCGTGCACGTTGAACTCACGTCGTCGCGCACACACTAAGCCCGTGTATCGCCGTGACGGCGACAGGAAGCGGGGCAATCCATCGCCTTGCTGAGGGGCCGGCCTTACCTCCCCTGGAGGCCGCCTGACAAGCCCCATCGGTCCTCCCCTGGCCGATGGGGTTTTATTTTGCCCGGCGCCGATGGCCGACCATGGATAATGGCCGGTGCTGCCGCTTCTTCCTCCCCTGGGCGCCCGATGGTCATCGAATCGCTGCTCGACACCGACCTGTACAAGTTCTCGATGATGCAGGTGGTGCTGCACCAGTATCCCGCGGCCGAGGTGGAATACCGCTTCAAGTGCCGCACGCCGGGTATTGACCTGGCCGCGTGCGTCGACGACATCCGCGCCGAACTGGCCGCGCTGTGCCGCCTGCGTTTTCGCGCGGACGAGCTGGATTACCTGCGCAGCTGGCGTTTCATCAAGAGCGATTTCGTCGATTTCCTGGGCCTGTTCCAGCTCAACGAGAAGTACGTGGAGATCGCGCCCTCGGCCGCCGTGCCCGGCGAGATCGAGATCCGCATCCGCGGGCCGTGGCTGCACACGATCATGTTCGAGGTGCCGCTGCTGGCGATCGTCAACGAGGTATATTTCCGCCGCACCAGCGCCGGGCTGGATCTGGCCGAAGGGCGCCGGCGCCTGCACGACAAGATCGCCATGCTGCGCGATGCGCCGGATTACACGCTGTGCCGCATCGCCGATTACGGCACCCGCCGGCGGTATTCGCGGCGCTGGCAGCACGAGGTGGTCACCACCTTGCGCGACGAACTGGGCGCGCAGCTGGCCGGCACCAGCAACGTGTGGCTGGCACGCGAACTGGGCCTGACCCCGCTGGGCACGCTGGCGCACGAGTATCTGCAGGCACACCAGGCGCTGGGGCCGCGGCTGCGCGATTCGCAGGTCGCGGCGCTGGAGGCGTGGGCGCGCGAATACCGTGGCGATCTGGGCATCGCGCTGTCCGACGTGTACGGGCTGGATGCCTTCCTGCGCGATTTCGACATGTACTTCTGCAAGCTGTTCGACGGCACCCGCCACGATTCCGGCGATCCGTTCGCCTGGGGCGAGAAGGTGCTGGCGCACTACCGCGACAACCGCGTCGACCCGCGCAACAAGGTGCTGGTGTTCAGCGACGGCCTGGACATCCCGCGCGTGATGCAGCTCTACGCGCATTTCCGCGGCCGCTGCCAGCTCGCCTTCGGCGTTGGCACCAACCTCACCAACGACGTGGGGCCGGCGCCGATCAACATCGTGATCAAGATGATCCGCTGCAACGGCCAGCCGGTGGCCAAGCTCAGCGATTCCCCCGGCAAGAACATGTGCGATGACCCGGCCTACGTGGCCTACCTGCGCCAGGTGTTCGAGATCCCCGCCACCCAGGGGTGAGTGGCGCCGATCACGGATCGTCCGGCGCGCGGCTGAACACGCCGGCCAGCAGCAACAGGGACAGCAGCACGAGGGCGAGGTGGAGCACGGCGAATCCGGCGTGGCGGCAACGCCTTGACGGTAGCCGCGCGCACCGCCGGCGCCAAAGGAGCATGCCGCATATGGATATGCCCGAGCCATCTCGATGGCGTACGCTGGCCGGACACCCGCCACAGTTCCGGAGCAAGCCATGACCAGCATCCACGATTTCACCGTGACCGACATCGACGGCAAGCCGCGATCGCTGGGTGAGTGGCGCGGCAAGACCTTGCTGGTGGTCAACGTCGCCTCGCAGTGCGGATTCACTCCGCAATACGAGGGCCTGGAAGCCTTGTGGCGCGAACAGCGCGAGCTGGGCCTGGTGGTGCTGGGCTTTCCCTGCGACCAGTTCGGCCACCAGGAGCCGGGCAGCGAAGCCGAGATCAAGGATTTCTGCAGCACCCGCTTCGACGTGACCTTTCCGATGTTCGCCAAGGTCGAGGTGAACGGCGAGCACGCCGCGCCGCTGTACCAATGGCTGAAAAGCCAGGCCAAGGGCATCCTCGGCAGCGAGGCGATCAAGTGGAACTTCACCAAGTTCCTGGTCGATGGCGACGGCCAGGTGGTCAAGCGCTACGCGCCCACCGACACGCCGCAGAAGATCGGTCGCGACACGCGGGCCCGCTTGCAGGGGTGAACCATCCCGTCACCGCGGTCCACGGCGATCGCCACGGCCTGCATTGAGCTGGTCGGCGGCGCTCGGGACGCCCCCTGCGCAGGCCATGCGCGCGCGGTCTGATAGGCTTTGTCCCTTTGCCGACCGTGGTCGGCCCCCATGACCCCCGAACGAGGCCAGATGATGCAGATTGCCCGAGATTCCGTTGCCGCCTTCCACTACACCCTCACCGACGATCAGAACCAGGTCATCGACAGCTCCGCCGGTCGCGATCCGCTGACCTACCTGCACGGCGGCGGCCAGATCGTACCGGGCCTGGAAAAGCAGCTGGAAGGCCGCTCGGCGGGCGACAAGTTCACCGCCGACGTGGTTCCCGAGGAGGGTTACGGCGTGCACCATCCCGAGCTGATGCAGGAAGTGCCGCGCTCGGCCTTCCAGGGCGTGGAGGACATCCAGCCCGGCATGCAGTTCCAGGGCCGCGGTCCGCAGGGCGAGATCAACGTCACCGTCACCCGCGTCGAGGACGACAAGGTCTTCATCGACGGCAACCATCCGCTGGCGGGCAAGACCCTGCATTTCGCCATCGAGGTGACCGACGTGCGCGCGGCCAGCGAGGAAGAGCTGGCACATGGCCACGTGCACGGTGCGGGTGGCCATCACCACTGAGAGGTTGTGAATGATGCGCAGGGCGGGCACGGCCGCCTTTGTCGTCGACGGCTGGCGGGCGGTGCCCGCCCTACGCGTGCCCGGCGACGCGTTGCGGCAGCGCGTTCAATACCAGTCCAGCAACGACACGCCCACGCCGAGGTAGGTGGCGTTGTGGTTGTAGTCGATCAGGCTCTCGCCGTAGCCCTTGAACAGTTCGGCGTAGCCGCGCAGGTTGCCGGCGATCGGAAAGCTCCAGCCGAAGCGCAACGATCCGTGCTGGCGGCTGCCGCCGCGGAACGAGTCGCGCAAGGTCAGACCGAATTCCTGGCCGTTCCACTCGTGCACGATCTCCACCTCGCCGCGCCCCACGTAATCGCTGATGTCGGGGTTGTCGTCGATGCTTCGCGATTCGGGAATGCGCCACCACGGGCGGATCATCACCGTCCAGCCTTCGCGTTCGAAGCCGACGTTGGCGATCAGCCGGTTCCAGCTGCGCGACAACGGCAGCCCGCGGCCGTTGGACTGGTGGTTGAAGCCGATGCCGAGCAGGCGTCCCTCCCAGCCAAGCACGTGGTAGCTGGTGTCGAACATCAGCATCGCCTCGGGCTCGTAGTCCGTCTCGCGAAACGGGCGCGACAGGGTGGAGTTGTAGACCTGCCACCGCGACGACTGGGTATAGCCCACCCACAGGTCGCCGGCGTCGCCGAACACGCCTTGCCACACCTTGGCCTTGAGGCTCAGCTGGAACTTCGCCTCGATGTTGTCCAGCCGCTCGCTGCCAGTGGCGTCGTTGTCGGGGTTGGGGCTGTGCGGTTGGTTGTTCTGGTTGCTGCTGGCGAAGATGGGCAGCACGTAGACCGGCTTGTAGCCGCGTACGTTGAAGGTGCCCAGTTTGCTTTCCGGCGCCAGCTCCCAGCGGCTGTCAAGCAGCGACAGCGGCACGGCCACCTCGCTGTTGCCGGGGCCGGCCGCGGGTGCCCCGGGATGGTCGTGGCCGAACACTTCGCCGCCGGCGGCCTGCACCGTGCGCTTCTGCGCCACCGGCAGGTTGACCCGGCCGGTGGCCTGGTCGTAGCAGGCCAGCCGCTGCGCATCGCTCTCGATCGCGGTGCAGCCGCGGATGTCCATCGGGTCGGGATTCTGTGCATGCGCCGTGGCAGCAGCCACGCAGGCCCATGCCGCGCAGGCTGCGACGAGCGGGAGTTTCATGATGTCTTTCCGATGCGCGGCGAGCGCCATGCCGGCCGTCGATTCAGGCCGGCAAGTTTATCCGATGCCCGTGAATGCACGATTCACGGGCATCGCGTCCGCGTGTTCAATGCAGCTGCTTCACCCAGCGTGCGTATTCCGCTTCGCTGACCTTGCCATTCTTGTTGCTGTCCGCGTTGAGGAAGTCGTTGGCCAACGGAGGATAGGCCGAGGCCTGTTCCTCGGTGATGCCCTTGCCGCCCGCCGCCAACTGCTGGAACGAGGGCGCCGGGGCGATCGTCGGCGCCGGAGCCGGTGCGCTTTTGACCACGACCTGACCCTGCGGCGTGTTGAACGTGGCGGTATCGGTGGCGGTGGCGGAAGCGGCCGGGGCAGGGGTGTCCTGCGCCAGGCTCGCGCCGGCGAACAACAACCCGCCGGCCAACAGGCAGCCGTACAGGGGAGTGCTGAAGTTCATGATGGAATCCTCCATGCCAGAATGAGTGTCCGAAAAAACACGGGGGTCCGGTCGCGCATGCCGCCGCACCCGAACTCCTCTGGACCCTAGCAAGGGATGTGTATATGTCCGCTCAAGATCGCCCGCCGATGCGGGCAACGGCGACACGCCATTGAGCCGGGCTTCAGCTTCGCCCACCCTCAGCCTTGCCCAGGCGCGCCTGTTGCAACTGGCGGCCCAGGGCTTGCTGCAGGCCAGCCGGCGACGCGCCCGGCGCGCCGACGTGGTGGCCGCCATCGAGCGCATGGGCTTGTTGCAGATCGACACCATCCACGTGGTGGCGCGCAGCCCGTACCTGGTGCTGCACGCGCGGTTGGGTGATTACCCGATGGCCTGGCTGGACGAGGCGCTGGCCGAAGGCAAGCTGGCCGAAACCTGGGCGCACGAGGCCTGCTTCGTCAGCGCCGCCGATCTGCCGTGGCACCGTGCGTGGAGCGACCAGCGCGGTGGACACTGGGCGCACCGACACGCCGCACGCATGCATCGCGAACAGCGCAGCGGGATGGACGGCCTGCTCGAGCGGATTCGCGCCGAGGGCCCGGTGCGCGCGGCGGATTTTGCCCGCGAGCAGGGTGCGGCCAGCTCGGGCTGGTGGGAGTGGAAGCCGGAGAAGCGCTGGCTGGAGGCGTGGTTCGCCCTGGGTGAACTGATGGTGCTGCGGCGCGATCGCTTCCAGCGCGTGTACGACTTGAGCGAACGGGTGCTGGCGCAACTCGACCCGCCGCCCGATCCGCGGGTGGCCACGCTCCCGGCCGCCGCGCTGCGTCGCCGCTTCGTCCTCGACGGCGTGCGCGCACTGGGCGTGGCGCCGGCCCCGTGGATCGCCGACTACCACCGGCTCAAGCCGCGCGTTGGCGCTGCCGAACTGGCGCCGCTGCTGGCCAGCGGCGAACTGCTGGCCGTGGCGGTACAGGGCTGGGCGACTCCCGGCTACGTGCATCGCGATCACGCCGACCTGCTGGAACGGGCGCTGGGCGGGCGGCTGCGCGCCACGCGCACGGCACTGCTGTCGCCGTTCGATCCGCTGGTGTGGGACCGCACGCGGCTGCGCGCGATGTTCGATTTCGACTACAGCCTGGAGTGCTACGTCCCGGCCGCGCGACGGCGCTACGGCTACTTCGTGCTGCCGATCCTGCATCGCGGCCGGCTGGTCGGGCGGCTCGACGCCAAGGCGCATCGCGGCGATGGCCTGTTCGAGGTCAAGTCGATCGAACTCGAACCCGGTGTGGCGATCGCGCCGCGCCTGCTGGCGGAACTGGCACAAGCCATCCTCGATACCGCGCGCTGGCATGGCACGCCGCAGGTGCGGGTGGTCCGCTCGCGACCGGCCGCCTTCGCCCGGTCGCTGCGCACCGAGCTGCGTCGACTGGCTTAGGCGCCCTGCCTACGGCGTGCTGCCCGCCGGAGCCGGGTTGGGGCTGCAGGACTTGCCATGCAGCGCCTCGCGCAGGCTGCGCGCCAGCGAGTTGCAGCGCTCGCCCAGTTGCGGACGGACATCCGGGTTCTGCGAATCGCGCAGCAGGTTGGTGCGCATCGCCTCGTAACGCAGTGGCAGCTGTTCGGCCGAGAAGATGCCGGCCGCACGGTGGCAGGCGAGGTAGCTGGACAGGTAGTCGTCGCAGGCGGGTATGCCGGTCTGTTCCGGCAGGCTCGCATCGCTGGGCGCGGTGGCGTGGTGGCTGGGGCGCTGGGCGGGCGTCGGCGGAGCGGTCGAACGGGTGGTGGCGGCGCGGGATGAGGTGACCGTCGCCGGGCGGGTCTCGGTGTCGCTGGCGCAGCCGGCGAGAAGCAAGATGGCGACCGCGGCGGCCAGGGCCAGGCGGAACGGGGTGGTCATGATGCTCTCCTGTGCATTGGGCAGGCCGCAGGCACCCGGTCTGGCGGAAGGTCGAACGAATCAACTAAACCGCAAGTGAAGTAAAGAAAACCTGAAACCCGCGCGCCGGGGTCGGCAGGGGTCGGTTGTCGGCGAGCCCGCCCCGGCCCGCCAGGGGCGCGGATCGGCAACGGATTTCGGCTGTCGGGACGGCTGTCACGACGAGCCGCTTGACAAATCACTTTTCTTCCAAAAATCCGTTATGCTTGAATCGCTGCGTCTGCTTGGCGGCGTGAGTGCCCACTGGGGATTTCCTGAATCCGTCCGTTGCACCCGACCTTGGCATGCTCAGTAAACCGTCGGCCCCCCTGTGGCCGGTTAGTCGATAGAGTCTGGATTGGATCGGAGTGTGAGTCATGTCGGATCGTGAAACGGGTACAGTCAAGTGGTTCAACGACGCCAAGGGCTTCGGCTTCATCAGCCGTGAAAGCGGCCCCGACGTGTTCGTGCATTTCCGCGCCATCACTGGTTCGGGATTCAAGAGCCTGCAGGAAGGACAGAAGGTGACCTTCAAGGTGGTCGACGGCCAGAAAGGCCTGCAGGCCGAAGACGTCACCCCCGTCTGATGGCGGTGGCGAGGTCTGCTTGAGGAGGCCGGCGCAAGCCGGCCTCTTTTTGTAGTGGCGAGGGCAATTCGCTAGCCTGTCGGGATGCCCGACCATTTCATCCAGAACGCCCCTGTCGCGGCCGAGTCGCTGGTCATCCCGGTCACCGCCGCAGACGGCGCGCGCTGCGAGCTGCTGGCCACGCTTCCGGCCGGTCGCTGGCAGCAGTTGTTGTACTGGATGCCGGCGATGGGCATGCCGGCGCGGCATTACCTGCCGCTGGCCCAGGCGCTGGCGGTGGCCGGCGTCGCCGTGGTGTTGCATGAATGGCGCGGCATCGGCTCCAGCGATCGGCGCGCCGGCCGCGATTGCAACTGGGGTTACCGTCAATTGCTGCAGGACGACTTGCCCGCCGGCATGGCGGCGGTGCGCCAGCGCTGGCCGCAGGCGCGCTGCTGGCTGGGCGGCCACAGCCTCGGCGGCCAGCTCGGACTGCTTTACGCCAGCCTGCATCCGCACGATTTCGCCGGCATGGTGCTGGTCGCCAGTGGCGCGCCGTACTGGCGGCGGTTCCGGCACGGCTGGCTGATTGGTGCCGCTTATGCGCTGGCGCCCTGGCTGGCTGCGCTGGTCGGCCATCTGCCCGGGCGGCGGATCGGTTTCGGCGGCAACGAGGCGCGCGGCGTGATCGCCGACTGGGCACGCAGCGGCCGCAGCGGCCGCTATGCGGTGGCCGGCATGACGCAGGATTTCGAGCGCTTGCTGGCCGCGCTGCAACTGCCGGTGCTGGCGCTGCGACTGCAGCAGGACTGGCTCGGTCCGCCGGCCTCGCTGGCATGGCTGCTGGGCAAGCTCGGTCCAGCCGCGCGTCGCGTGGAGACGATCTTGCGCGACGACCTGGATGGCACGCCGGCCGACCATTTCGGCTGGATGAAGGCGCCGGCGCCGGTCGCCGCGCGCATCGCCGGCTGGTTGGCCGGGGAGGATGCGACTTTCGTCGCGCGCGACGACACGGCGGCTTGATTCCCGGCGTCGCCGTCTGCATCTCAACCGTTCCGTGACGCTGGATTTCCCATGAACCTGTTCGATCCGCTTGCCCAACGCAGCCTGACCTTGCGCAACCGCCTCGCGGTGTCGCCGATGTGCGAATACTCGGCCACCGACGGCGTGCCCAATGACTGGCACATGGTGCACCTGGGCAGCCGCGCGGTCGGCGGCGCGGCGCTGGTGATCGCCGAGGCTTCGGCGGTGTCCGCGCAGGGGCGCATCTCGCCGCAGGACACCGGCCTGTGGAACGACGCCCAGTTGCAGGCATGGCAGCCGATCACCCGTTTCATCAAGGCGCAGGGCGCGATTGCCGGCATGCAGTTGGCTCACGCCGGGCGCAAGGCCAGCACGCTGCGGCCGTGGGACGGGCACGGCCCCGTGCCGGCGGGGCAGGGCGACTGGCTTACCGTGGCGCCCTCGGCGCTGCCGTTCGCTGCCGGCTGGCCGGCGCCGCAGGCGCTGGACGAGGCCGGTATCCAGGCGGTGATCGCGGACTTTCGCGCCGCCGCGCAACGCGCGCTGGCAGCGGGTTTCGAGTTGATCGAGGTGCATGCGGCGCACGGCTACCTGCTGCATCAGTTCCTGTCGCCGCTGAGCAACCGGCGCGACGATGCTTACGGCGGCAGCTTCGAGAATCGCATTCGTCTGGTGCGCGAGGTGGTCGTCGCCGTGCGCGAGGTGTGGCCGGCCGCACTGCCGTTGTGGCTGCGCGTCTCGGCTACCGACTGGGCGGATGCCGGCGGCTGGGACATCGGGCAGAGCGTGGAACTGGCGCGCCAGATGAAGCCCCTGGGCGTGGACCTGATCGACGTCTCCAGCGGCGGCTTGCTGCCGCACGTGAAGATTCCGCTGGCGCCGGGTTACCAGGTGCCGTTCGCGGCGCAAATCCGCCGCGAGGCCGGGATCGCCACCGGTGCGGTGGGCCTGATCACCGGCGCGGAGCAGGCCGCGCAGATCATCGCCAACGGCGCCGCCGACGTGGTGCTGATCGCCCGCGAGAGCCTGCGCGATCCCTATTTTCCCCGCCGCGCGGCAGCGCAGCTGGGTGCGTCGATCGACGCACCGGTGCAATATCAACGCGCCTGGTAAATGTGGCGGGGCGGAATCAGGGCGCCCGCTCGCGGAGCAGCAGCATGTCGACCTTTCGCAGTTTTGCCGAGTTCTATCCGTTCTATCTCGGCGAGCACGCCAATCGCAGCTGTCGCCGAATGCATTTCATCGGCAGCACGCTGGTGCTCGCGGTGCTGGTGCTGGCCGTGGCGAGCGGCCAGTGGCGCTGGCTGTGGCTGGTGCCGGTGGCCGGCTACGGCTTCGCCTGGCTGGGCCACTACGCGTTCGAGAAAAATCGCCCGGCCACGTTCAAGCACCCGCTGTACAGCCTTGCCGGCGACTGGGTGATGTACGCGCAGATGCTGCGCGGCAAGATCCGCTTCTGAGCGGCGCCCGCGATCAGCGATATTTGTCGTGGCAGCTCTTGCAGCTCTCTCCCACCGGCTTGAGCACGGCGGCCAGCGCGGTGCAGGTCGCCGGCGCCGCTGCCACGGCCTGGTGCAGGCGGTCCTGCAACTGGCTGGCGTGGTCGGCGAAATCCTTGTCGTTCATGCCGAACACCGGCGTGATGTCGCTGGCGGTGGATTCGAGCCGGGCCAGGTGATGCTGGACCTTCGCCGCCTCGCACTGGTTGGCCTTGATCGCGCCTTTCAATTCGCCCACGTGATAGCCGAGCGTATGCATCACCGCTGCGGGCATCGGATTGCGCTCGCTCAGCACGTTCATCACGTTGACGGTACCGATGATGCCAATCACCAGGCCGAGCAGGATCATCAGGGCAACACGCATGGAGCCGCTCCATTTCGAGGGATAAGCGCAAGCATAGCCTGCGCGACTGCCGCGAGGCCAAGCCGGCGCGATAAAATGACCGTTTTCGCCAGGGTGCTCGCCGTGACCGTTTTCCTGCCGCCGCCGCTTCGCGCGGGTATGCCATGAACGAGGTAGCCGTGCCGGTCGAGCGCTTCGCCGGCGTCGAGCGGTTGTTCGGGCAGGGCAGCGTGGGCACGCTGGCGCAGAAGCATGTCTGCGTGATCGGCGTGGGCGGCGTCGGCTCGTGGGCGGTCGAGGCGCTGGCGCGCAGCGGCGTGGGCCGGCTCACCCTGATCGACGCCGACGAGGTCTGCGTGTCCAACACCAATCGCCAGCTGCACGCGCTGGACGGCGAATACGGCAAGTCGAAAGTGGGCGTGATGGCGGCGCGCGCGCGTGCGATCAACCCGGCGATCCGGCTGGAGGCGATCGAGCGCTTCCTCACCCCGGCCACGCTGGACGAGCTGCTCGACCGCGGCTACGACGTGGTGCTCGATGCCTGCGACGCGTTCCGGGTGAAGCTGGAAACGATCGCCTGGTGCCGCCGGCGCAAGCTGCCGATCGTCAGCGTGGGCTCGGCGGGTGGCCGCACCGACCCCACCCAGATCCGCGTGCGCGACCTGTCGCGCACGGAGCACGACGCAATGTTCAGCCTGATCCGCAAGAAGCTCCGTGCGGATTTCAATTTCCCGCGCAACCCCGATCGCTACTTCGGCGTTTCAGCCGTCTATTCGCTGCAGAACGTGCAGTACCCGCAACCCGACGGCACTGTCTGCGGCACCCGGCCGCCGGGCGGCGATTCCATGAACCTCGCCTGCGGCGGCGGCCTGGGCGCGGCCACCCACGTCACCGGCGCGTTCGCCTTTGCGGCGGTGGGCAAGGTGATCGAGAAGCTGCTCGGCGAACCGTAGGGCGGGCACCGCCCGCCGTGCTTTTCGACAGCACGCGCAATCAAGAACGGCGGGCCGTGCCCGCCCTACGGCCGGGCTGTTGCTCTCCCTCGTTTCTCACTCCTCGTCTCTCACTCCTGCCCCATCACCACCCCATGTACTGGCCGCCATTGATCGCCAGGTTGGCGCCGGTCATCCAGCCGGTTTCCTCGCCGGTGAGGAAGGCCACGGCGTGGGCGATCTCCTCCGGCCGGCCGAGCCGGCCGAGCGGGATCTGCGCCTCGATCTTGGCGCGCACTTCCGCCGGCACGGCCATTACCATGTCGGTGGCGACGTAGCCGGGCGAGACGGTGTTGACGGTGATGCCGAACTTGGCGTTTTCCTGCGCCAGCGAGATGGTGAAACCGTGCATGCCGGCCTTGGCCGCGGCGTAGTTGGCCTGGCCGTACTGGCCCTTCTGGCCGTTGATCGAGCTGATCTGCACGATGCGGCCCCACTTGCGCGCGCGCATGCCCTCGATCACCGCGCGGGTGACGTTGAAGCAGGAGTTGAGGTTGGTGTTGATCACGTCCGTCCACTGCTGATAGTTCATCTTGTGGAAGGTGGTGTCGCGGGTAATGCCGGCGTTGTTGACCAGGATGTCCACCGGACCGCATTTTTCCTCGATCGCCCGCACCATCGCCGCGCAGGATTCGGGATCGGACACATCGCCGCGCACCGTGCACACCTCGATGCCCTCCTGCGCCATCGCTTCGCGCCAGGCGGCGGTCTTGGCCTCGTCGCGATAATTGGTGGCGACCTTGTGACCCTGTTTCGCCAGATGGCGCACGATGGCGCTGCCGATGCCCCCGGTTCCCCCGGTAACCAAAGCCGTACGCTGGGTCATGCCGTCGATCTCCTGTTTGCCCAAGTCAAGCACGCGAATGTTGCCGTTGTCGCGCGCCTGCACTGCTCGTGCAAAACGGCGTGAACGGCCGTCCAGTTATAGCCGATCAGTCGGGGGAACTACCGCTGCAATGCGGCAATCGGGCGGGGTCGAAGCTGGTCAGCGCGTGGGCCAGCAGGGCGTCTGCATCCACCGGCCGGTCCGGCAACGCCTGCCCGAGGAAAGCGAGTGCGCGGCGCAGCGCCGGCGTGGGCTCGCCGGGGTCTAGCGGCCAGGCGTGGGAGGATTTCGACAGCTTGTTGCCGGCCTTGTCATGCACCAGGGGCAGGTGTCGATACGTCGGCGTGGTCAGGCCCAGGCAGCGCTGCAGCCAGATCTGCCGCGCGGTGGAGTCGAGCAGGTCCTGGCCCCGCACCACCTCGGTGATGCCCTGGAAGGCGTCGTCCACCACGCAGGCCAACTGGTAGGAATAGAAACCGTCGGCGCGGCGGATCACGAAATCGCCCACGGTTTCGCGCAACCGCTCGCGTTGCGGCCCCAGCAGGGCGTCGTCGAACCCGATCTCCACATCGCTCACGCGCAGCCGCCACGCCGGTTCGCGATCGGCGTGACTGCCGTCGATGCAGTGGCCGTCGCGATGGATGCCGCCGCTGGCGGCGAGCTGGCTTCGGCTGCAGGTGCAGGGAAATACCAGGTCGGCCGCGCGCAACGCCGCGAACGCCTCGTCGTAGGCGGCGGTGCGCTGCGACTGGAACAGCACCGGCGCATCCGCCACCAGGCCGAACGCGGGCAGCGCGGCGAGGATGTCGGCGGCGGCGCCGGGCACCTCGCGCGGGGGGTCGATATCCTCCATCCGCACCAGCCATTCGCCGCCGGCGTGGCGGGCGCACAGCCAGCTGCCCACCGCGGCCACCAGCGAGCCGAAGTGCAGTTGCCCGGTGGGCGAAGGGGCGAAGCGTCCGCGGTACGTCATCGGGCCATTTTATCGGCCGTCCGGCCTTGAAACCGCGGCCGGCTGCCCGAATCTCGGGGCCAGTTGTCGCGTTTCCATGACCGGTTCCACCGGTGCGGGGATCGTGCGGGGTCGGTCCGCCGGTCATGCCCGAGGAGGCGACGACCCACCATTTTCATTTGCCATGGAGTTGAATCCGCCCATGAATGCGCCTGTCGCCGAAACTCGCCAGTTCGAAGCCGAAGTTGCCCAGGTCCTGCGCCTGGTCACCCACTCGCTGTACTCGCACAAGGAGATCTTCCTGCGCGAGCTGATCTCCAACGCCTCCGACGCCTGCGACAAGCTGCGCTTCGAGTCGATCGCCAAGCCCGGACTCCTGGCCGGCGACAGCGAGTTGCACATCGACATCAACTGGGACCCGGAGGCGCGTACCGTCACCGTGCGCGACAACGGCATCGGCATGAGCCGCGACGAGGTGGTGGCCAACATCGGCACCATCGCCAGCTCGGGCACGCGCCGTTTCCTGGAGGCGATGAGCGGCGAGCAGAAGGCCGACGCCCGCCTGATCGGCCAGTTCGGCGTGGGTTTCTATTCCGCCTTCGTGGTGGCCGACAAGGTCACCGTGGTGACCCGGCGCGCGGACGCACCCGCGGCCGAGGGCGTGAAGTGGGAGAGCGACGGCAAGGGCGAGTACTCGCTGGAACCGGTCGAGCAGGCCGAACGCGGCACCGCGGTGATCCTGCACCTGAAGGCCGACGAGGACGACTTCCTCAAGGGCTGGCAGCTGAAATCGCTGATCCGCAAGTACTCCGACCACGTGGCGTTCCCGATCCGCATGCCGGTGGAAAAGGACGGCAAGCCCACCGACGAGTTCGAGAGCATCAACGCGGCCTCCGCGCTGTGGACCAAGCCGAAATCGGACATTTCCGACGAGGACTACCAGAGCTTCTACAAGTCGCTCGGCCACGATTTCAACGACCCGCTGGCGTGGACGCACAACCGCGTCGAGGGCAGCCAGAGTTTCACCACGCTGCTCTACATTCCCGCGCAGCCGCCGTTCGATCTGATGATGGGCGGCCGCGACGAGCGCAAGGGCCTGAAGCTCTACATCAAGCGCGTCTTCATCATGGACGCCGCCGAAGAGCTGCTGCCGAACTACCTGCGCTTCGTGCGCGGCGTGGTCGATGCCGACGACCTGCCGCTCAACGTCAGCCGCGAAATCCTGCAGCACAACCGTCAGGTCGACCGCATCAAGGCGGCTTGCGTCAAGCGCGTGCTCGACCTGATCGAGAAGCTCGCCCGCGACGAACCGGAGAAGTTCGCGACCTTCTACAAGGCCTTCGGCAATACGCTCAAGGAAGGCATCAGCGAAGACGCCAACAACCGCGAGCGCATCGCCAAGCTGCTGCGCTTCACCTCGACCAAGGGCGAGGGCACCGCACAGAACGTCTCGCTGGACGACTACATCAGCCGCATGGCCGTCGGCCAGGACGCGATCTGGTACATCACCGCCGACAGCTACAAGGCCGCCGCCGGCAGCCCGCAGCTGGAAGCGTTCAAGGCCAAGGACATCGAGGTGCTGCTGATGTCCGACCGCATCGACGAATGGATGATCGGCTCCCTGAGCGAGTACGAAGGCAAGAAGCTCAAGAGCGTGGCCAAGGGCGAGGTACCGCTGGACGAGGCCGACAAGAAAAAGCAGGAAGAGGCCACGAAAGAGGCCGAGCCGCTGCTGAAGAAGCTCAAGGACCTGCTCGGCGATCGCGTGGGCGAGGTGAAGGTGTCCGCCCGCCTGACCGATTCGCCGTCGTGCCTGGCGCTCTCCGATTACGAAATGGCCCCGCACCTGGCGCGTCTGCTGCGCGAAGCCGGGCAGGACATGCCCGAGAGCAAGCCAACGCTGGAGATCAACCCGGCGCACGCGCTGGTCAAGCGTGTGGAGAACGAGGCCGATGAGGACAAGGCGCGCGATCTCGCTACGCTGCTGCTGGAGCAGGCGGAGATTTCCGCCGGTGCACAGCTGCCGGACCCCGCCGCATTCGTGCAGCGGATGAACCGGGTGTTGCTGGGGTAGGGCACGGGATACCTCGTTGGCCTGAAGAAGCCCGCCGATGGCGGGCTTCTTTTTTGACTGATGCGAGGACTCCACGGGCAGATGAAAACCATATCACCAAGTGCTATGGTTGTAGCCATGAAACGGATTTTCAGAACACGGACGTTCAGCCGTTGGATGGGCAAGACGGGTCTGGCCGGTCCTGATCTGTTCCAGTCGGTGATCGAGATGGAGGCAGGACTGATCGATGCCGACCTCGGCGGACAGTTGGTCAAGAAACGGATTGCCTTGCCCGGCCGTGGAAAGCGCGGAGGCGCACGAACCATCGTCGCCACCAATCGAGGCGACCGCTGGTACTTCATCTTTGGTTTCGGCAAGAACGAACGAGCCAATATCGACAAGCATGAGCTTCGCGCGCTGCAGGAGCTGGCGTCAGATCTTCTTGGTCAGGACGACAAAGCTCTTGCCGCCGCGCTGGAAGCCGACGAACTTGTGGAGGTAGACCATGACTAACAAAGTCCGCAAGAGCCGCATTCTTGCCGAAGTCCACGAGACGGCCACAGGCCTGCATCGGGCTGGTGTGATCAGCAAGCGCCGCATGCACGAGTACGAAGCGCTGAGCCATCTCGCCGTGCCGGACATTGACGCAAGCAAGATCAAGCTGATCCGCGAGAATTCGAAGGTCAGCCAGGCCGTCTTCGCTGCCGTGCTCAACACCAGCGTTTCCACCGTGCAGAAGTGGGAAATTGGCGAGAAGAAGCCCAGCGGTCCTTCGCTGAAGCTGCTGAACCTGATTGATCGCAAGGGGCTGGAGGCTGTTTTGTAGGACGCGAACGGGCTCGACGCAGCCGAGTATCACCGCGAGCGGGCTCATGCGCTGAAATTGCGGGCAACAAATTCCGTGCGAGCGTCACCGCGAATTTTAGGTGAGCCAAAGGGATGTCGCCTTGCGCGCGAAGAGCTCTCGGTGATGTGCGAGGAACGAAGCTTGCTCTGACCGGAATGGGTCAACGCGCCTGTGCGGATCAATTGACCAGCGATCGAGCACGTCGCGCGATAGCGAGGGATGGACGTGCATGCGGCCGTCGTCTTCAAATGTGATGAACTGTTCGTCGAACAGGGCGTCGACGTGCGGCGAGAGCAGCAGTCCGTTGTAGCCGCTGAGGCGCTCCGCGTTGGAGGCTTCGCGCCAGGGTTTGATGTGGCTTGCGATAAGCACGCGGGTGTCGGTGACGCCGGTGACGCGGCAAGCACCGTCCAGCAGGATTACCTGTTTGCGAAAGTAACCTTGGCCGACCCGGGCTTTGGCCAGTTGCCGGCGCTGGGTTTCGGGGACCGAGGCGTCTGTTTCGATGCGGTGGATATCGTCGAGCACCTGGGCGTTGGGTTCATGCTCGATCAGATACGGGACCTCCTGATCCAGATCGCGTACTTGTTGCATATCGAGCGAGGCCATCAGCACGTGGCCGAGCGCATCGGAGATTCCAGCCAGATAGCATCCCTGATTGCCGTGGCCATTCTTTTGCAATGGCGAATGACGTGGTGGAAGCATCGGGGCGATGGCCTGGATATGCTCCGCGGGTCGCAGTGGGCGGTGTGCTTCCCTGAAATCGACCTCGACAAGCCAGCCTTCGCGGGACCAGTAATCACCGACATTGCCGAACTCGATGGGCTTGGGGCTAGGCGAGGCGGGAACGGTGACACGGCCGACAGAACCGATGCGACCGTGGGCATACGAGAAGACGATATCGCCCGGCCGCACGAGCTTCATGTTCTCGTAGGTCTGGTTGTACGCGCCGTTGGCGTTTCGATAGGGCGACCACAGATAGCCACCACGAACCTCGTGGTCGCGAGTCTGTTTGTGGTTGACCCACCAATACGCCATGCCGCGCCCCCTCGGGCCAGGTTAGCCCAGGCGATCCGCGCAGGGAACCTCACCGAGGCAGGGGCGCAGCCTTGCTGATACCTTGGGCGTGAATCCGTTGAGCGAAACGGAGGACACCGTGGCGGTACCGGTTGCGGCGAGCAGCACCATGGCGGCGAACAAGGTGGGCTGAAGGGAGCTCATGATGGCCTCCCGGACGACTCCTGGCGATGGCCGGGGCGCGCGCCGGCGTGTCGTTTTCCAGCGCCGTCACTGTCCTCTGCGCCAGGCGCTCCGTCAACCTGTCCCGCGCCCGAGCCGCCTCAGTCGCGCGGGAGCTCGCGCACCTCGACGGTGCCGCCCGCCTCGATCACGGGATTTCCCTCGAGCAGGGCACAGGCATCCTCGATGGAATCCGCGCTGACCCGGATGTAGCCCGCGAGTGGCATCGAGATCGGCGCGACGCCGGAGCGGGAGACGCACACGCCGCCGCCGACCGAGCTGCCCCCGCCGAACCGGCCGGTGCGACGAAGTCGGGCTAGGTAGGAACCCCAGTCGCCGGGGTTTCTGTCGGAGCCGGGAGGCAGCGGGTGCATCAGGAAGAGATAGTCGTGCATGGCATCGCTCATGTGGTGGGGCTGGAGCAAAGGTTCCAGCAAGCGGCTCAGTCGTGTCGGTGGCCACTTTCGCCGGGCTGGCCGAGGTCGATCAGGGCGGCGAGCGTCCTGCGGGTGGTGCCGACCGCGCGGGCACCGACACGCGCAAGCAGTTCGGCGTCGACCTGCTCGCGCGCTTTCGCCTGCACCTCCGCGGCGGCGCGGCCTCGTCGAGTCAGGGTCACGACCAGCTTGCGGCGATCGTTTTCGTCGGCGGCACGCTGCAGGTAGCCACCCGCCACCAGTGCGTCGACGAGCTGGCTGGCGGCCTGCTTGGACACGCGCAACTCCCGGACCAGTTCCCCCAGCGGCACGCCGCGCTCGTGGAGTGCCATGCCGCCAATCAGGTACAGGCCGTTCTTCGGAATATCGTGATAGCCGGCGTTGCCCAGTGCCCGGCGCATGGCCGTGCCGTAAATGGTTCGCGCGTGGCGGAGCAGGGCCGGCGTCACGACTTGCTCGTGCCAGTGAGGTGTGCGGGACATGGCAACTCATTAGTCCGTGTACTTGACAGTCAACATACATGACAAATTGGTCGCGGCAAGCCATTCCCCGGCGGCGGCGCTGGGCGTACATTCCGCCCGGCGCGGTCGAGTGGAACCGTGCATCACGCAAACCGGGGGCAGTCATGCATCGTTCGTCGAATCTTCGTGGCATGAGTACAGTGCGGGCGTTCGCCCTGGTTGTGGTCTGCGCCGCGTTCGGGGCCGCGTCGCCGGCCCGGGCCGCCATGCCGGTGTTGTCGTCTCCGGCGCAGGTTTATGTCGTGCACGCCCAGCCACTGCTGGCGATCATCCACGTGCGGGTGATCGACGGCCACGGCACGCCCGCCCGGGAGAACCAGACGGTGTTGCTGCGCGACGGGCGCATCGCGGCGGTCGGGCGCCACGTGACCTTGCCCGAGGGCGCGACGGTCATCGACGGCGGCGGGCAGACGCTGATTCCCGGCCTGGTCGGCATGCACGACCACATGTTCTATCCCGCGCCCAAGGTGAATCCCGCGGCAAAGGAGGCGATCTATCCGGAGCAGGCGTCGAGTTTTCCCAAGCTGTACCTCGCCGGCGGCGTCACCACCATCCGCACCACCGGCAGCACCGAGCCCTACACCGACCTGGCGCTGAAGAAGGCGATCGACGCGGGCCGTATTCCGGGGCCGAAGATGCACACCACCGGGCCGTATCTGGAAGGCAAGGGCAGCTTCACGCCGCAGATGCACGAGCTGGCAGATGCCGCCGACGCGCGCGATACGGTGAACTACTGGATGGACGAGGGTGCGACGTCGTTCAAGGCGTACATGCACATCACCCGCGCCGAGTTGTCGGCGGCGATCGCGGCGGCGCATGCGCGCGGCATCAAGGTGACCGGCCACCTGTGTTCGATCGGCTTCACCGAAGCGGCGGATCTCGGCATCGACGATCTCGAGCACGGCTTGTTTGTGGACACCGAGTTCAGCCCCGGCAAGCAGCCGGATGTGTGTCCGGACACCAAGGCCGCGGTGGCGCACCTGGCGACGCTGAAGGTCGACGGCTCGGAAATCCGGGCGCTGATCAAGCATCTGGTGGCGAAGCGCGTTGCGGTGACCTCCACGCTGCCGGTGTTCGAGACTTTCGTGCCCGGCCGCGCGCCGCAGGGTGCGCGGGTGCTGGACGCGATGTTGCCGCAGGCCCGCGTCGAATACCTGAAGGCGCGCGAGCGCGTCGCGGCGATGAAGGATTCCCCGTGGCCGCAGGCGTTCAAGTTGGAGATGGCTTTCGAACGCGCCTTCGTCGAGGCCGGTGGCACCCTGCTCGCCGGCCTCGATCCCACCGGCTACGGTGGCGTGATCGCGGGCTATGGCGACCAGCGTGAGGTGGAGCTGCTGGTGGAGGCGGGCCTCACGCCGGTGCAGGCCATCCGGATCGCCACCTTGAACGGCGCGCGTTTCATGGGCGTGGAAAAGGAGATCGGCTCGATCGACGTGGGCAAGGCGGCTGACCTGGTGCTGGTCAGGGGCAACCCGGCGGAGCGCATCAAGGACATCGAGAACGTCACCCTCGTGTTCAAGGATGGCGTGGGTTACGACCCGGCGAAGCTGGTCAAGGCTGCCGAGGGCACGGTGGGTCTGCGTTGAAGGAATGGCCCCATGCATGGCCATGGATGGCGGTGCACGGGAATGACGACGTGCAGCGGGTACCATTCGACACCACACCCGCTGCAGGATCGCTCGTGATGAAAAGGCTGCTCCCCTGGTTGTGCCTGGTGTTGCTGATCGCCCCGTTGCACGCGGCCGATGTGGCGGCGCCGGCTGCCCGCACCATCGTGCTGGTGCGCCACGGCTATTACCTGCCCGATGCGAAAGCCGATCCGAAGCTGGGGCCGCAGCTGGCGCCGCTCGGGGTGGCGCAGGCGCATCTGGCGGGTGCGCGGCTGGCCGGGTTGCCGACGCGTTTCGATGCGATGTATGTCAGCCCGGTGCAGCGGGCGCGCGATACGGCGGCGTTGATCGGCGAGGACTTCCCGGCGCGTCGCTTCGAGGTGGTCGACGATCTGGCCGAGTGCACGCCGCCGACGCGCCGGGCCGCGATCATGGCGAAGGAAAAGCCGGCCGATCTGGCCGCCTGCAAGGCGCAGTTCGATCGCCTGTTCGCGCGCTATTTCAAGCCCGCATCCGGTCATGAGCAGACCGACCTGATGGTCTGCCACGGCAACGTGATCCGCAACATGGTGGTGCGCGCGATGGGCGTCGATCCGCAGGCGTGGCTGGAGATGTCGGTGGGCAATGCCAGCATCACCCGCATCCGGGTGGAGGCCGACGGCACGTTCAAGGTGATCTCGGTGGGCGATGTCGGGCACATCCCGCCGGGCCTGCGCACGGGCGCCAGCGGCGACCCCGAGCGCAGCCTCGCGATTCCGTCGTTGCCGCAGTGATGCGCGGGCAGGGACTGAACTCGCCGGTGCCGCGCACCGGCAATGACCACAGAGGGTGACGGGCGTGGCGGCACAGACTTCATTTCCCGGCTTTGCACCCGCGGCGGCGACCGACCGGCTGTTCCTTGCGGTGTTCCCCGATCAGGCAACCGTGGCGCGGTTGAGCGCGCTTGCCGCCGAACAATGCACCCGCCACGGGTTGCGCGGCAGGCCGCTGCTGCCGGAGCGTTTCCACATCACCCTGCTGCATCTGGGCGACTGGGCCGGGCTGCCACCGGATGTGGCGCAGGCCACGATGAAGGCGGCAGCGCGGGTGCTGGAAGCGCCTTTCGAAGTGGTGTTCGACCGCGTGGCCAGTTTCGACGGCCGGCGCGACAAGCTGCCGTTCGTGCTGCGCGCCGATGGCGGCAATGCGCCGTTGCGCGCCTTCCAGGCGCAACTTGCCGCGCTGTTGCGCGAGGCGGGCGTGGTGCCGGTCGGGGCCGGTTTCGAGCCGCATGTCACCCTGGCATATGACGCGCGCAAGGTGGCCGCCGAGCCGGTGGCGCCGATCGGCTGGCGCGTCGACGAATTCGTGCTGGTGCACAGCCTGCTGGGCAGGACGCGGCATATCCGGCTCGGCTGCTGGCCGCTGGACTGCGCGCGGGCGGCGCCTGCGGGCGCGTAGCGCGGGAGTGCACGCGGGGCCCGGTTTTCTGTATGTTGTCGCTTTCCTCATTGCAAAGGCTCGACGCATGACCGCATTGCCGGGACAACCCGACCATCTGCGCCGCAGCCTTTCCAACCGACATCTGCAACTGATCGCCATCGGCGGCGCGATCGGTACCGGCCTGTTCATGGGTTCGGGCAAGACGATCAGCCTGGCCGGGCCGTCGATCCTGCTGGTCTACCTGATCATCGGCGTGATGCTGTTCTTCGTGATGCGGGCGATGGGCGAGCTGCTGCTGTCGAACCTCGAGTACAAGTCGTTCATCGATTTCTCCACCGACCTGCTCGGGCCGTGGGCCGGTTTCTTCTGCGGCTGGACCTACTGGTTCTGCTGGATCATCACCGCGATCGCCGACGTCATCGCCATCGCGGCATACACGCAGTTCTGGTTCCCGGGGCTGGCGCCGTGGATTCCGGCCGTGCTGTGCGTGCTGCTGCTGCTCAGCCTCAACCTGGTCACGGTGAAACTGTTCGGCGAGATGGAGTTCTGGTTCGCGCTGATCAAGATCGTGGCGATCTGCGCGCTGATCGTCACCGGCTTTGCGCTGGTCGCCTGGGGCTTCACCTCGCCCACCGGGCACCAGGCCTCGGTGGCCAACCTGTGGAACGACGACGGCTTCTTTCCGAAGGGGATGAGCGGTTTCTTCGCCGGTTTCCAGATTGCGGTGTTCGCCTTCGTCGGCATCGAGCTGGTCGGCACCACCGCCGCGGAAACCGCCAACCCGCAGCGCAACCTGCCCAAGGCGATCAACTCGATCCCGATCCGCATCATCATCTTCTACGTGCTGGCGCTGGTCGCGATCATGATGGTCACGCCGTGGCGCCTGGTGGAGCCGAGCAAGAGCCCGTTCGTGGAGTTGTTCGTGCTGGCCGGCATCCCGGCCGCGGCCAGCCTGATCAATTTCGTGGTGCTGACTTCGGCCACCTCGTCGGCCAACAGCGGCATCTTCTCCACCAGCCGCATGCTGTACGGCCTGGCCGAAGAAAAACATGCGCCGAAGACGTTCGGTCGGCTGTCGCGCGCTGCGGTGCCATCGCTGGGCCTGTTGTTCTCCTGCTTCTGCCTGCTGCTGGGTGCGGCGCTGATCTACCTGATTCCTGACCTCGTCACCGCCTTCACCCTGGTCACCACGGTGTCGGCGGTGCTGTTCATGTTCGTGTGGTCGCTGATCCTGTTTGCCTACATGGCCTATCGGCGCAAGCGCCCGCAATTGCACGAGGCGTCGATCTACAAGATGCCCGGCGGCGTGTTCATGTGCTGGGTGTGCCTGGCGTTCTTCGTGTTCGTGCTGGTACTGCTGAGCCTGCAGCCGGATACGCGCGAGGCGCTGATTGCGAGTCCGGTGTGGTTCGTGCTGCTGGGGATCGGTTACGCGTGGAAGGGGCGCCGGGCGCGCCGCGCATGAGCCGAATGTCTGTTGTCCCGCTGCGGGCAATCCGGCGGGATGCGGCTCTCAGTCGCGGTCGGGTGCGCCGAGCGGAAAGTACGAGCGGTAGGGCCGCGCCTCGTCCACCGCCCGGGCGAACGAAGGGCGCGCGAGCAGGCGTTGCCGATAGGCCAGCACGTTGGCGAAGTCCGCCGGAATGGGATGGGTCCAGTCGGCGTAGAACAGCGCGGGCGCGGCAGAACAGTCGGCGAGGCTGAAATCGCCGCCGGTGGCCCAGTGGCGGCCGGCGAGTTTCCGGTCCAGCCAGGCGTAGGCGGTATCCAGCCTCGCGCGTGCCTCGTTCACGCCGCTGGGGTCGCGGTCGGCGGCGGGGCGCAGGCTGTCGAACACGATCTTCTGCACGGGGGTTTGCACGTAGAGGTCGAAGCAGCGGTCCATCGCGCGCGCCTCCAGTGCGGTGTCGACGTCGAAGGGAATCAGCGGTGCGGCGCCGGGGTAATGCCGGTCGAGGTACTCGATGATGATGCTCGATTCGATCACCGTGCGTTCGCCGTCGCGCAGCAGGGGCATGCGCCGGATCGGCCACAGCGCGGTGAACTCGGCGTCGGTGGCCGCGTCATCCGGCGTGAGTACGCGCCATTCGAACGCGATGTCGTTCTCGTACAGCGCGATCAGCACCTTCTGGCAGTAGGAGGAGAAGGGGTGGGCGTAGAGCTTGAGGGTCATCGTGGGACACCTGATAGGGGAGGGTACGCGAAGGCGACGAACGAAGGCGCGCGGAATCGACAGGTGAAGCTCGACGCTCCTAGTATCGGCACACGACGGAATTGCGCGAGGTGACGGTCATGAAACGCCTGCTGCTCGGTTTGCTCGGCCTGGTGCTGCTGGTGTTGATCGTGGCGGGCGGCGCCTTGCTGCTGGTCGACGCCAACCACTTCCGTCCGCAGATCCAGGCCAGCCTGGGGCAGGCGCTCGGCCGCGAGGTGACGCTGGGCCAGTTGCACGTTTCGATCTGGTCCGGCTCGCTGGATGCCGACGAGATCCGCATCGGCGATGATCCGGCGTTCGGCGACAAGCCGTTCGTCAGCGCGAAATTGTTGCAGCTTGGCGTGAAGCTGTGGCCGTTGCTGCTGCACAGGCAGGTGCAGATCACCTCGCTGACGCTGGACCAGCCGGTGGTGCGCCTGCTGCAGAATCGTGCCGGCCAGTGGAACTTCTCCCATTTCGGTGCCGGCACGGCGACGACACCCGCCGCCAGTGCCTCGTCCGCTCCACCGCCCGCGTTCAGTGTCGACCGGTTGCGGATCGCGGATGGTCGCATCGACCTGCAGCGCGCGGCCGGCGATGCGCGCAGCTATCGGAAAGTGGATTTGCGCGCCGACCATGTGGGCCTCGGTGCGGCGTTTCCGTTTTCGATGAGCGCCGACATCGCCGGCGGCGGCAGCCTGAAACTGGATGGCACGCTCGGCCCATGGGACGCGAAGGACGCACTGCTGACGCCGGTCGAGGCGCATCTGGTGATGCAGGGGCTGGACCTGGTCGGCGCCGGCCTGATGAGCAGCGCCGACGGCGTCGGCGGCGTGCTTGATATCGACTCGCGGATCAGCTCGGCGAAGGGCGTACTGACGTCGAAGGGCGGCATCGACGCGCGCCGGCTCAAGCTGGTGGCGTCCGGTTCGCCGTCGCCGCAGCCGCTGCGCATCGACTACCAGGCCAGCTACCGATTGCTCGACGGCACCGGCCGCATCGAACAAGGCACGCTGGGCAGCGGCGGCGCGAAGCTCGCCGTCGACGGCAGCTTCGACAACCGTGGCAAGGTGATCGGGCTGGATCTTCACCTGCGCGGCAAGGCGTTGCCGGTCGACGACCTGCAACCGCTGCTGCCCGTGTTCGGCGTGGTGCTGCCGAAAGACTCGCGCCTCAGCGGCGGCAGCGTGGGCGTGGACCTGCGCGCGCGCGGCCCGCTCGACGCGCTGGTGATCAGCGGCCCGGTAACCCTCGACGACTCGCGCCTGGCCGGCTACAGCCTGGGCTCGAAACTCGGCGGGGTGCTGTCGCTGGCGGGCATCAAGGCACCGCGGGACACGGTGATCCGGCACGCCGCCGCGACGCTTAAGATCGCACCCTCCGGCATCCACGCCGAGCCGGCCAGCGCAGAGATCGCCGAGCTGGGCAGCTTCACCGGCAAGGGCGGCATGGCTGCCGACGGCCGGCTCGATTTCAACATGCTGGTCAAGCTCGATCAGGCGATGGCCGGCGGTGACCAGGCATCCGCCGGCCTGCTGCGCAATTCGAAGGCCGGGCGCCTGCTCGGCGGCGTGCTCGGCAGCGCGTCCGAACATGGCGTCGGCGTGCACGTCGGCGGCACCGCGAGCGCGCCCAGCTTCAAGCTCGATCCTTCGGCCGTCGCCGGCTTGCTGGGCGGTGACGCCAGCCGCAACAGCCCGGCAGCCGAGACCCGGCCGGCGAGCAAATCCGGCAAGCAGGATGCCCTGAACAGCCTGCTGCAGGGCGTGCTGGATTCGCGCAAGAAGCAATGAGGACGAGGGCAACGGGCAGGGAATCCGGAGCCAGGCCCCAAAAGGGGAAGCGGCGAGTACGGAAACCCTGATCTGATCAGCCCGGCATGGATGCTGTCTATCCAGCCACGTCGGTGTGGTTTCGGGGAGGCGCTGTGCGTGATCCCGGGCGACCGATACCCGGCATGGGGCGCGTCGAACCCGAAGCTCCCGCGTCGCCGCCGAGCCTGTCGCGCCGAGGCCTGCGGCAATTTGCTGCAGACCGGCGTCGCGCGCGGGACGTGGCGCGGATCGTTCGCCGTGACGGGACTTGACTGGAGTCAAGGCGTCACCGCGCAGTGCGGGCCAGCATCGGTCCCGACAGCACCGCACACATGCCGGTGAAGCGAGGTATCCCATGGAATTCCACATTGCGCTGACCGGCGGGTCGCCCGAGCCGGTGGTGGTGCAGGACGCCTTGTTCAACGTCGACCCGACCGCCGTGGTCGACCTGGACATGAGCGGCCTGGTGATGCGCGTGTCCGCGGCGGCGTCCGCGACGGACCTGATCGAAGTGTTGCGCCAGCTCGGCTGGGCGGTGACGCCGGCACAGGTAGTGCAACTGCCGTCGATCTGCTGCGGCGGTTGCGGCGGCTGACGTCGATGGCGTGCGGATCAGCCGGCCTGTGCTTTGCCCGCTCGCTGCAAGGCAGCGGCCTGCGCATCGCGCTGGTCGAGAAACAGCAGGAGGCGGCGCTGGGGGCGCCGGCCGATGACTGGCGCGAGATCGCGATAACCCGTCACTCGCTGCGCCGGTTGCGTGCGCCGCAGCGGGCCTGATGGAGCCGCGGTGCCCGCTCACTGCCGGTCGAAACGCCCCCACACCAGCTTGATGGCCACGCCGGCCAGCACGAGGCCGCCGATCACCAGCATGGCCATGCCCGAGCGCTGCTGGTCGTCGAGCAGGTAGTTGTTGCACAGGCGCACCGGCGAAACCAGGTACAACCAGCCCAGCCGGAAGAACGTGGCGATCAGTTCGAGCAGGAACACGCCACGCACCACGAAGCCCATGCGCGGCCAGCCCAGGCCCAGCGGCAGCCCGATCAGCAAGGGCACGCTGGTGAACTTCGCGAACGCCATCCATGGTTCGCTGACCGCCGCATCCAGCGAGCGCGGCAGCATCCAGAACATGCCGGCCAGGGTGGCCAGCACCAGGCTGGTGATGCCGTGGCGGTTCCAGCGCGCGATGCCTGCGGCGATTCGCGGCGGCAACGCGCCGCCCAGCAGGCAACCGGTGCCGATCAACAGCGGTATCTGCACCAGCATCTGCAAGCTCATGCGGCCTTCCAGCCACGCCCGTGCCGGTGGCAGCAGCAGGGCTGCGAACAGCACGGCGGCCGTACTCGGAGCCAGGCGTGGCCAGTGGGCGATCATCGTTCGATGTCGTCGCGCACGGTTTGTGCCACGGTCTGCGTGTTGCCGGTGTCGAGTATTCGCACCAGCCGCCCTTGCGGGTCGACTACGTGGATCGCGGCGTTGTGCACGTAGCCGCCCATCCTGTCCGGCACCACGGTGACGCCGAACGTGCGCAGCAGCTGGCGCGAGCCTTCATCGCTCATCGGCCGGGCGGCGATCCAGCCGTGGCCGCGGCTGCGAAAGCGCTCCTGGTAGGCGGACAGTTCCGCAGGGGTGTCGTGCGCCGGATCGAAGCTGATGCTGAGCAGAACCAGCTTGTCTTCGGCCAGCGGTGCAGCCAGTTGATCCTGCAGTTGCGCAAACTCTCCGCCCAGCGCCAGGCACCAGCTCTGGCAGCGGGTGTAGACGAAGTCGACCAGTACCCAGCGACCGCGCAGGTCGGCCAGGTTGAGCCGCGCGCCGGACTGGGTTTCCAGCAGCACCGCCGGTACCAGCGGCGGGTCGCGCCGCACCGCGAGGCGGCGCGCAGTTTCGCTGGTGAACGCCTGGAAGCCGTCGGTGGCGACCGTCAGCGCGGCGCCACCGAGCACGAGCAGCAGTCCGCTAGCCAGCAGGGTGCGAAGGATCGGCATCGGCCGGTGCCTTGAGCAGGCCGACGATGATGCGCACCGCGAACACCAGCATGCCCAGGATCAACACCATCGCCGCGACCGAGCCGACGCGGTCGGTCGGCACCCATTCCGGCAGGTGCACGGCGAAGCGCCGCGCCACGCTGACGTGGCCGGCGTACAGGAACGCCATGCAGAAGCTGATGCCGCCGACGACGTACAGGAACAGTCCGGTACGATCCGCGCCGCTGTTGACCGGCGCGCGCCGGCGGCTGCCGACCACGTGGTAGAGCAGGGTGAGGATCATCGGCAACACGCCCAGCAGCAGGTAGAAGTGGAAGTGTCCCGGCACCCACTGCGTGTTGTGCATCACCCGGTTGACGCTGATGGTGCCGTCGATGATCGCCGGCACGATGCCCGCGGCCCAGCCGAACAGCGCCAGCACGGCCAGCATCGAGGGCATCTTCCAGCGCAGCCCGGAGCGGTGGATGTTGGTCAGCACGCCGTACGCGGTCACCAGGAACACCGGGAAACCGGCGGCGTAGGAAATGATCTGGCCCATCACCAGCATCCAGCGCGGCTCGGCGTAATCCATCAGCAGGTGGTGCGGGAACACGATGATCACGAACACCGTGCTCACCGCCCACGACCACAGGAACGGCCGCGAGATCCCGTAGGGTTTGCCGGTGTAGCGCGGCAGCAGTTCGTAGACCGCGATCACGCCCATGTAGATGGTGGCGTTGATAATCATGTGGCCGAACCAGTAGATCAGGTTCTTCACCACCAGCGCGTTGAGCGCGATCTCGGGGTCGTAGAGGTTGATCAGGCACATCACCAGCACCACCGCGCCGGCCAGGATGCCGAGCGAGTTGGCGATGATCACCATGGTGCCGGCCACGACGGCCTTGGGATGGGTCGGGTCGATCGTGCCGCCGAACAGCCATTGCAGGCCCAGTCCGCGACCCAGGTTGCCGTAGCGGCGAATGATCGCCGCGGCGGCGTCAAGGTAGAACAGCAGCATGCCCACGCCGATCAGCAGGTAGCCGATCATGAAGGCGGCGGCTGCGCCGCTGCTCCACAGGCCCATCGAGTGCACCGGCAGCGGGTAGAGGAAGGTCCATGCGCTGGCGAAGTTGCCGATGAACACCGCCCAGATGATGCACAGCGCGCCCAGCATGAACAGCACGTAGTTGCTCACGAACGCCCACAGGTGCAACGACACGTATTTGCGCAGGAAGAACCACATGACGGCGGTGCTGGCCAGGCTCATGGTGCCGACCATGCCGGCCCCGTGCATCGTCATGATCTTGTAGAACATGCCGGCCAGGACCGGTGTCCACTCGGCCTGGGTCATGCGCATGGTCAGGCCGAGCAGCATCATCAGCACGAACAGCAGCAGGGCGGTGATCATGTAGAGGTTGAACATCACGCGTTCGCCGCGTGGCAGCCTCTCGTCCAGCGGATAAAGTTCGAGCGAGCTCATGGCTTGTCCCCCGCGGCAGCAACCTCGAGTTCGGTCGTCATTCCGGTGTGTGCGACGCCGCAGTATTCCAGGCACATGATCCGGTAGGTGCCCGGGGTGTCGAACGTGTAGAGGATCTTGTTGGTGAATCCGGGCATCGCCTGGGTCTGGGTGACGATGCGGCCGTCAGGTGCGTAGATCGCGAAGCCGTGGTTGACGTCGCTGGCGGTCACCCGGAACTCAACCGGTTCACCCACCTTCAAGTGCGTCTGGCTGACGTCCCAGGTCCATTGGTGGCCGATCACGTCGACCACCTGCGTTGCCTGCAGTGGTGCGTGCTGCGGCGGGATGGGAAAGGGCCGCAGGCTGGCCCAGGCGATCCCGATGCCAAGCAGCAGCAGCGCCAGGAACAGTCCGCGGCGCAAGGTGATGGAACGTCGGTTGACGCGTGCGGCCTCGGCGGCTTCGGCCGGCCTGCCGGCCTGGGTGATGGCATAGACGAAGCCCAGTGCCACCAGCCCCATCCCCGTCAGCGTGATGGCCCAGATCACGTTCTGGAAGATCATGGTCGTTCTCTCCCCGGAAAGCGCCACGTCCAAGCCCGTCTACGCCGTATCGGCAGCGGTGTCAATGCACGGTGGCGGGGGAGGTCGTGGTGGGCCCTGCGATGCCTGTCCCGGAACGGCCGTCCGGGCGGCCGTGTTTGCGGCGTGCGTGACGCCGACACGGCCACCTGTCGAAGCACGGCCCAAGCCGCGGCATCGACGTGTCAAGGGGAATTGCCGAGTCGCGAGGCGATGCGTACCTCGCCGGTCAGCACCTTGTGGATCGGGCACTTGTTGGCGATCTGCAGCAGGCGTTCGCGCTGCTCGTCGTCCAGCTCGCCTTCAAGCGTGATCACGCGGGTGATGTTGTTGCCCGCGGCCGGCGTGCCGTCGGGATTGAATTTCAGGTCGACGCCGACGTGGCGCAGCGGCCAGCCTTTGCGCGCCGCGTACATCTGCAGCGTGATCGCGGTGCAGGCGCCCAGCGCCGACAGCAGCAGCCGGTGCGGCGCCGGGCCGGTGTTGGCGCCGCCTTCCTCGAGCGGCTCGTCGGCGTGCCAGCGGTTGCCCTGGTCGTCGGTGAAATCGACCGCGTACGGCGCGCTGCCGGTGCTGGCGCGGACGGTGGGGATGCTCATGGCGGGTTCTCCTTGGTCGGGTTTCAGATCACGTCCCACAGGTAGCCGTCATGCGCGAGCACCGCGCCGGCCAGCTGCTCGATCGCCTCGTCCTCGTTGCGCTCCAGCCCGCGCACATTGCGCGCCATGCGGCGGCGCGCCTGCCGCGCGAACACTTCGGCGATGCTCATGGCTTCCTCGGCGGCCGGATGCGACTGCTGCGCCAGGCTGTCGGCGCGCGACAGCACGCACAGGCCGACGAACAGGTCAATCGCGATGTCGGCCAGGCGCTTCTGCGCGTGCTGCATGTCGGCCGCCTTCTTGCCATGGCGGCGCAGCAGCGCATCGGAGGATTTGGACAGCTCCACCGTGTATTTCTCGTAGGTGGCGGCGACCTTGCGCAGCCGCGGCGAGAGTTCGTGCGCGATGCGGTCGATGCCGTAGCCGGTGGCCTCGCGCATGCGCCGGCCGGTGTAGCTGCCGAGCACGCCGAAGCCCTTGATCGGGTCGTTGAAGATGTCGCCCACCGCCGCCTTCAGCTCGGAAAGGCCCGCGCCCACGCCCTTCAGGCCGGACAGCGCGATGTACAGGCGCAGGATCTCGTTGGTGCCTTCGAAGATCGACAGGATGCGCGTGTCGCGGGTGATCTGCTCGTACGGAAACTCGCGCATGAAGCCGTTGCCGGCGGCGATCTGCAGCGCCTCGTAGGAGGCGCGCTGCACCGCCTCGCTGGCGAACACCTTGCTCATCGCCGCCTCGACCGAGTAGTCGCTGCCGCCGCCGTCGATCAGGTGCGCCACCATCCACACCGCGCTTTCGGCGGCGAAGCAGTCCACGCTCATCTGCGCGATCTTCTCGCGCACCAGGCCGAACTCGGCGATCGGCTGGCCGAACTGCTTGCGCTCCTTCGCCTGCGCGCTGGCGAGGCGGATCAGCGAGCGCATGCCGCCGACCGCGCCGCCGCCCAGGCCGGTGCGGCCGCTGTTCAAGATGCTCATGGCCACCTTGAAGCCCTTGCCGACCGGGCCCAGCACGTTTTCCGCCGGCACCCGCACGTCGGCGAATGCGACCGTGGTGGTGGACGAGGCACGGATGCCCATCTTGTCCTCGTGCGGGCCGTGGCTGACGCCGGGCCACGCCGCTTCGACCAGGAACGCGGTGATCTTGCCCTCGGACGTGTCGGTGCGCGCGAACACGGTGTAGAAGTCGGCGATGCCGCCGTTGGTGATCCAGATCTTCTCGCCGGAAAGCGTCCAGCTGCCGTCGTCGTTGCGCACGGCCTTGGTGCGGATGGAGGCGGCGTCGGAACCCGCGCCGGATTCGGTGAGGCAGAACGCGGCGATCATCTCGCCGGTGGCCAGCTTCGGCAGGTAGCGCTGTTTCTGTTCGTCGCTGCCGAACAAGAGCAGGCCCTTCATGCCGATCGAGCTGTGCGCGCCGATGGTCAGCGAGACCGAGCTGTCGTGGCTGCTGGTCTGGCCGAGCACGCGGGCGTAGGCGCCGTTGGACAGCTCCATGCCGCCGAATTCCTCCGGGATGATCAGGCCGAACAGGCCCATCTCGCGCAGCGCCTGGATGAACTCGGCCGGCTGCTCGGCGTCGCGGTCGTACTGCTTCAGTTCGGCCGTCTTGTCGGCGAGGAACTGGTCGATCGCGTCGGTCATCGCGCCCAGCATTTCGCGGTCGCGGGCGCGGATCTGCGGGTAGGGGAACAGGTTCTCTTCCAGGATGTTGCCCAGGAACAGCTGCTTGGCGACGCTCTCGTCGCTGCGCAGCGCAGGCTGCTCGGTAGTGGCGGGCGATGGCGTGCTCACGACGCGTTCTCCTGGCGTGGGTGAATGGCCCATTCTGGCACTTCCCGACGGTCTGGCCCTGCTGCCAATGGACGCAGGCCCGCTTCGGCTATCCTCGCCCTGCATCATTTCGGGGGAATGCCATGAAACGACTCTTCGCCGGCGCGGCACTGCTCGCCGCGTTCACGCTGGCCGGCTGCGCGCCGCACGCCGCGGTCAAGCCGGACAGCACCATCACCCTGTCGCTCGACGAGGCGGGCAAGCAGGTTGCCGATGCCGACGAACAGAAGGTGCTCGACGCGTTGAAGATGATCGAGGCGGGCAAGATCCAGCTGGCGATCGACGGGCCGCTGACCGAAGTCGTCAGCAAGTACGAGGCGATGTACGCGGGCAAGCCGGGCAAGGTGTTCTGCGCCCGCGGCCTGGTCGATGCGCTGGCCTACGCCGGCATGGGCGCCAAGGCGGTCAACGGCAAGGCCGACGTGCCCGTGCAGGTGATCGGCCCGGCCTGGGCGCAGGCGTACTGGGCGCGCGGCTACGCCTACAGCGAAATGGCCCGCTACGCCGATGCGCGGGCCGAGCTGGAGAAGGCCCTGGTGTTGTCGCCGATGGACAGCCAGTACAAGAGCGAACTTGCGTTCACCTACCAGCGCAGCGGTGACTGGGAGAAGATGCTGGCCCTGTACCAGGAAGCGGAGGGCGATGCGGGGATCAGTGGCGCCACCCCCGAAGATGCCGTCCGCTTGAAGTGCGTGGCCCTGCGCGGCCAGGGCTACGCGCTGGTTGAGCTGCATCGCCTCGACGAGGCGACCGGGGCCTACCAGGGTTGCTTGAAACTCGTGCCCGGCGAACCCAAGTCGTTGGCTGAGCTTGGATATATCCAGGGTTTGCGGGCGAAGGCGCACTGAGCGGCCTGCCCGCGACCCTGCTTCGCGGAGGCAGCACCATGGCAACCGGCTGGGCCGGCGACGGCGCCGTGCAGGATCAGATCGACGCTACCGTCAACGACGGTGTACAGCGGGCGCGCCAGCAATTGCGCAAGGGCCCGGGCCTGACCCATTGCGAGGAATGCGAAGCGCCGATCCCCGCGGCGCGCCGCGCCGCCGTGCCCGGCGTGCGCTTGTGCGTGGCCTGCCAGCAGGAGCGCGACAGCGAGCGCGCCGCCAGCCTGTACAACCGCCGTGGCAGCAAGGACAGCCAGCTGCGCTGAGCCGGTGTCAGGGGCCGGGCAGCATGGCCGGCGGCGGCGGGTCCGGTCATTGGCGAACGCCGTGGCCGGCGACGCGGATCACACCCGGCTTGTGCGGCGCGGAGTATGGTGTTGCGAACAGCATTCGTCACAGCGACTGTCGTGGAGGTACCGGCTTGACCCCGACGCCCCCCGCCGAACTTGCCGCAGGCATCGATTATTTCTTCGCGGTGCGCCCCGACGGCCACGCGCGCGTGGAGATCGCCAACGTGGCCACGCGTTTTCGCCGCTCGCAGCGCGCCAGCGGCGTCCCGGTGTCGGTCGACAACCTGCACCTTGCCTTGTGCCCGATAGGCCGGCCCGAACGGCCGCAGCTGTCGCCGGAGCGCGCCATGCTGGCCGCGGGCGCCGCGGTGCGGGGCAACGCGTTCACGATCACGCTGGACGCCGCCATGCGCTGCATCCCCACCGGCGGGCAGTTTCCCTTCGTGCTGTGCGCGGACCCGGTCACCGCCGCGGCGGCGCTGGAGCTGCGCAAGGCAATCGCCGCCGCACAGCGCGCGCAGGGACTTCAGGTCAACGGCGTCTCCATTTTCCATCCGCACGTGGCCTTGCAGCACGGGCCGGCGATCGACGCGATCGAGGAATCGATCAACCCGATCCGGTGGCGCGCGGAGGAGTTCGTGCTGATCCGCAGCTTCTTCGGCCAGGCCAGCCATGAAGTGATCGGCCGCTGGCCGCTGGCGAGCGAACCCGCCCCGGCCGCGGTCGACATGTTGGCCGAACTGGCCAACATGCCTGACTTGCCGGCACTCCCTGACGAATGAGGCGCTGGTCGGCGGAGGCCTAGATTGGCGGCTCCGCGCGGACCTGCGGCATGCTTGTGCGCTGTTGTCGCGTCAGCGCGTGCTCGCGCTGGGCGATGTAGAGGCTGGCGCCGATGATGATGGCCGCGCCCAGCGCGGTGTAGTGATCCACCGCCTCGCCGAAGATCCACCACGCCAGCACCGCCACGATCAGCAACTGCAGATAGCTGAAGGGCGCCAGCATCGACGCCTCGGCCAGGCGCAGCGCGCGCGTCCAGCAATAGTGGCCGCCGGTGCCCAGCGCGCCTGACAGCACCAGCCACGGCCAGATGCCGGCGTGCGGCCATTGCCACACCGACAGTGCCGCAGGCAGCGACAGCGGCACCCACAGCAAGGTGGTCAGCAGCACGATGCGGTCGGCCGGCTCGCTGCCGGTCAGCGACTTGATGCTGATCGTCACCGCGCCCGTGAGCCCGGCCGCCAGCAGCGCGACCATGCTGCCCGGTGCGAACGCGGCACTGCCGGGGCGCACGATCACCAGCACGCCGATGAAGCCGGCGATCACCGCAGTCCAGCGGCGCCGGCGCACCACCTCGCCGAGAAAGATCACTGCGCCGATGGTGACGAACAGCGGCGACGAATACGACAGCGCCACCGCCTCGGCCAGCGGCAGGTTCACGATTGCCCAGAAGCCCGCCAGCATGCCGCCCATGCCGAGCACGCAGCGCATCACGTAGAAGCCGAAGCGTGGCGTGCGCAGCAGCGACCAGCCCGGCCCGATCAGCAGCGGCAGCGCGAACAGCGTGCCGAACGCGCTGCGGAAGAACGTGATCTGGAACGGGTGCAGTTGCGCCGAGGCCAGCCGGATCACCACCGCCATCAGGGCAAACAGGCTGGCGCTGGCCAGCATCAGCAACACCGCGCGCAAGGGCAGTGCGGTTACGGGCGACGAGGGGGGGATCGGAGCCAGGGCGGTGCCGCGCAAGGACGTGGGAGGCGCGCATGGTAGCCCATTCCGCCTCGGCGCCGTGCGGGCAATGCCCGCCCTTCACACTGCGACAAGAGCCGGCGGGCGGTGCCGCCCTACGGCGTTGTGCCGCCGGATGCGGGCAGGCTCTGCTCCTGCCTTCCGTGTTGCGGATTGCCCGACCACGCCTGCAGGCGTTCGCGCACGGCCGGCTCCAGGCTCTTCATGCCCCAGCGGCGGCCTTCTGCCAGCGCGGCTTCGCTCGATTTGCCGTCGATCAAGGCAGCGCGCAGCGCGATCATCGCGCCGACCCGGTTGCTGCTCGCGCAATGCACCAGGGTTTCCTGCGTGCCGGCCTGGTGCAGCAGGCGGTCGAACTGCACCACGTTGTTGCGGGTCAGGTCGGCGGCGCCGTGGATCGGCAGGTTGTGATAGTTGATGCCCGCCGCGCGCATGGCGGCGGCCTCGTCAAAGCGCGGCGTCTCGCTGTCCACGCTGAGGTCGATCACCTGCTTGATGCCGGCTCGCTGCAGGGCGGCCACGTCATCGGCCTGCAACCTGCCCGATGCGACCCGATGCGGCGCCGGGAACGACACGTTCGGCAGGTCGGCCAGCGCGGCCTCGGCCGGTGCGGCGGCATGCACGGCGAGCGGAGTGACCGTCAGAATCAATGACAACAACAAGGATCGAAACATGTCGACAATCTCGCATTGAACCCGCCACAGGATAGCCGACGCCGCCTTGCGGCCGTTTATTGCCGCGCCTGCAGGCGCAGCCCGCGCGGCGTCAGCCAGCGCTCGACCAGTTCGAACAGGCCCTGCACCAGCAGCGCCAGCACCGCCGCGGGGATCGCGCCTTCCAGGATCAGCGGGATGCTGTCCAGCCGGATGCCGGTGAGGATCGGCTGGCCGTAGCCACCGGCGCCGATCAGCGCGGCCAGGGTGGCCGTGCCCACATTGATGACTGCGGCGGTCTTGATGCCGGCCAGGATCGAGCGCATCGCCAGCGGCAATTCGATGCGGCGCAGCCGCACCCGCCGTGGCAGGCCCAGTGCCGCGGCCGATTCCATCAGTTCCGGCGCAATGCCGACCAGGCCGGCATGCGTGTTGCGCACGATCGGCAGCAGGCTGTACAGGAACAGCGCGGCCACCGCCGGCCAGGTGCCGATGCCCAGCAACGGGATCATGAACACGAACATCGCCAGCGACGGCACCGTCTGCAGCACGCCGGTGGCCGCGATCACCAGTTGCCCCAGCCGGCGCCGACGCGCGGCGACGATGCCGAGCGGGATCGCCAGCGCCAGCGCCAGGCCCAGCGAGCTCGCCACCAGCTCGATGTGCTCCACGCTGCGCTGGCGCAGCCGCTGCCACAGGCCGCGCCGCCCCGCCTCGACGCGGGTGCCGAGGAAGTCGGCGGCCACCGCGCTGTCGCGGCGGCCGTCGAGCTTCACCGCGGCATTCATCGTGCGCATCGCCTGCTCGTCGATGCGGCCGGCGAGGCGGCGCAGGGCGGCGACGAAGGCGGGCTCGTCCCGCTCCAGCGCCAGCCGATAGAGGAACACCGCCTGGTAGCGCGGGAAGTAGTGGCGGTCGTCGGGCAGGGTGCGCAGGTGGTAGTAGGGGATCTCCGCGTCGGTGCTGTACAGGTCGATCGCATCCACCGCGCCGCTGGCCACCGCGCGGTAGGACAGCACGTGATCCAGCCCGCTGACCTTCGTTTGCGGCAGGGCATAGGCGCGGCGCAAACCCGGCCAGCCATCGCCGCGGTCCATGAACTCGTTGGAGAAGCCCAAGCGCAGCGACGGGTGCGCGCGCAGGTCGGAGATGCGGCGGATGTCCAGTCGCGCCGCCTCGTCCTGACGCATGCCGATCGCGTAGGTGTTGTCGAAACCGAGTGGGTCGGTGATGCCGATGCCCAGCGGTTTCAGCCGGGCGCGCAAGGTGGCGATGTCGGCGTCGGCCGGCACGTCTTGCAGCAGCTCGTGGGTCAGTGTGCCGGTGTACTCGGGGTAGGCGTCGATGTCGCCCTGCTGCAGGGCCTTCCACAGGATGCGGGTGCCACCCAGCTCGCGCTCGTGCACGGCCTGGACGCCGGCATCGCGTGCGGCCAGTCGCGCGATCTCGCCCAGGATCACCGACTCGGTGAATTGCTTGGAGCCGATCCGCACCGGTTGCGCGATCGCCAGCGCCGGCAGCAGGCCGGCGAGCAGCACGATGGCGATGCGGGCAGGCATGCCGGTCATGGCGTGGCCGGCAGCGTGCGTTGCGCCTGCACGAACTGGCGCGCGAAGTCGTCGGCCGGGCGGTCGCGCAGATCCGCGTAGCTGCCGTCCTGCACCACCGCGCCGCGCCGCAGCAGCACCAGCCGGGGGGCGAACCAGGCCGCCTCGGCCAGGTCGTGGGTGACGACGATCACCGTCTTGCCCAGTTCGCCGAAGATGCGCTGCAACTGCTCCTGCAATTCGTGGCGCACGATCGGGTCCAGTGCACCCAGTGGTTCGTCCAGCAGCAAGGCGTCGGGGTCGACCATCAGCGCGCGCATCAGCGCCACGCGCTGGCGCTGGCCGCCGGAGAGTTCGGCCGGGTAGCGCGCCAGCGCGTCCGACGGCAGCCGGGTGAGCTGCGCCAGCGCCTGCGCTCGCTCGCGGATGCGTTGCGGCGCCCAGCCCAGGTGCTGCGGCAGCAGGCCGAGGTTGCCCATGGCGGTGAGGTGCGGAAACAGCCCGCCGTCCTGGATCACGTAGCCCACGCGACGGCGCAAGGCGAGGATGTCGGCCGGCTGCAGGGCGCGGCCGTCCACGCGCACGCAGCCGCTGTCGCTGCGCTCGAGCCCCAGCAGCAGGCGCAGCACGGTGGACTTGCCCGAACCGCTGCTGCCGATCAGCGCGGTGGTGCTGCCGGCCTCGAATGCCAGCTCGATCGGCTGCAGCGCCACGACTTTGCCGTACCGCTTGCTGGCGCCGTCGAGCGCGAAGCGGATGCCGCCGCCGACCTCAGCGGCGCCCATGGTTCCGGGCGCGACGGGAACCACCCTGTGGCGTGGTCCGGTGCGCGCTCACGCGGGCGGCACCGTGGTGGCGAAGCGCGCGATGAAGTCGGCGGCCGGTTGCGGGCGGCCGAGATGGAAACCTTGGCCGAAGTCGCAGCCCATGTCGATCAGCAGCGCCTGGGTGGCGGCATCCTCGATGCCTTCGGCGGTAGTGGCCAGGTCCATGTGGTGGGCCATGTTGATGATGGCGCGCACCAGCTTGGCGGTATGCGGTTCGCTGCGGATGGCGCCGATCAGCGACTGGTCGATCTTCAATTCGGTGGCCGGGAACTGGCGCAGGTAGGCGATCGAGGCGTAACCGGTGCCGAAATCGTCGATCGCGATGCCGATGCCGCGGTCGCGCAACCGGCGCAACACCTGCACGCTCAGCTCGAGGTCGTTGACCAGGGTGGTCTCGGTGATCTCCACGATCACCGCCGTCGGTGGCACGCCCCAGATTTCCAGCGCGCCGGTCAATTGCTCCACCATGCCCGGGCGCGACAGCACGCGCGGCGAGAAGTTGATCGCAAAGCGCAGGCCCTGGAACGAGGGCAGGCTGGCCACGTGCCGCAGGGTCGTGTTCATGCTCCAGCGGGTGAGTACCGAGATCAGGTCGCTCTGCTCGGAGAACGGCACGAAGTTGGCGGGCGAGACCTCGCCGTGGTTGGGGCTGCTCCAGCGCGCCAGCGATTCGGCGCCGGCCAGGCGGTCGCTCTGCAGGTTCCAGATCGGCTGGAAGAACACCTGCAGCCGGTTGGCGTCCAGCGCCTCGCGCAGTTCGTCGTAGAAGATCTCGACCTGGGTGTCGTGCGGCGCGTAGACCACGTACAGCTCGCCGCGCCGCTGCGCCTCGTCCAGCGCCATGCTGGCGCGGCGACACAGGCGGTCGGCGCCGGGGCCGTGGTCGGGATACAGCGCGATGCCCATCACCGGCCGCACCAGCCAGGGCGAGGCGGTTCCGTCCAGCGGCTGCTCGAAGGCCTGGGTCAGGCGCGTGCCGGCGAGCAGGGCGTGGTTGGCGCTGAGCATATCCGGCAGCAGCACGACGAAGCTGTCGTCGCCGGCGCGGAACACGCGGTCGATCGGACGCAGCGAACGCTGGATCAGCGCATGCGCCATGTCCTCGGCTTGTTCGCCCTGGGCGTAGCCGAAGCGCAGGCTGATCTCGCGCAGGCCGGGCACGCGCAGCATCAGCACGGCGAAACGCTCGCCTGCGCTGGCGCGGATGTGCGCGTCGATCTGCTCGAAGATGTGTTCGCGATTCAGCATGCGGCGGCGGGCCAGGGGGAAGGCGGGTGGACGGGCGTCGGGGTGGCCATCATTACAGGAAGAAGCGGCTGGCATCGATACCGTAGTCGCCGACCGCCAGGCTGCGCACGATGTCGACGCCCTCGTCGTCGTCCAGCTGCATCAGGTCCACCGCCCGGAAATCGTCCAGCGGCTGCTTGTTCGGCTCGCTCAGGATCGCCACCCGCGGGCGCAGCCGGCGCACCTGGTTCTGCGCCATCACGATCGCCACCTCGCCGGTGCTCAGTTCCACCAGCGAGCCGGTGGGGTAGACGCCGAGGCAGACCTGGAACTGCTCGATCATCTCGGCCTGATGCAGGCGGTTGCGTGCGGCGTAGATCTGCTGCAGCGCCTGGTGGCGTGAAATGGGCGCGCGGTAGGGACGCGCGCTGGACATCGCGTCGTAGCTGTCGATGATGCCGAGCATGCGCCCGCTGATCGGGATGGCGTGGCCGGCCAGGCCGTCCGGGTAGCCGCTGCCGTCGTGGCGCTCGTGGTGGGTGCGCACGATGTCGAGCACGTCGAGGTTGGCGATGCCTGCCTCGTCCAGCAGGGCCAGCCCGTGGCCGATGTGCGAGCGGATGATGTCGACCTCGCTGGGAGCCAGCGAACCCGGATATTGCAGCAGTTGCTCCGGCAGGCGGGTCTTGCCCACGTCCATCAGCAGGCCGCCGGCGGCGAGGCTGAAGATGGTCTCCTCGTCGAAACCCATGTGTCGGCCGAACGCGGCGGCCAGCGCGCTGCAGCTCACCGCGTGGCTGTAGGAATAGCTGTCGCTGCGGCGCAGGCCCTCCACCAGGAAGAACGCATCCGCGCTGCGCAGCACGGTGGCCACCAGCGGGCGCACCGCCTGCTCGACGCGCTCGACCGACAGCTCGCGGCCGCTGGTCACGTCCTCGAACAGGCCATCGACGATCTGCGAGGCGTTCTCCAGCGCGGCGCGGGCACGTGGCGCCTCGTCCTCGACCGCGGCGAGATCGGCGTAATGGGTGCGGCTGCTGAAGCGGTGGCGCGGGGCGTCGGCGCGCATCAGCGCCTGCGGCGCGTCCGGCGGCACCAGGCGGCGCGCATCGACCCAGACCTCGCGGCACAACTGCTGCAGGGTCTCGATGTCCTCCAGCCGGGTCAGCGCGACACCTTGCAGTGCGAATGGCGTCTCCTCCCATGGCCGATCCAGCCGGCACACGAACATGCCCAGCTGCAGATCGGCCACGTCGATCCGACGCTCTTCGATTTCGAAAGCCACGCACTGCTCCGACCGATGGTGGACGCCGAGCCACGGCAACGCGATCGCGGCGGTCCAGCGGCGAGGTTAGCAGCAGTGCGGATTGCCGTGCCAACGGCTGGCCGGTGCGCCATGCAGCGGCGTACCCTGTGCGCCCGTTTCGTGGATATCGCCGCCCATGCCGTCGTCGCATCGCCTGATCCGCTTCGTTCGCAGCTGCCATCTCTACCTCGGCGTGTTCACCGCGCCGATGCTGCTGTTCCTGGCGGTGAGCGGCGGCCTGCAGACCTTCGGCCTGCATGAGGCCAGCCGCGGCAGCAGCTACGCGCCACCGGCGTGGCTGGCCAGCATGGCGCAGCTGCACAAGAAGCAGACCCTGGAGGTGCCGGTGCGGCGTCCGCGTCCGGCGGCAGCGGTGGCCGAGGCCGCGCCGGTCGCGCGGGCAGCGGTGCAGGGCGCGCCCGCGGCACCCGGTGCGCGCCGCAACCTGCTGCCGATGAAGATCTTCTTCGCCGCGATCGCGCTGGGCCTGTTCATGTCGGTGTGCAGCGGGCTGTACATGGCCTGGCGCTTCACTCGCCGGCCGCGGCTGTTCGGCGCCGTGCTGCTGGGCGGGATTGCCGCGCCCCTGCTGCTCTTGCTGGCCTGAGCCGGTCGCGGCATGGCGAACCGGCAGCTCGACCATTGGCAGCATCGCCCGGCGCGTTCCGCGTTCGCGCTGCGCTACCTGGTGCACGACTTCGAGGTGCCGATGAACGTGGGCAGCGTGTTCCGCATTGCCGACGCGCTGGGGGTGGAGATGATCCACCTCACCGGCGCTTCGGCGGTGCCGCCCAACCGCAAGTTGCGCAAGACCTCGCGTGCGACCGAGCAGCACGTGCCGTTCCGCCACGACGACGATCCGCTGCCGGTAGTGCACGAACTGAAGGCCGCCGGCTACCGCATCGTCAGCCTGGAGCTCACCAGCGCCAGCATCGACATCCGCGAGCTGCCGGTGGCCGCGGGCGAGCGCATCTGCCTGGTGCTCGGTTCGGAGAACCGCGGCGTAAGCCAGGCCTTGCTGGACGGCTCCGACCAGACCGTGCACATCCCCATGCTGGGCGCGCATTCGTCGATGAACGTGGCCACCGCCTGCGCGATCGCGACGTTCGAAATCATCCGCGCGTTTCCGGTGCCGCCGGCCTGAGGCCACGGTCGTGGAGGGGCGGGGCTCCGTTCGGCGCCGGCGCGCTTTCCGCGGGCCGGTCCGGCGCACCGGCGGGTGCGGTCATCATCAATCGGTCGACCGGATAGCCACGCTGGCGCGAGTGCTCCACGAGGGTCTGCAAAAGTGCGGGATCCATCGTGGGCTGGCGCGAGAGTATCCACAGGTGGTTGCGGCCGGGGCCGCCGATCACCGCCCACTGGTAGTCGGCGTCCACCTCGATCACCCAATAGTCGGCCCATGCCATCGGCAGCCAGGTCAGCCAGGCAGGCGCGAAGCGCACTTCCAGCGCGGCCGGCTGGTGTTTCTTCATCCGCGCCACGCCGTCGACCGACGACCGGCCCTTGCGGGTGCGGCAGGTGTTGTGCACGTGGATGGTGCCGTCGGGATTCGGCGTGTACGTGGCGACGACGGCATCGAGGCACTCGCGTTCGAAGTACATCGGCAGGCGCGCGATTTCGTACCACTGGCCGGCATACCGATGCAGGTCCAGCGACGGCACCGGCCGGTTCGGCAGGCTGGCGGCGGCAGCGGGTCCTGCGATGGCGAGGGTTGCCACGATGAGCAACTGGCGGAACATGCGCATGGTCTGGTTCCCTGGGGAATGCGTGGAGCGATCGGCCGGAAGGATCGCGGAACCGGGGCGTGCGGTCTGGCGGTAGTGTGCTTCCTGCAGGTCGATCTCGCGCACCCGCCGGTGCGAGACCTCGTCCGAGACGACGGCGGCGATGGCTGCGGCCCGGCGGGCCATGTTCTCCTCACGAAGGACCGCCGGTTCCGGCGGCAGTTCCTGGCCTTCGAGCAACGGCAGCAGGCCGATGCTGGCGACCACCAGCGAGAGCGGGATCAGCGCGGTGGCGAGGAAGATGGGCGGCCCGCCTGCGGGGAAGGGCGCGCCGTCGGGCGGCATCGGGAATGGGGAGCGGGAAACGACATCGCCGTTCGCCCTGAGCGCAGGCGCGGCGCCGAAGTCCAGGGGTGCAGCAGCGGCTGGCCGTGCCGCGTCGAAGGGCATACCATCGCCCGTTCCCGTCGCCCGTCCCCAGGCCCAGGAGATCGCGTGCAGCCGATCATCGACGTCAGACAGCTCAGCAAGACCTACGTCTCCGGTTTCCAGGCGCTCAAGCCGATCGACCTGCAGATCCGCCAGGGCGAGATTTTCGCGTTGCTCGGCCCCAATGGCGCCGGCAAGACCACCCTGATCAGCATCATCTGCGGCATCGTCAATCCCAGCGAAGGCTCCGTGCTGGCCGATGGCCACGACGTGGTGCGCGAATACCGCGCCGCGCGCTCGCAGATCGGCCTGGTGCCGCAGGAGCTGACCACCGACTCGTTCGAGACGGTGTGGAACACGGTCAGCTTCAGCCGCGGCCTGTTCGGCAGGGCGCCAGACCCGGCGTACATCGAGAAGGTGCTGAAGGACCTCTCGCTGTGGAGCAAGAAGGACAACAAGATGATCACCCTGTCCGGCGGCATGAAGCGCCGGGTGATGATCGCCAAGGCGCTGTCGCACGAGCCGCGCATCCTGTTCCTGGACGAACCCACCGCCGGCGTCGACGTGGAGCTGCGCCGCGACATGTGGACCATGGTGCGCGGCCTGCGCGCCAGTGGCGTCACCATCATCCTCACCACGCATTACATCGACGAGGCCGAGGAGATGGCCGACCGCATCGGCGTGATCAACAAGGGCGAGCTGATCCTGGTGCAGGACAAGGCCGAGCTGATGAACAGGCTCGGCCGGCGGCAACTTACCCTGCAGTTGCAGTCGCCGCTGGCGGCGATCCCCGCCGAACTTTCCGGCCACGCGCTGGAGTTGTCCGCTGACGGCCAGCAACTGGTCTACACCTTCGACGCGCAGGACGAGCGCAGCGGCATCGACGTGCTGCTGCGCCGGCTGGGCGAACTGGGCATCGACTTCAAGGATCTCAGGACCAGCCAGAGCTCGCTGGAGGACATCTTCGTGGACCTGGTCAGGGAGCGCGCATGAACATCCACGGCATCCGCGCGATCTACCGCTTCGAGATGGCGCGCACGCGGCGCACGCTGCTGCAGAGCATCGTCTCGCCGGTGATCTCCACATCGCTGTACTTCGTGGTGTTCGGCGCGGCGATCGGCTCGCACATGAACGGCATCGACGGGGTCAGCTACGGCGCCTTCATCGTGCCGGGCCTGGTGATGCTGTCGCTGCTCACGCAGAGCATCTCCAACGCCTCGTTCGGGATCTATTTCCCCAAGTTCGTCGGCACCATCTACGAGATCCTGTCGGCGCCGGTGTCGCCGTTCGAGATCGTCGCCGGCTACGTCGGCGCGGCGGCGAGCAAGTCGATCATCCTGGGCGCGATCATCCTGGCCACTGCGCGGCTGTTCGTCACCTTCGAGATCGCGCACCCGCTGTGGATGGTCGCGTTCCTGGTGCTCACCGCGGTGACCTTCAGCCTGTTCGGCTTCATCATCGGCATCTGGGCGGACAACTTCGAGAAGCTGCAACTGGTGCCGCTGCTGATCGTCACGCCGCTGACCTTCCTTGGCGGCAGTTTCTACTCGATCCACATGCTGTCGCCGCTGTGGCAGAAGGTGACCCTGTTCAACCCGGTGGTGTACCTGATCAGCGGGTTCCGCTGGAGTTTCTACGGCGTGTCGGACGTCGGCGTGGGGATCAGCCTGGGCATGACCCTGGTGTTCCTCGGCATCTGCCTGGGACTGGTGTGGTGGATCTTCCGCAGCGGCTACCGATTGAAGGCCTGAACCACGCCGGTTGAACGAATCGCGCGGGCTCCAGTCCCAGCACTATTTGAAGGCAACCACGGGGAAGTTCATGCGCAGGCAGACATCAACCGGAAGCTGGGTCGCCGCGGCGATCGTGGTGATCGTCCTGGTCGGGGCGGGGGGCTGGCTGGTGCGACGCGCCATGCAGCCCGAGGCGGCGAGCCCGCCGACGGCGGAAATGGCGCAACCGGCGACGAGCCGCAGCGCGGCGGCGCCGATCCAGCATCCGATCGCGCAGGCACAGGCGCAAACCGTCCCGGCCAGCGCCTCCACCGCGCCGCTGCCGGCGCTGGACCAGAGCGACGACGACGTGCTGGCCGCCCTGCAGCGGCTGGCCGGCGACAGCGAGCTGTCGCTGCTGCTGGTGCGCCCGCAGATCATCAACCGCATCGTGGCCAGCATCGACGCCATGCCCGGGCGCAGCCTCGGCGGCATCATGATGCCCGCGAGGCCGCCCAAGGGTGCCTTCGTCACCGGCGAAATGGACGGCCAAACCGTGATCGGCGAAGCCAACGCCGCCCGCTATGCGCCGTACATGGCGATCGTCGAGCAGGTCGATCCGCAGGCGCTGGTAGCCTGGTACGTGCACGCCTATCCGCTGTTCCAGCAGGCCTACGAACACCTGGGCTACCCGCACGGCTACTTCAATGACCGCCTGATCGTGGTGATCGACAACTTGCTCGCCGCGCCCGAGCCCGCCACGCCGCCGGCACTGCTGCCGTCCAGGGGCCAGTACGTGTTCGCCGATCCGGCGCTGGAAGCGCGCTCCGCCGGCCAGCGCTTGCTGCTGCGCACCGGAGCGGCCAACGAAGCGAAGATCAAGGCCCGGCTGCGCACGATCCGCGGCCTGCTGGTCGGCCAGCACCTGCAGCCTGCCGCGGCGGGTTCGGCCACTGGAGCCGCCACGCTGAAATAGCCAGGCTGCCGACTCATCAACGGGTAGGAGCCCGCCTGCGGGCGATGCTCTCGCGAATCCCGAATCCCGGCTACTAAAGCATCGCCCGCAAGCGGGCTCCTACGGATACGGCGAGCCGTCCTTGTGCGTGTAGACGCCGGCCGCGCCGTCCCAGTGCAGGTCGATGTCGGGGTAGTGGCAGCGGTCGTCCGCGTGGCGACTGCCGATCTCCAGATAGACGGCTGTCTGTGCGCTCCGGTTGACCAGGTGATGACCGTCGGGACAGTTCTTCGGGAACGCCGCGAACTCGCCCGTGCGCAGCGGCTGCTCGCCGTCGTCGGTGATCAGCACCAGCTCGCCCGACAGCACGCAGACGAACTCGTCCTCGTTGGTATGCCAGTGCCGCTGGCTCGACCACGCGCCCGGCGGAAGCTGCGTGAGATTGACGCCGAAATCGGCGAGGCCGCCGGCATCGCCCAGCGCCTGCTTGGTGCGCGCGCCGGCGAAGGCGGCAAACGGCGGCGGATAGCCCGAGCCCTTGCGCTCGGGCACCTGGCTGACATCGATCTTCGGCATGGGGATTCTCCGGCGTGGATGGCGATTGTCCACCGAAAGCGCGCCGTTGCCGTGAATGAGCGCTTTCTGTACACCCGACCGGCTACAGTGGGCCGA